>NZ_JAAHHX010000002.1:317629-465969 GCF_010672065.1 Moorena sp. SIO4A1 | reverse complement strand
CTAGAAAGACGAGTGGCAGGTTTAACTCCAATTACTGCATGACCACTCCTCCCTCAGGCAACAATAAATTGCACCTTGACCGTTTTGTACGGGTTCATCCCGATTAATTACGGTTTAAGAGTATCTCCTCAAAACCTTAATAACTCAAGGGTTACGACTTATTCAGCTCGCCCTAATTATAAATTTAATAATACAGTTAATTTTAGCGATTTGCGACAATTTTAAGTACAAATTATGGTTTTTTGTTGCCTGTTGACTGTTCCCTGTGCCCTGTTCCCTGTTCCCTTTAGCATGCATGCTAAAGCCCTAAGACTGATTTAGCAATATTGAAATAAATCAGCACACCTAAGACATCAACAACTGTTGTAATGAATGGTGCGGACATCAGAGCTGGGTCTAAGCCTAGGTGACGGAACAGAAACGGTAGGGCTGAACCGGCAATTGATGCTAAAAGTGCGATCGCAATCAGACTCACTCCCACCGATAGGGCAACTGAAAAATCTCCTTGTAACCAGTAAGCCCATCCAGTAGCCATTGTACCCAAAATTACTCCTAGTAATAACCCCGCCAGTGCCTCTCGCCAAATCACTTGACCGGGGCCTAAGTCACGAATTTCATCAGTATTTAAGCCACGAATCACCACCGTAGAAGACTGAGCGCCCACATTACCACCAGTGCCAGTGAGTAAAGGGATAAAAGCTGCTAGGGCAACAACCTGCTGCAAAATAGACTCTTGAGACTTTATAATCGTACCCGTAACCGTATTAGTGAGTAACAAGACAAATAACCAAACTACCCGTCGGCGGGCAACTGTGAATAAATTGGTTTGAAAATAATTATCCCCCTCCGATTGGACACCACCACCAACCGCGTACATATCTTCTGTTGCTTCCTGCTCCAAGATATCAATCACATCATCCACAGTGACAATACCCACTAGACGCTGCTCCCGGTCAACCACTGGTACAGCCAGAAAGTCATAGCGTTGGATCATCCGTGCTACCTCTTCCTGGCCCGCATAGGTATAGACATATACCACATCACGAGTCATAATTTCACCCATGGTGGTCTCGGTGGCAGAAATCACCAAATCCCGCAGGGAAACAATCCCAGTCAAGTGTCGAGAGTTATCGGTTATATATAGGTAATATACGACTTCCGAGGCTTTGGCTAAGCTACGAATCTGCTCCAAGGTCTCGCTAACCGTCAAGTTTTCCTTGAGGGAAATATATTCAGGGGTCATGATTCGCCCTGCTGTTCCCTCCTCATACCCCAACAACAGGGCTGTCGCTCGGCGCTCCTTGGGACTTAACTGTGACTGCAAGCGTCGGACGACCTTAGCTGGTAACTCATCAAACAACCTGGCTCGATCATCTGGCGACATCTTATCTACGATATCCAGTACCTCCTGATGTTTAAACTTCTCAACTAGAGACTGTTGGACACTGGAGTCAAGATTTTCATACACCTCAATGGCCTCAGATTTAGACAATAAGCGGAAGGCAATCACTTGCATTGCTTCGGGTAATCCTTCAATCGCTTCCGCAATGTCTACTGGTTGTACTGGTACCAGCACTTGCTTAGCACCCTGAAGATTACCTTGCTCCAGCAGTATCTGCAGCTGAGAACGCACCAGCTGTCGCAGTTCACTACGCGAGATTGTCTGGAGGGAAATTTGGTTTTCAGTCAATGCAAACCCTCCTCTTGAGTAGGTTTTACTTGTTTTTCAGTGCTGACTCAAGTCTAGATGCTTTTGTACCTGCTCCAAGACTCATCGGTAATTGGTAATTAGTACTTGGTAATTAGTACTTGGTAATTAGTTTTATATCAATTTATTAAGAAATGTAAAATACGAACCATTTTTACTGCTAATCAGGTTTCAGTTAACTTAACCAAAGTTAACACAGTTATCAAAACCTTTGTTTCTTAATTGGTCACTGACGCAACTATCCTTTGGATTCCGATATTCACCAATGGCACTACTTGAAGCATTTTCCTCGAAGAGTATTGTCACCGCAATAGTTATTTGAAAGTAATCCCATCAAGCTAGATTTCCCTGTACCTGATCAAACCCGAAGGAAATTAATTTGTTAATAAAAATAGTGATATTCTTTCCCTTCTTACCCCTCTCTCCCTCTTCTGGTGTTACACCACTCAAATCCGATTGCTATCGATGGCCTTTTGGCCTTTTGGCCACGCTACGCGAACGGCCACGCTACGCGAACAGCTTGCCTAGTTTAGTAGTATAATTGTACTATTGACGTAGTTTTAGTTATAATGATATACACAAGCAATTATTATAAATTGCTACCATTAAAGGTTATTTACATTAGATTTGCGAGTCTAATTATGGTTGATTGTCTCAATGCGGCTCGCTACTTCATCGTAAAAGCTCACGTTGACATCTTCCCACCGCTAAATTGTAGATTATAGCGGGGGTACCTCGCGACTCACGACTTAGGTTTCTGTTTCCTTCTCCCCTTGGGGGAGTTTTTCGCACTAGCCTTCCGAGACTTACTCTCTTTCGCCGTAGGCGACGCTACGCGAACGGGTCTTACAGTCGCTCCACAGACTGACACGGCAAGCCCTGCCGCCAAAATATTAATTGATGCGTTGATATCGCGATTAGCCCGAAGGGCTACGCTACGCGAACATGGTGAGTGTTACAAGATGGGCAGTCCCATTCCCGGATGTTTAGTGGTAAAGATCCGACGCAATTCAAACATGCAGAACACAACTTGCTACTGGGGAACCATCTATCAATCGAAACAGCTTTCCGGTTGTACCACTCTGACTTGTACTTAACCTGACGGATTATTTCTGCCCAATTAGCATCACTGATTACCTGAGCTAGTTTGTGATTTTTGACCATGTTTTTTACAGCTAAATCCTCAAACGCAATCAATTGGTTTTCTCTGACCAGTTGAGTGGTTAGCTTGTGAGTAAAATCTCTTCTAGCGTCCTTGATCTTTGCGTGTATCCTGGCCACCTTTAACCTTGCCTTTTCACGATTGTTAGATCCTTTTTGTTTTCGCGACAAAGCTTTTTGGTATTTACCCAGTCTTTTTTTGAGCCTTTTAAAATGCTTGGGGTTGGTAATTTTATCTCCGTCGCTGGTTGTAATTAGACTGGAAATTCCTAGATCAAAACCAATTTGTTTATCCGTTAAAGGCAAGCTCAAGTCTCTAGGGTCATTGAACCTAATTGAGATATGCCACCGTTCGGATTGATCTAAGCTGACTGTAACGGTACTTGGATTGCAGTTTGCAGGTAATTGACGACTCCAACGAATAGGCAAAGGTTCTTTGCATTTAGCAAGATAGATTTGACCATCTTTCCATTTAAATGCTGATTTTGTAAATTCTGCACTACCACCGTTGCGTTTCTTCTTAAAGTTCGGATACTTAGCACGACCTGCAAAGAAATTAGTAAAAGCATTTTGTAGATGCCTCAATCCTTGTTGAAGTGGAACACAACTGACTTCATTCATAAAAAACAAGTCATCCTGTTGTTTCCATCCTGTCAACCCATACGGAAGTTTCTTTATAACTAATTCGTTTTTGATGTTCGTACCATCCTTTTGTTCTAGCATCTAATGCTTTGTTGTAAACAAGTCTTACACAGCCTAGGGTTCTCCTCAACAGAGTCTCCTGTTCAGGGGTTGGGTATAAACGGTAACGGTAAGCTTTTTCTACCATGCTTACATTGTAAAGTATTCCTTGTGAAATGTTAACTAAACAAATTAGTCATTCTTCCTTGGAAAGGAAGACAGAAAGATGACAACCCTCTTAACAGTGTAATCCAACAAATTCTAGAGGATTAGCTTTTGCGTTCCCGTAGCGGTTCCAAGGCCCATTCCATTTCCCTAGTTGCTGCTCTTGGGACAGATAATGCTCTCTGCCTCTGGATTAACTCAAACTCCAGCAGCTAACAACCAACCCCTAATCAAGTCTAAACTAGAGTAGAGAGAAAGTAGGCGCAGGTGGTTGCGGATTCGCATTTTTCTGCGAGTCTGAGGAAAGTCCGGGCTCCCGAAAGACCAAACTTGCTGGGTAACGCCCAGTGCGGGTGACCGTGAGGATAGTGCCACAGAAACATACCGCCGATGGGAAGGATAAAGGTAGAAGGCTCCAGGATGAATCTATTCTTCCTGCCTTTTTCCTAATTCTTTCACAGGTAAGGGTGCAAAGGTGTGGTAAGAGCGCACCAGCAGCATCGAGAGGTGCTGGCTCGGTAAACCCCGGTTGGGAGCAAGGTCGAGAGGAACTACGGTTGGTCTTTTACCAGTTCCGGATATGGAGAACCGCATGAGGCGTCTGGTAACAGCCGTCCTAGATAGATAACCACCCTCTTTAGTAGCTTCTTGATGGTTGCTAGGGAGAACAGAACCCGGCTTATGTCCGACTTTCTCTCAATTTAGCTATTAGTCGTTAGTCATTAGACTTCTTGCAGAAGTAGGGAACAGGGAACAGGGAACAGGGAACAGTGGACAAGAATTGATCCAAACACTATCAGAAAACTACTTTTGCAAGAGGTCTATTAGTCATTAGTACTCCCAGACTCTGGTTAGTAACAAAGGACTTTCCGACTCACGACAACAGACAGCCATGACCATCAAAGACCCCCGTCGTCAGAAACAATTAGAGAAGTTAGTTCAAAAGTTAGGACTATCTAAAACTACAGCTGTGAATTGGTCGTTGCTAGATTTAGCACTGACTCACTGTAGTATCTCAGCAGAACACAACTATGAGCAGTTGGAGTTTGTTGGTGATGCTGTAATACGTTTAGCTAGCTCAGAATGGCTATGGGAAAATTATCCTAACTCTTCCGTTGGTGAGTTTGCTGCGATTCGTTCCGTACTGGTAAGCGATCGCATTCTGTCTCAACTCGCTCGCAGCTATGGTCTAGAGCGTTATTTACTGGTTTCCAATAGTGCCGCTGGTGACAAAGCTGGGGAAACATCCCGGTTAGCTGATGCCTTTGAAGCAGTATTGGGAGCATTATATTTAAGTACCCATACCCTAGAATTAGTCCGTCCTTGGCTAGACCCTCACTTACAAAAACTGACTACTGAAATTCGTCAAGACCCCGCCCGCCAAAACTACAAAGATGCTCTTCAGGAATGGACTCAAGCTCACTACAAACTGCTCCCAAAGTATCATCTGACGGAAAACCTACAAGTGCATGGGGCAAACAACCGCTTCACTGCCCAAGTTTGGCTACAAAATCGACAATTAGGTGAAGGTACAGGAAGATCGAAAAAAGCTGCGGAACAAGCAGCAGCCAAACAGGCATTTCTGGAATTGAGAGGGCAAAAATGAAACAAACTGGAGTAGCGATATTGGGAGCAGGTCGCTGGGGGAAACACTTGGTCAGGAATTTCTTGGCACACCCTGATGCTTGCTTAGTGGCAGTGGTTGATCCATACCCAGAAACCTTGGCAGCTATTAAAGATAAATATAACCTCGCTCCTGAGGTACGTTTGGCAACAGATTGGGAATCGATACGGGATCTACCGACAATTGAGGCAGTGGTAATTGCTACTCCAGCAGTTACCCATTACACCCTAATTAAGGATGCTCTACAGCAGGGGAAACACGTCCTAGCAGAAAAACCCTTAACCCTTGATGTAGCTGAGTGTCTAGAATTGTGCCACCTGGCTCAAGAAAAGCAGCTACAGCTCATGGTTGACCATACCTATCTATTTCACCCAGCGGTCAAGCGAGCTCAAGAGGTTGTCAACTCAGGATGCTTAGGAGACTTACGCTATGGATACGCCGCCCGTACTAACTTAGGACCAGTACGTCAAGATGTCGATTCTCTCTGGGATTTAGCCATTCACGACATTGCTATTTTTAACCATTGCTTAGGACAGCCACCTGTTCAAGTCCAAGCTACTGGTAGGGTGTGGCTACAGTTTCAAAAAGAGTTTCAAGTTAGCAACTTGCCGGTTGAAAGTTCTGAAGATAACCAAGGCTGCAGTCAATCACTTACCCCTCAACAACCCGATAACCTTCAACCTCCTAACCTTCAACCTCCTAACCTTCAACCTCCTAACCTTCAACCTGCCAACCTTCAACCTGCTAACCTTCAACCTGCTAACCTTCAACCCAATAACCTTAAACCTTCAACTCCTCAAGGATTAGCTGACTTAGTTCAGGTCACACTTACCTATCCCACTGGCTTCCAAGCATTCATTCATCTGTGCTGGCTCAATCCAGATAAACAGCGGCGGCTTGGGATTGTAGGAACACAGGGAACCTTGATTTTTGATGAAATGGTTGCTCAAGCACCCCTAACTATTCAACATGGTTATTTTGAACAGAACGGGGAGTACTTTATCCCTGCTGGTCAACATCGTGAAGTTCTTGATCTCGAATCATTTGAACCACTTTATTCAGTATGCGATCGCTTTCTTAACAGTGTCCGCTTGTCCCAACCTTCATCAATATCATCTGGCTGGGTTGGTGCTCAATTGGTACACATTCTCAGTTGTTTAAGCCAATCCCTTCACCAAGGAGGAGTGCCAGTTACTGTTCCCCAGTTGCCAGAATAATTAGCTATTCATTGAACCTCTAGATGATCAAGACAGGTTAATGCCCAACTTCAATGCTGGATTATTTTCCCAGCGATCTGCTACATGGGCATAAATACAAGTTGTTCTGGGATCAGCATGTCCCAACAAATCTTGCACTTGGCGTAACTCAGCACCAGAACGGAGAGCTAACGTACCTGCCGTATGTCTCAAGCTATGGGCTGATATAGTTCTTCCTGGTGTTTGCTTAAGGTTAGTTTGCTCAAGATAACTATCCACAACTAGCCGAATCCCCCGCCGGGAAATCCGCTTGCCACCCGCCCTGTTTCCAACAGCTATAAATAAAGGACTCGATGGTTTGACCACTTCCCCATTTTCTGTCCTTGCTTCAAGATAAGCCATTAGCAAGTCAGCAAGATCTGGTGTTAATGGCACTATTCTAATATTACGCTTCCCTTCGACCCGAATTCCCAGATTACCCCCCTGCTTAACTACATCAGAGACATTTGCCCGATGTAACTCAATGCTACGGGGACCTTCCAATATCATGATTGCCAGCAGAAGTTTATCCCGCTTGGCCTTAAGGCTACCATCATTCACTATCGCTCCTAACAACTTTTCAACTTCAGGCTTTTCCAAATAGGTAATCCTTGCCGCCGGGTCCAGCTTTTCCCGTGGCGGTTTCACTCCAAGGGCTGGATTAATCGTAATCAGTCCTTTTTCCACAGCAGCTTGATAAAAACGCTTGACAACTGACAACTTTAGTGATACTGTTGCTGGCTTAAATTTTTTAGTTTCTACCATCCAGCGGCGGTAACGCTTAATGTCGTCTTTAGTAACTGCGGCTGGATGAAGATTTATGCGATCGCACCAGTTCACAAACTGCTGAACCTGGCGGCGGTAGGTATTGACGGTATCAGCTGCAGCATCTCCTGCTGCCACATCGATATCGAGGAAATCAGCAAAAGCTTCTAGTAGGTTTGCTGTAGTAATGGTCAGGTGGTCAGGTTGAGGGGTGATTTGGTTTGGGGTATGACTATCCACGGTGCCATTGGTGCCATTAACGTGAAGTTGTTAAGCATTTAATACTATTATAGCCTATTTAAGTACCGATAATCCCCCAACTCGGCGTTATACAAGCGTTTCTCAATGTAATACCAAATCCGTTTGTCAAAACCCCTTTATAAAAATCGACAAAATCTTTGTATGCCAGGAATCTATGGCTATGCGGATAAGGGGGGTATGGGAACAGGATTTGGTATAACTAATACTCCTGGGGATTAAGATGTTCGGAAGTCCTGGAAAGGTAAGTATAGCGACCGGGGAATCAGAAAGATTTGGCAAAGTATGCAGAAGAGGTGGGACTCAGTAAGCGCATTTCACCCCATCAGTTGCGTCACTTTCTGCTCACTTGGTTGAAAAAAACAAGGGATTGATGATGCCCTCATCCAACCCTATTCCGGGCATTCTTCTCGACAGTCATTGGAAGTGTATTCAAGACTGAGTATAGGGGAAGTTCAAGAAATTTATGACCAAGTGATGGTGAAGTTTCTTGTATGAAAGGGTTTCAGGTACTTTGGCACTTCGTGATAGCTTCTCTAGCATTACGCCTTGAACGAGGATTTCAACAATGGAATTGATGCAGTGCTGGATGGTGTGGACTTTGAGGGAGGCATTAGAGCCTATGCCGACCTGATTGAAACGGCCTCAGGGAACAGCTGTTTTGTCCCTGCCCTGTTCATTGGCACCATTGGGTTGATAAATTCCGATTGATTGGGGATTGGATGGCGTGAACCACCTGGTGTCAATCTTGCTTTTGTTGGTCGCGCGTCTAGCGTATCAGGCTCCTTTGAGGTGTTCGTTCAAGTGGGAGTTGTTGATAACTATCAACCATCAATAAGTTTACTAGTCCTAACGAAAGTATTGTAATCACAGCTACAGAAAGCAGCATCATAAATAAAGCAGATACGGGATCAGCCAGAATCATAAGGAAAATAGATGAGGGATCAGTCAGATCAATAGGATTGCTTCGTCTACGCGAGGGTACATACGGTTTTTCTTCTGGTCTTGGTCGTGGTGGTCTTGGTTCTGGTTCTGGCACGCGATAGTTATCACTGTGCTTATACATCAGCCTTTTTACCCGAGAAAGTTCAACGTCGTTACTGAAATAAAACCATTCGGTACCTCCTCCGGCAGTGCTGGCATGAGATCGCAATATTGCATGGAGTTTAGACTCCACTTCACTCGGTCGGCTTGTTTCTATTACATATTCGATGGTCAAAGGGAAGTCGTTACCAGTTTGGAGTTCTTTCAGTCTTATCTCTGGACTCCTCTTTGTTTTTCCTATTTTGAATGCGCCGGTAAAGTGCCCACTACTAGGGTTTATCTTTGCTATTAGGTAGACGTATGGCAAGCCTAGGTTGTTCTCCTTTGTATCGTTCTTTAGCGATCGCAGTGACTGTGAAAGGCTCAGGGGAGTGAAGATTGACCGGGGCTGGTATCCGTTGTGATTACGGAACCTCACCAAGGTGGGTAGAGGGAGTTTGACACTCCCAAATCGGTATGACCTGTTCAAAGCTCTTTCTAGACTATACCGAATAAGGTTCCTACGAGGCAAGGTTACCAAGGCTGAAGCTCTGCGTCTTGCTCAACTGGAGCTGTTGCAGAGCGAGGCATTTAATCTCCCCCTTTACTGGTCGGCTTTTATTTTGCTGGGAAATTGGTTGTGAGAAGTAGGGAATAGGGTGTAGGGTGGCCAAACCTTCCATTTTCCGGAAAGTATCACAAACGACAACACAGCCACAACCCATTCTTGACCTTGAACGCCACAAAGGCAAGGCAGAAAAATTGCCAACGATTTCCGGAAAGCAATTCTCTATTCCCAAAAGACAACTTCTGGATGTTGGCGTAATGCTAGAGAAGCTGTCATGAAGTGCCAAAGTACCTGAAACCCTTTTATACAGGGAACTAACCGGCCTACCGGCTAAGAAGAAGTTTGCTATCCATGCATGTATAAAGGGTGCGCTTGTAGGTAGGCGAATGAATAGCATTAACGACTGGGTGTATGCTATCAAGAGGCTCAAGAAAAATGTGCCCAACAGCGAGGAAATAGAGTCCACGGAGAAAACTCCTGAACCACCCTCTGAAGAATCTCCCAAACCACCTTCTAAGTCCATGGCTAGCAGACTGAAAGAATTAAAGCAAAAGTTCACCGAATTAACCGGGGTTCCAGCTAATAAGAGATCAGCTTTACTCGTCTGCGAGGAAGGCTCACTTGAAGGCAGGCGGATGATGAGCATCGTAGACTGGGAACACGCGATCTCGCAGATCAAAAAGAGGTTGGTTGATGTGGACGAATCTACTCCTGTGGCAAGTCAACCCGAGCCGGAACAAGCAGCTACAGAAGAGTCCGAAATCAGGGTTGCATCTACTTACGAATTAATTTGCACTCAACCCGAGTACATTGCTGAAGCGATCGCAGAGGCTGAAATCAAAGTCGGAAATTACATGAAATTAATAAAAGTGTTCCATCCGGATAGCAGCAAACTTCCTAAGGATAAAGCTGAGTCAGTTTCCAAGATACTAAATAACGTAAGAGATAAATTGGAACAACAAGGTTATGATTTATCATCAGGACAACCACTCTCAAAAGAAGAGCAGATCGAAGATATCTTCAGAGACAACCCCTCTGACTATGGAGATTCTGGGGAATTCTAATGTCAAACTGTCAGAGGAAGAGCTGACGGATCGTATTGATTCATATTATGAATTGTTTCCCAAGGATTTTCAAGATGCGTTAGATTCGAGGCGTCATTACAGAGTAAAAGACGATCGCAGGTTTAGTCTCGTAAGCGAAAGAGAATTCGATGAAGTAATAAATTCAGTCAATCCTGCCTCCAAGCCAGGAACCATAGTCGTCGAATACAAAAAAGACTGGCTAACGATAGATGACATAAATGAATGTATAGTTACTCGTGGTTACATCGAACTAGCAGAAAAACATTTAGATGATTTTACTTTCTTTATTTTTGTTTCAAAAGGGGCTTCTAGAGAAGTAAAAAATGTGGCAAAGAGACTCAGTGAAAGATGTGGAGTAGAAATCAAACTGTACTCATATTTTGAATACCTGAAAGGTATAGCAAAGAATTATGCTAAGTGGTCTGTCGATCGCCATTCCGAACCAGACGTAGTGAAACTCATCTATGATATTTATTCGTTCTATAGATATTCTGATCAATGGTATACGTCCGTTATGTCTACCGTAAGAGACTCAAGGAAAAATTCGAGATCCGAAGATTTTAACAGTTCTTCGAGTGAGGCAGCTAGGAGAAAGTCCCTCAAGGAAGTAAGACAGCAATTCACTCAATTAACTGGTTTGCTCGCTAAGAAACGGTTCGCGCTCAAAGTCTGCAAAAAAGGATCTATAGATGACTTGCGGATGATTAGTATAGCAGACTGGGAACATGCGATAGCTAACATCGACCAGAAATTATTAGATATCGAGCGATATACCTAAAACAGCCCCTGCAATAAAACTAAAAAGATAGTTGACAATAGGTCTTTTTTTACCCCTATGCAAAAAAAACTCAGGTGTGTAAGCAGACCTGTCAACTTTATGTACTTGGAAATATAACCGATACATTACCTAGTTCTAATTCCAGGACTCAACTCTGTTCCTTTACCAGAATCCCGACAACGGAGCTACTTCCCACCAGACTCAAAACTATTGCGTAAAACTATTGTGTAAACAGGTCAACTGAAGTACCAATAACGCCCATTAAAGGAATTAATTATTTAATCACATTGCAATTAATCAATCGTTAACATCAAATTAGAACATCAAATTAGTGAGTACTAAAAAGCGATTGACCGTAGGTCACGCTACGCGAAGGCATTTCAGTGGCCGTTGTGCAGAGAGATGCCCAAAATAACAAAAAGGACAACAAGCATTCTTGATAATGCTTTGCTGTCCGTGAAGGGTTGAAGATTTAAGGTGATCCAGTTGTTCGCCTTTGACGTTCGGTGAAGGGTAGGTTATCCGGTTGTTCTTGCCCAGGTGTGCGGTATAGAGTAGCTTATACCAGGCTGGATCCCTTCTCCAGAAAATCCAGTAGAATACGCTGATGAGCAGGACCAAGGGGTCGCACCTGACCAGCCTTGGCAGAATAAGACTCGCCCTGACGAATCTGCTCAGGAGTCAACAAGCCCATATCCCAGCCTTCCCCTAAGACCAACTGTGAAAGTTCCACGGTCAGGGGTACTGCAAACACATGACGTAACACATGGGGTTCAGGATAATGGCCAAACAAAGATGCTGAGGGTAGTGCATAGCTAATTTCCTCCACCAATTCCCGCTTCAGAGCTTCGATAGGGGTTTCTCCGGGTTCGATGTGTCCCCCAAATAAACCCCACAAACCGGGGTAAAGAATACTAGGAATATTGTCCCGTAGCTGCATCAGGAACTGACCTTGCCGATAGAGAATAGCGATCGCTACTTGAACTTGCTTACTGCTCATCTGTTGGTGCTGGAAGTAAGGGGGACTTAGGTTGATAGACTTGCCGTTGTAGCTGCTCAAGCTCTTGAATAAATAATTCACCCAAATCTTGTCCAGCAATGGGAATGCTTTGAAATTGAGGCTTACCTTGGATCAAGACTTGATCACCGATATTGGGCAAAGTTCCCTGAGAGACTACCCAAATGGTACTAGTAGCATCCTGGAGTTCATAAGCATTCGCATCTAAAAGTGGTGCTTGATTAGTAACTTTACCCCGAAGGTAGACTGTATCGATAGTATTCTGATTTTGTGGTAGATCACGGATTTTTGTGACCTTTACACCAGGGTAGCTAATATTAAGCTGATGAATGCCATTATGGGCTAAGGGACTACAGCCAACAGTCCCGGCTCCTACAAGTAAAACCCAAAACGGTAAAAGAGTTGACCAATACTTAGTTGGCATATTGAAATCCTATGATGTTTTCAGTTGTCAGTTGCCAATGAACTCTGTTTGGAGGAGTGAAAAAGGAAGTAGGTTGAAACATAAATGTTCGTTCCCCAGCCTCAAGTAAGTCGCTCCATGCATCTACAGCATCTACAATGTTCTAACCCAAGTAGGCAGCATCTGTACACCCGTCTACACTGTTTAACCCAATTGACCAATGACCAACATACTCGATGGTAAGACCATAGCTAAAAAAATTCAGACCCAGCTGCAAGAACAGACACAGAAGCTGACGTTGAAACATGGACGACCACCTGGATTAGCAGTGTTGATGGTAGGTGACAACCCGGCTAGCGCTGCCTATGTTCGTAATAAAGAGCGTGCCTGTGCTAAAGTGGGCATT
Source organism: Moorena sp. SIO4A1 (assembly GCF_010672065.1). Classification (NCBI taxonomy): domain Bacteria; kingdom Bacillati; phylum Cyanobacteriota; class Cyanophyceae; order Coleofasciculales; family Coleofasciculaceae; genus Moorena; species Moorena sp. SIO4A1. Next base: position 453,091 of record NZ_JAAHHX010000002.1, on the reverse strand, counting down.
GCTTCTTTTGGTCGTCATTTTCCCAGTAACACGTCCCAAGCAGAACTCGAGCAAACCATTAACGCCCTCAATCAAGATCAGCGTGTAGATGGAATTCTGGTCCAGCTGCCCTTACCCGACCACCTAGATGCTGTTTCATTACTGCACCAAATCCATCCGGATAAAGATGTTGATGGATTACACCCTGTTAATCTAGGTCGTCTGCTCAGGGGAGAGCCTGGTTTACGTAGCTGTACACCAGCAGGGATCATGCACCTGTTGCAAGAGTACCAGATTAATTTGTCTGGTAAACAGACAGTAGTGGTAGGACGTAGTATTTTAGTAGGTAAACCTCTGGCACTGATGCTACTAGAAGCCAACGCTACAGTCACAATTGCTCATTCGCGCACCCAAGATCTGGGGGAGCTGACACGTCGCGCTGATATTTTAGTAGCAGCCGTCGGAAAACCTCAACTGATTACCAGGGACATGGTAAAACCAGGTGCTGTCGTAATTGATGTTGGTATCAATCGCGTTAGTGATCAACAAGAAAAATCTCGTCTTGTAGGAGATGTCCACTTTGACTCTGTTCAGGAAACTGCCCGATATATTACCCCTGTCCCTGGTGGCGTAGGACCGATGACAGTGGCTATGCTACTAAATAACACGATCCTTAGTTATACAAATAGGTATTCTTGAACAGTTTTGCTCTGGTTAAAATTGACAACAATCAATCAATAAAACCGTTGTTTATGATTAAAATAATTTCAGTTTACAGCAGGCTAGGTCAACAAAAGAACTAATTAAGAAGACTGAAAGCTATAAAATATAAGATTATTATAAATCTGTGTTGTTTGTTTAAGAATAGATTAAATGTTGGGTTTGAGAGGGTTAGACTTTAGTTTAGCGCCACTGATAAATTTCAAAACTCGACAATCCTAAGTACCATCAGTAAAGAGTTTTGTCCATAAAACGAGAAGCAGGAGAATTAGAGAAGGTTCTTTCAAGAAGACCCCCAGCCCCGTAAAATTGTTAGAGGAATCAGATAATCAAGGAATCAAGGCATGGTAGCGACGGAGGGGCGACCTACCCCCAAGAGGGAATCCCCAAGTTTAGACTTAGTAACTTACTTAAAAGAGCGAAAGGCTCTAATTGAGTCAGCTTTAGACCAGGCTCTGCCCCGAATGGAGCCCGACAAAATTTACGAGGCAATGCGTTATTCTCTTTTGGCTGGAGGTAAACGCTTGCGCCCGATTCTGTGCTTAGCTACCTGTGAACTGATGGGTGGCACGGTGGAGATGGCAATGCCAACCTCCTGCGCTCTGGAAATGATCCATACCATGTCATTGATTCATGATGACCTACCAGCAATGGACAATGACGATTACCGTCGCGGTAAACTAACTAACCACAAAGTATTTGGTGAGGACATTGCCATCCTCGCAGGTGATGGTTTATTAGCTTATGCATTTGAATATGCGGCGGCTCAAACTAAAAATGTACCAGCTCCCCAAGTTTTGCAGGTAGTTGCTTGGTTGGGTAAAGCAGTCGGGGCATCCGGATTGGTTGGGGGTCAAGTGCTTGACCTCGAATCAGAAGGTAAGTTGGATATTAAAGAAGAAACCCTCACCTTTATCCATACTCATAAAACTGGTGCTTTGCTAGAAGCCTGTGTAGTTTGTGGTGGAATATTGGCAGGGGCAACGACAGCTAACTTACAAAAGTTATCCAAATATGCCCAAAATATTGGTTTAGCATTTCAAATTGTCGATGACATCCTAGACATAACTGCTACTCAGGAGGAACTGGGTAAAACGGCAGGTAAGGATATTAAAGCACAAAAGGCAACTTATCCTAGTCTCTTGGGGCTAGAGGCATCAAAAACAAAAGCCCAGGAGCTGGTGAATGAGGCAAAAGCTCAAATGGAATCCTTTGGGGAAAAGGCTCAACCCCTGATTGCGATCGCTGACTTTATTGTGAATCGCACTCATTAAGGTACTTGGTATTGGGGTAAGGCCAACGAAAGTTAAAGGATGAAGTGTTTAATCCTAGCCTACAGGAACACCAAAAACAAACTTCATCCTTAATTATACCATAGAAGGGACGCTATCCAGGGAACATACTTCATAATTCATACTTGATCCTTCATACTTCATCGTTTCCCCAATGCTGAGTTATCGATGACCAATGACCAATTTAAAGTAAATAATTATGCAGGACTTTAGCGACATCCTAAACAACCAGGTGTTGCTGGTTGCGCTCATTGCTTGTCTGGTGGCTCAACTATTTAAGTTTTTGGTTGATCTAACCAAAAATCGCAAACCTAATCTTCGGGTACTGATGACTGCTGGTGGAATGCCTAGTTCTCACTCAGCCTTCGTCACTGCCTTGGCATTTGGTGTAGGACAAACAGTAGGATGGGCTTCTCCAGAGTTTGCGATCGCTTTAGTGTTTGCGATCATAGTCATGTATGATGCTGCTGGTGTCCGGCAAGCTGCCGGTAAGCAAGCTCGAATTCTCAACCAAATTATCGATGAGTTGTTTAGCGAAGACAAAGAGTTGAAAGAAGACCGCCTTAAGGAATTATTAGGTCATACACCCTTTCAGGTGCTTGTTGGTTTGGTGTTAGGTATCGCTATTTCTTGCATAGCAGCAACGGCTTATTGATCGTGTTAATTGTTGACTACTCCCCCGCTTAAAAGACGGGGGATTCTAATAAGGATGTTTCGTGATGGGATGAATCCGCATCACTCCACACTGTTTTCTTATTAGCTGACCACAGGAATACCCTGTGGGGACGAGTCAAAACGCCCCTACCCAGTCGGTCTAGGCTAATACCTAGCGTTCTGCTTACTTTGCGTATTATATTGGCAGAACCGTTACAATCCGCATTGACATACCAATTCATTGCGGTTCGGTATAAACCGCGCTTCGTTCTTCTCCCTGACGGTTTCCAATCATTGGGTTTTTCACCATAATTAGGCAGATAGTCACCATCTAAGAACGATGCTTTACTGGTATAGCTTTCCTCTGTTTCTATGAACTCGATTCCATACTGTTCACAAAGCCCGGCTATTCTCTCTTTCAGTCTAGCTGTAGGTATTGGCACAAATTCCGAGTTAGTTTTTTTTCCTAACTCGATCGAGTTTTTGTTTCCTTTATTCCAACCAAAAACGACCCGACCGATTTTATTTTCTAAGCAATGTTTTATAACTAGTCTGGCGGCTTTGTTAATTCCATCGCGCATCTGACGGTTACGTTTTTCGGTGATCGTAGCTAATTTATTAGACCAAAACCCTTGTGGCTTGCCTTCTTTGATTGTTGAGATCTGTTTGTTATACCAACGATTCATCGATTTGATGTGCTTGCCATCAATAATAAAGCTAGTTCCTACATTAGAAACACAGGTTAGCCAGTTATCCAATCCCGGGTCAATCCCAAGTACATTCTCGGGTTCACCACTGGGCGTTTCTATTTCTTTTTGATAAACAAACTCTACATAAAAACACTTATTTCTTGGCAGTATTCTTAATTCTTTGATGTCATCAAATTCCAGGTTGCTCGCCATCGGCAACCTAAAACTATCAATGCCAAACCAGGATTTTACCTGTCTGCCCAATGGTATTCTTATGGTTCCATCTATTAATCTTAAGGCTTGCTTTGGATAACTAACTAATGCCAAACCTCCTTTTTTTCTATATTTGGGTAGTCTTGGTCTATTCTCAATCTTTCCTTCTCGGTATGCGTCCTGCAGCCTTTTGTAGGATTTAAAGGACTCGTAGACCGAACGAAGTATTTGTTGTGCTGCTTGGGAGTGAAGTGCCTGATAGTGACGATTGGGCTTGTATTCTTTTTCTAGCTCAAACTTGCTGATGTAGCGATTGGCTTTAAAGTAGAGTTGACGGGCAAAGTAGATTCCCATGTTTGTCAATCTCTGGGATTGTGTGCATAAAAAGTTGAGAATCGCCAATAACTCAAGATCTGGACTCAATAAAACTTGCTGACAGCCGTACACTGGCATCACCTCCTCGCTAATTGCTGATTATACTATAAACAGGACACATAAATGTGTCTGCTGTGACGGCTCGCTCGGTTTCATCCCCTGCTTCAAAAAAGACAGGGGCTTTCACCATCGCTTCTTGGTAATTTTAATTAGTAATTTGCCATTACCTAGTTCAAACGGAACTAGTTAAAAGCGAACCACCTTACGTTTTAGTAGGGTAACTCGGCGACTATCAACAACCATTGCCCAAAACCCCCCTGCGCTCAGTCGCCTTAAGATTGAGTTAGCTTGGGTTTCACTAGTTGTGTGTACTGTCAGTAAGTAAGGTCGCTGAGCATAAGAAACCAAGCCAACATTGACGCCCAGTAGTTGCTCTAGTCGGGATGCCATTTCTGGTTGATTGAAGTAGTCCACCAGAACTGCATAACCATCACCCAATCCCTGAGGAGTATAACCTCTATTAGTAGGCTGTATAGTAGTACTAGGTTGGCTTGACGGTGGAGATTGAACTACAAAAGCTGAGTATCCCACTACCTGATCCAGATAGCGTGCCCAATCTTTAGCATCGTTAATGCCTCTGAAACCGCCAACCCGAGTTACTGTGTCTTCCAAATATTGACAAAAATCAGTTTTTGCGCTATTGGGTAAAATTCTTTGAATTTGTTCGTGATTTTTCCTAATTCGGCTAAGCACTAACAAAATGTACTCGCCGTTTTGTGGTGGTTGGCATTGAGGAGTTATTGGTTGAGCATAAACCGAATCAAAGACACCACCAACTAAAGCAGCCAGTGCTATCGAGAAAATTTGTAAAATAAACTGTATTGTTTCCCTGGTCATAGATGATTAGAAAGTAGACCTATAGCCACTGTCTTGGAAGCAAAAAACTAACCATCAAACTGATGCCAGAGACGCTAGAGGGTCAGGTATACTATCTGATGGTGCCTGAAATTCACCAGTTTTGACAAATTCTAGGCGCAGCTTTAACCAGGTGATGAACTTAGGATTAGTAGAAATTATCGCCGTTGCTGGTTGCGGACACTCCTGCTTGACCTGGGACATTTGGGAACTTTCCAAGAATGCTGGCTGGTTGACTAACCAAAAGTCTATTTCTTTTTCCTGTTCATGGTAGTGCCTGGTACGTTCCCGAAGTACTTCCTCCAATGGTTCTTCTTCAAGGAACTTTTGACTGGCTAAAACGTAGTAGTAAGTTTGCATAGTTTCAGTTACTGAGGAAAGCTCAAAATTTACCTTGCATCGCTTGTTTCATTTCTCTAACCGCCCGTTCTATACCCACCAGAGATGCCCGAGCAATGATGCTATGACCAATATTGAGTTCTTCCATACCTTCGATACAAGCAACCGGGTAAACATTCCAGTAGGTAAGACCATGACCAGCATTGACTCGTAAGCCAGCAGCAATCGCTTGTTGGCATCCGGAGGCCAAAACTTTTAATTCTTTAGCCTGACTGACTTCATCAGTAGCTTCTGCATAACTCCCCGTATGAAGCTCAATAAATTTAGCTTTTGTTTGAGCAGAAGCATCGATTTGGGCAGGATCAGCGTCTATAAATAAGCTAACGGGAATACCAGCGCTCTGTAACTGGGCTACAACCTCACTAAGGCGAGGCATTTGCCCTGCTACATCTAGCCCTCCCTCGGTAGTCACTTCTTCTCGTTTTTCTGGTACGAGGGTAACGTAATCGGGTTTAACCTCTAGAGCGATCGCTACCATTTCATCGGTAGGTGCCATTTCCAAATTCAGATGAGTTCGCACCGTTTGTCTCAACAGAGCAATGTCCCTCTGTTGAATGTGACGTCGGTCCTCTCTTAGATGTGCGGTGATGCCATCCGCACCAGCAAGCTCTGCCAAAACCGCTGCTGCCACTGGGTCAGGTTCTACAGTGCGCCGTGCCTGACGAATTGTCGCAATATGGTCAATATTTACGCCAAGTGTTAGCACTAATGTTTTTCTCCTGGATTTGACATCCTAGCCACGACCATAGCGCAGCTTGGTCTTGAATTCCAAGGCTTTACAACCTTAGCTTTGAGCAACATAGCCTTTTCTAGTTTAACAGGGGGAGGGAACATCTAGAGAGATTATCTATCAAGTGTCTACAAGACAGTCCCCCGTGAATTAGAAAGCCCCTCGCGGGCGTGCGCAGCGAGGGGTAGTTCACCTGAAATTCTTAATCCTGGGATTAGATGCTTCTAGGTTGCAGTTCGTCTTTTGATGGTAATTTGACATTCCAGGCTAGTCCTAAGCGCTGAAGCAGCAGGATGAAGAACCAACCCAGGTCAAGTTGCCACCAATAATGTCCAAATCTTGCTGAGTTGGGAAAAGCATGGTGATTATTGTGCCACCCTTCACCAAGGGTCAAGATGGCGACGATAGGATTGTTCTTGCTCATATCAGAGGTAGTAAACAGCTCTTTTCCCCACAGGTGGCAAACTGAGTTGACACAAAAGGTGATTTGACGGACCAGAAAAATCCGAAATGCTCCGCCCCAGATTAAACCACCTAAGACTCCTGATACAGAACCAGTCAAGACTCCACCCAGGAAACCAGGAATTAACAGGGAAAGCAATACCCAAAAGACGTAGAGGTTGTCTATTCTTCGGATCAGCTTGTCCTTGATTAGGTCAGGAGCATACTTATAGGGAGGCTGCCAATCCACATTCACAATCCAAGCAATATGGGAATGCCAAAACCCTTGGATAAATCCCCAAAATCCTCCCTGGTGAAGATGGGGTGAGTGAGTGTCTCCGTCTTGGTCAGAGTAAATATGATGGCAGCGATGATGGTGAACCCAGCTAGTTACTGGTCCTTGAGCTGCCATACATCCAGCAATGGCTAAGAATGCCCTTATAAATGGTCCAGTCTGAAAGGCACGATGGCTAAAAAGCCTGTGATACCCGACGGTAATCCCGATAAAATTCAGGATGTACATCCCGAGAAAAAGACCAATATCGAGAGGCTGGACGTTCAGTTTCTCAAGGAACATAACTACTATCGCAGCAATTACTCCCAAAGGGGAGATGGCGATAACGATAGTAACTAAAGTTTTCTGGAGTGTGCTAACTTCTGGGGAAGTAGATGAAGAGATTGACACTTGTGTTGTTTCAATAAAATACTAATACACCAAAACTAAGCATATCCGATTGCTTGTGCAACATTTAACCTGTACAAACCTACTCACAAGCAGATAGGACGATGGTATAGCATTAGTTTTAACTAATGGTTGTTGCCGACAAAGCAATGCCAAAAGCATTGCGCTAATTTTCTTAATGGAGGCTCTGCTGCCTACTCTCAAACCGCACTGTAACTTCACTCAGTCCATTATTTTACGTCGCTTAACTTACGACCAGCTGCCAAAGCTTTTAGTTCTTCGTTGGGCGGTAGTGTTCCGAAGTTAAACAAGTTACTAACTTATTTCATTATAAAACAGTGGATAATGTTTGACAAGGTTTAGAGAGCTATAAGGCTAATAGTTGCACCTCTAAAACCTGCCAATACCCAAGAATCCCATGGCGGGAATTCCCTTATTCCCTCCTTGTCCTAGTGGAGCCGACTGCATTGCTTTATTAAATCAAAAAAAAAGCTGAAACTCTTGTCCGTGTCTTGATGCAAAGCGCGAGTGGGACAAATCCCCCCATAAAGGCCAACCCGTCGCTTCAGCATAGCTGCCAAATGCCTAACAGCTTACTACATCAAAGTAGATTCAAACTCCTACTAGAAAACTGATAGGAGTAGAATAGAGGACAGCACAAAAAACGGGGTTGTGGAGGGAAGAACGTTGGATGAGCTGAGAACTGCGTTAGAGTTAGCAACCGTTGAAGAATTACAACAAGTGACAGACATTCTATTCTGTCGTAGGTTTAATCCGTTAGATTACCTTCAGCTCCCTGAGCCAATCGATATCCAAAGCCAAAACCGTGAAGCTTGGTTGGATTCCCTGGAAGAGCGATTTCGCTTCTTGGCAGCAGATGGAGTAACAGTACTCAAGGGACGGACGAGGGAAGTAACCTACCGACAAGCCCTGATTCAAGTTTGTCGTTACCTCAAAATTCCTTACTCTCAACGTCTGACTACAACTGACTTGGAAGCAGAAATATTTCTTCACCTCATGGAGAAAACCTGGAAACGCTTACCAACCCAAGAGCAGCAATCCCTAACAGTACAGGTACAGAAATGCTTAGCTAAGTCAAAACTCCCTGAACCCTTACCTGTACAAATCCAGCACAACCCTATCGAGTTTTTACTCAAAGGTGGTAGCGCCCTAGCATTGACCTCGATTCTAAAGCCAATAATACTACAACAGGTTGCACGCCAGTTTGCCCTACATTTCGCTCGCTATCAGGTTGCTAAACAAGCCCTAGTGAAGGGAGGTTTGGCAGCAGCAGCTCAGTTTCAGAACTACTTTACACTACAAACAGCACGACAGGGAATGGCACTAAGTGCTGCTCGTTATGGAGTTACTAGGAGTGTTTTTGCCTGCCTAGGTCCGATCATGTGGAGCTATTTCTTTGTTGACTTAGGCTGGAGAGCGATCGCAACCAACTACGGTCGGATTATTCCAACAATCTTAACCTTAGCACAAATCCGCCTGACTCGTGCTGAGTGCTGGGAACCAGTTTAGATTTATTCATAGTAATGCTTAGTGGCTAGATTGGGAAAGAATAGACATTCAGACAATCACCTACAAATAGGTTGGAACTGCGCTAAGCTGGGAACTCTTATCTTTCCCCTGTTTCCAGCTTTAGGGGCAGTGGGGTTAGTTCTAGCTGTGGGAGATACTTGGCGGCAAAATTACGCCAGTATGATCTCAAAACCCCTAAACTGGGGCTTGGCTATTTTGAGTATCTGGTTGCTCATTACTGCTAGCTTAGCCTTTAACCCCACAGAAGCGTTCCTAGGTTTAGGGAATTTTATCCCCTTCTTCGCCGTTTTCGCTGCTTTCTCTACCCTCATCAAAACCCCAGCACAGCTGAGGCAATTAGCCTGGATTCTAGTTATTCCTTCCCTAGCAGTAACTATACTGGGTTTTGCTCAGATGGTTTTGGGTTGGACTAGCCCAAAAGTATTATCACTAGTCTTTGGTTCAACCTTGGTAGCTAACGGTAATCCTCCAGATCGGATGGATTCAGTGTTTTCGTATGCCAATATCCTAGCCGCTTATCTACAAATACCATTAATTTTAGGAATAGGGCTGTGGATTGAGAGGTTTCAAGCTAGGGGTTGGAGCTGGCATCGATTCGATTATCCGCTGTTGTTCTTGAGTGTGGTGGTGATCGGTAATGCGATCGCATTAGTTTTGACCAACTCCCGCAATGCTTGGATAATCGCTGTTTTGGCTTGCCTTGCCTTTGCCCTTTACTTAGGTTGGTACTGGCTGGTGACAGCAGTTACTGCTGCTGTTGGTAGTATTCTGTGGGCATCATTTGGTCCAATCCTAGGGCGTCAATGGCTGCGTAGTATTGTCCCAGCATACTTTTGGATGCGATTGTCTGACCAGTTGTATCCCAACCGACCCATCGCTACCTTGAGGACAACCCAGTGGAAATTTACTTGGTCAATGATTCAGGAGCGTCCCTGGTTTGGTTGGGGGTTACGCAATTTCACTCCTCTTTACCAGTCACAAATGGAAGTCTGGCTTGGTCATCCCCATAATCTACCTCTAATGTTGACTGCTGAAACTGGCATCCCAGGCACACTGATGTTGAGTGGCTTAGTTGGCTGGATTATAGTACAAGGTATCCAACTATTAAGGGTTTGGTCAACCGTTGCGACCACTACCACTAGACAAGATGGGCATCAAGACAACTTAATTCTGTTCAGTTATCTGGTGGCTTTTGGCAGCTGTACTCTATTCAATCTGCTGGATGTAACTCTGTTTGATTTTCGGGTTAATACCTTGGGGTGGCTGTTGTTGTCAGCAATTCGTGGCGTGGCGTGTCACATTTAACCTAATTTAGTTCTTGATATTGCAATTAGCTAAACCTTAGTTGAAAAGGAGTCGTCTAAGCACGAGTCAGGATAACCGTTCCCATGTTGCCTAGAATAGGTGAAGTTAAGCTTAGTTTACCGAAATTGTCGGATTTTGTGGGATGATTAGAAGATCAGGATCCTTCCAAATGTCACAATAATCGAAAGCGTTGTCTAACCAGTTAGGATAAAACTGCAGTGGCACAAGATCGGGTCAGACAAAACATTAGGAATCGCGAAAGCCCAAACTCCACGAGTTATTACGAAATACTGGGATTGCACCCTAGTGCATCACCCATAGCTATCCGACGTGCCTATCGGCAACTCAGTAAGCGCTATCATCCTGATACAACCGACTTACCCACTGAAACTGCCACGATTAAATTCCAAAAGCTGAACCAAGCCTATGCTACCCTGAGTAATCCAGAGCGACGAGCAATCTATGACCAAAAAATTGGTTATTCCCGCCTCAATGTGATTCAGCCACCCCCTAGTTTAAACAATCCAGTTAATCAAAAGCCACCAAGCTCCTCGTCCTCAGCTTACCTTGATCCCACTGACCGCCCCCTTTCAGCTGGGGAGATTTTTGTCTTATTCATTTTAGGACTAACCTTTTTAGGCTGCTTACTACTAGCCATAGCGATTGGATTAACCCAAGGTGAATCTGCTCTGCTAATTTCTAAACCCAGTGGCAATGATTTGCTTACCTTACCCGAGATTAATTTTATTCAACAGGCGAAACCTGATAATTTGGATAGTCAAATACCGGTTAATAACCAATCAGCCCAAAATACCCAGATAACCCATCTCTCAGAATAACTGATCAAGAATAACTTATAATATTAAGTCTGTTTAATCCCTTATAATGTTAATCCCTTATAATAGGGTTTATCCCATAAATGTTAATTGTCTTAATTGTTAATTGTCTTAATTGTTAATTGAAAATTGTCACGTGACCATTGACAATGTTCAATTTTCTACTGATGTACCACCAAGAATTATAAATAGTTAATCGGACTCGATATGACACTTCCGCCAGGTGATACCCCCTTGTATAACCACCCTCTACCTGAAATAGAGAGGTGGCTGAAAATACTAGGATGTGAACAAGACAGTAATGATCTACATTGCTGGCGTGTTGATCGACCTACCTGGAAAGCAGAACTTTGCCTTGAGGTAGAGGAGTTAATCGTGCGCTACGTCAAGTCTGGGGAAGATGGACAAGATATTCAACGATCTTTCAAGTATTCCCTCAGCCGCAAAGATATAGAAGATGCAGTTTTCTGTGGTCCTTAGTAGGTGAAGGGTCTGCGGTCGTTGAACGTTATAAGGTTGTCCCTTGTAGCGTGGCCTTTTGGCCAAGGTTAGAAGGTTGAAAGTTATAAGGTTGTTCCCTAGGCGAACAACTAAAAAACCTACCCTACAAGGAACGCCAAAAGCGAACAACTAAAAAACCTTTCACCATTCTTATCTTAGACTTTTCCAAACCGACGTTCACGCTGCTGATAAGTAGACAAAGCACGGTGAAACTGTCCACGGTCAAAATCCGGCCATAGGGTATCTGTGATGTAAAGTTCCCCATAAGCCATTTGCCAAAGTAGGAAATTGCTCAAGCGCATTTCCCCACTAGTGCGAATTAGCAAGTCTGGGTCACAGATATTGGCAGTGTAGAGATGGCGTGAAAATAGGGCTTCGTCAATGTCATCTGGTTGGATGTGACCAAGTTGGACCTGAGTAGCAATGGCTCGACAGGCTTGTATAATTTCCTGGCGGGCCCCGTAGTTAGTAGCCACAGTAAACTGAATGCCAGTATTATTGAGAGTTTCATTCATAGAATGCTCAATTTGTGCTTGCAACGATTGCGGTAAGGCGGTCAAATTTCCCACAAACTGAATCCGAACATTCTCCTCCATCATTTCTTGAAGTTCTCTAGCCAAAACCCGCTCAAACAAGGTCATCAGAAACTCCACCTCTTCTAAGGGGCGTCCCCAGTTTTCTGTAGAAAATGCATAGGCGGTAAGGGCTTTGATTCCCCAATCATCACAACAACGAAGTAGTTTTTTGAGAGCCTCCACCCCTTGCCGATGTCCTATAACTCGAGGTAGTCCCCGGCGTTTTGCCCAACGACCATTACCATCCATAATCACTGCCACATGCCTAGGCAAACGGTCTGGTGAAAGGTCGCTTGGTAATTTGTTTAGGATAGTTTGCATAGCAGTTATTTTTTCTCTTGAGACGTTGATGATGGAAGACGGAGGAAACGTGAAACTAGCACCCGTCCCTGGGACTTGAATTGGCGACCTAGGTTGCGTAGACCTGGAGCAACTACCTCACGATCCACGACTGGGGAAAATCGTTCCTCTAGCAATTGTTTGAGTCTCGTGCTAGTTAGTGGTCGGTACAATCCTCCTTTTTCCGCCAAAGAAATTGAACCCGTCTCTTCAGATACAACAATACAAAGGCAATTTTCGACACGTTCTGTAATTCCCATCGCAGCCCGATGGCGGGTCCCCAGCTTCCGAGAGGCTGTGCGCTCAGAAAGAGGCAAAATTACCCCCGCAGCTACAACCCGAGAGCCACGAATTAATACCGCTCCATCGTGTAACAACGTAGTTGTTTGGAAAATGGTTTGCAGTAGTTCTTTAGAAATTTCAGCATTTAGCTGAACACCCGGTACAGAAACATCCCGCTCATCAATTGGACCATTAGTTTCTAAAGTTATCAAAGCGCCAACTCGATTTTGAGACAACTCTTTGACCGCGTCTACGATTTCATTGATTACACTGTCAGGCTTAGGAGTGGGACGTCGTTGTCCTTGAAACAACTGCACAATCTCTCCTCGACCTAACTGTTCAAGAAATCGACGAAACTCTGACTGGAAGATGACAGCCATTGCCACAGCTGAGCCAACCACCAACTTTTCTAGCACAAAACTCAATAGCGTCAACCCTAACCTATTACTTACTGCTGCGGCTAACATCAGGACAATTAGCCCTCGCACCATCCATAAGGTGCGGCGCTCCCCAATGATGAGGAGCACAAGATAAGTAAGGGCTAGAACCAACCCAACATCGATGCTGTGAAGCAACAATGACTGAGCCCAGCTATGGTCAGTAACAGGACCCGGCAACGGAGGCATTGAACGTTCAGGAAAGAATTAAGGATGGAGATGGAGTCGAACTGGCTTGATTTTAGCGTCAGCTAAGTGATTAGCTCTTAAAAAGTTAATGGTTAATGATTGGCGGTTAGCCAAAAGTCAACCACCAACAACCAATAGCTTTTAGCTTTTAGCTTTTAGCTTTTAGCTAATTTCTGCTCTGGGTCTGAGTCGTTCGGGCAAACGATCTAGGCGAATTAAATCTTGGTAAGTTTCCCGCTGCACAATCACCTGGGCTTCTCCGTCCTTGACTAAAACTGCTGCTGGTCTGGGTAACCGATTGTAATTAGATGCCATGCTGTAATTGTAGGCACCAGTAGCCATTACCACCAAAATATCTCCTGGCTGAGTTTGAGGTAAGGTAGCATCTTTAATCAAAATGTCCCCTGATTCACAATGTTTACCAGCAATTGTGATTTTTTCGGTTAGGGGAGCTGACATCCGGTTGGCAATCACAGAGCGATAAACGGATTGGTAGGTAATCGGACGCGGATTATCTGACATACCTCCATCAACTGTCAAGTAAGTCCGGATTTCGGGGATGACTTTAGAACTCCCCAGAGTGTAGGCGGTGACACAGGCTGGACCAACAATGGAACGCCCGGGTTCCGATAGCAGTTTCGGTAGGACGAGTTGCCGAGAAGTGCAAGCAGCAACAACGGAGTCACAGACTCCCTTGACCCAATCATCAATAGTAGGAGGGTCATCGGATTCTAGATAACAAATCCCTAAGCCTCCTCCTACATTGATCTGTTCTACTCGCAAATCGTAGTCAGCCGCTTTAACAATACACTCGACTAGCACTTTCGCCAGATCTTGATGGGGTTGGCTCTCAAAAATCTGAGAGCCAATGTGGGCGTGTAAACCAACAAAGTTGAGGGTTGGGTGTTGGCTGATAAAGGTAAAAACTTCATCCCAGGTATCGGGATCAAAGCCAAACTTACTGTCTAGGTGACCCGTGCGAATGTAATCGTGGGTGTGACACTCGATCCCTGGGGTCAATCGAATCATGATCCGGATACTCTCTTGTGGTAACGAAGCCAGGGCTTTTAACTCCAGCCAGTTATCCACTACGATGGTGCAGCCACTCTCGGTAGCTAGCTCCAGTTCACTGGTAGATTTATTATTGCCATGGAAATAGAGTTTGTCAGCACTAACACCAGCTTGTAGAGCAGTGTAGAGTTCACCACCAGAAACCACATCGATTCCGAGGCTTTCAGAGTTTGCGATCGCACAAATTGCTAAACAATTCCAGGCTTTAGAAGCGTAGAGGACTAGAGATTCTCCGGGGTAGTAGTTAGCAAAGGCTTCCCGATACTGATGACAAGCAGTTCTAAAGGTTACTTCGTCCACAATGTAAAGGGGGGAGCCAAATTGCTCGACTAGAGTCGTCACATCGCAACAACCAATTTCCAAGCAGTCACGGCTGTTAACTTTGGCGGTTAGAGGGAGCAGTTTATGATTCGGTGAGGGGTTTGACCCACCATTGTTTGGGTCTGGAGTGATAGATGAATTGAGATACTGAAGCCCTGAATTCTGAACCTGAGTGGGTTGAGTCGATAGCATTATGTAATTATTTTCCTGATTTTGCTTTACAGTTGGAACTTGCGTCTCGTTAATCAGTGTACAATTGAAGGCTGTGACTGTCTTAAAACTTAAACCCCTCAAAGCAGAGCACCTAAGTGCTGCAGTGGCACTGGATCAGCTGTGTTTTGGTGGACTTTGGACTCGGTCGGGTTACGAGCGAGAGTTGGATAGCCCCAACAGTCAGTTGTTGGCTTTGGAAGCTCCTCCAAAAGGGGACAAAAAAGAAACTTTGCTTGAAGGCACAGGTGTTCCCATCACCTCATTACCCAATTGCCTGGTAGGCTTAGGTTGTTTTTGGTCAATTTTGGAGGAAGCCCATATTATTATTCTGGCAGTGCATCCTGACTACCAACGTCAAGGTTTGGGTCAATTACTGCTTTATTCATTGCTACAGGATGCTAAACAGCGTAATTTAGAGTGGGCAACCTTAGAGGTGAAACCATCTAATCAAGCAGCACTAGCTCTTTACCAAAAGTTCGGCTTCACTGAAGCTGGACGACGTAGAAACTATTACAAAGACACTGGGGAGGATGCTCTGATTCTATGGCGAGGGGGTCTGAAAAGCCCTGAATTTGAGAAAACAATGGCCGATTGTTACCAGGAAATTAAACAGCGCTTGGCAGCTATTGACCTGGAAATTGGTTAATGGCTAATAACTAGAAATGGCATCGGAAGTAAGTAAATAACTGTTTCAATTGCTGGGAGTTGTGTAAAAATAAACGGTGGGCTGATTTACCTGTGCTAGAATCAGCTTACACGGGCATGCAACAGGTGATGGGAATACGCCATGTTTGAACGCTTTACAGAAAAAGCCATTAAGGTGATCATGCTGGCTCAGGAAGAAGCACGTCGCCTAGGTCATAATTTCGTAGGCACAGAGCAAATCCTCCTGGGTCTGATCGGAGAAGGAACTGGCGTAGCTGCCAAGGTCCTCAAATCTATGGGCGTAAATCTCAAAGACGCTCGGATTGAAGTTGAGAAAATTATTGGCAGGGGTTCCGGCTTCGTTGCTGTCGAAATCCCCTTTACCCCCAGAGCAAAGCGGGTTCTGGAGCTATCCCTAGAAGAAGCTCGCCAGCTAGGCCATAACTACATTGGTACAGAACATCTGCTACTAGGGCTAATACGGGAGGGAGAAGGCGTAGCGGCTAGGGTTTTGGAAAACCTAGGAGTAGACCTGTCTAAAGTCAGAACCCAAGTTATCCGAATGTTGGGTGAAACGGCGGAAGTCACAGCAGGAGCCTCTCAAGGTCGTACAAAGACTCCTACTCTCGATGAGTTTGGCTCGAACCTAACCCAGATGGCTAGTGAAGGCAAGCTAGATCCAGTAGTAGGACGGGAAAAGGAAATAGAACGGGTAATCCAGATATTGGGACGCCGTACCAAGAATAACCCAGTATTGATCGGAGAACCAGGGGTAGGAAAAACGGCGATCGCAGAAGGCTTAGCCCAACGAATCGCTAACAATGATGTTCCAGACATTTTGGAAGAAAAGCGAGTCGTTACCCTCGATATTGGCTTACTGGTCGCTGGAACCAAATACCGGGGTGAGTTTGAAGAACGCCTGAAAAAAATTATGGATGAAATTCGTCAGGCATCTAACGTAATCCTGGTGATTGACGAGGTTCATACCCTGATTGGTGCAGGTGCAGCTGAAGGCGCAATTGATGCGGCAAATATCCTCAAACCAGCCTTAGCAAGGGGAGAATTGCAGTGCATTGGAGCGACAACTTTGGATGAGTACCGCAAACACATTGAGCGGGATGCAGCCTTAGAACGTCGTTTCCAACCAGTAATGGTCGGTGAACCGTCAGTAGAAGAAACTATTGAGATTCTATACGGCTTGCGGGAGCGCTACGAGCAACACCACAAATTGAAAATTTCCGATGAGGCTCTCGAAGCAGCAGCAAACCTCTCAGACCGTTATATTTCCGACCGTTACCTGCCAGATAAGGCAATTGACCTGATCGATGAAGCAGGAAGCCGAGTGCGTTTGATTAACTCCCAGTTGCCCCCAGCAGCAAAAGAGCTAGATAAAGAACTGCGTCAGGTCCTAAAAGAAAAAGATGATGCGGTACGCTCCCAGGACTTTGATCGAGCTGGGGAACTACGTGATCGCGAAATGGAAATAAAGGCGGAAATTCGCTCAATTGCCCAAAGCAAGAAGAGCGAGTCTCGGGGTACTGATGACAGCCCAGTTGTAGATGAAGAGGACATTGCTCACATTGTTGCTTCTTGGACTGGTGTGCCGGTACAAAAACTGACTGAATCAGAGTCAGAGAAACTACTGCACATGGAAGATACCCTGCATCAACGCCTGATTGGTCAGGAAGATGCGGTTAAAGCCGTTTCCCGAGCAATTCGTCGAGCTAGGGTAGGCTTAAAGAATCCCAACCGTCCGATTGCCAGTTTTGTCTTCTCTGGACCTACAGGGGTCGGTAAGACAGAATTAGCTAAATCATTGGCAGCTTACTTCTTCGGGTCTGAAGAAGCCATGGTGCGCCTAGATATGTCCGAATACATGGAGCGCCATACCGTTAGTAAGTTGGTAGGTTCGCCTCCTGGATATGTGGGCTACAACGAAGGTGGTCAACTAACTGAGGCAGTGCGACGTCGTCCTTACACAGTAGTGCTGTTCGATGAAATTGAAAAGGCACACCCAGATGTGTTCAATATGCTGCTGCAAATCCTAGAGGATGGGCGGTTGACTGACTCCAAGGGTCGGACGGTAGACTTTAAAAACACCCTGCTGATCATGACCTCGAATATCGGTTCCAAGGTTATTGAAAAGGGTGGCGGACAACTGGGCTTCGAGTTCAGCGATAATCAAGCGGAATCCCAATATAATCGAATTCGGAATCTAGTGAACGAAGAACTTAAACAGTACTTCCGCCCAGAGTTCCTGAATCGTTTAGATGAGATTATCGTCTTCCGTCAGTTGACCAAAGAAGAAGTCAAGGACATTGCCAAGATTCTGTTAAAAGAAGTGTTTGGTCGTTTGTACGAACAAGGCATTACTCTAGAAGTCAGCGAGAAATTCAAAGACCGTTTGATCGAAGAGGGTTACAACCCCAGCTACGGGGCCAGACCATTACGCCGAGCAATCATGCGGTTGTTGGAGGATGTGCTGGCAGAAGAAATTCTCTCCAGTCGCATTAAGGAAGGAGATATTGCCTATGTTGATGTCAATGAAGAGGGTAAGGTGCAAGTCAGTCGTAAGGAAAACCGAGAGCTTTTGCCTCAAGGAGTTGAGTAAGTGATTGTAGGGTAAAGCCCCTACTTATCCTGTGCTAACTCCCCTTAATCCCCCCTTACTAAGAGGGGGGAAATTTTTGGCATTGTTTATGACAAATTACCAGAATAAGTACGGAAGAAGCTAAAAAAGTGCTACCAGTATTAAAAATGGCACTATAAGAGTTTATAGGATAATGGAAGACTTTTTTAAAAATGTATCTCGTTACCCACGCTATCTAATCAGTATTACTCTAGGGATATTCTATTCCGTGTTTTTGCTGGTAAAACCACTACTGAACCGCCCCCTAACTGCGATCGCATTAATTGGCATAGCCGTAGGAGTTTCTCTATTCATGGTTTTCACCCTACGTGGGATGCTCGGCTTCAGTCCGGTTTAGACTAGGTTTAGACTAGGTTTAGACTGGGTGCGCGCAGCTTTCGATGATGCCCATACTTTAACAAAGGGAACGTCATGACTACAAATCGCCGTGTTTTTCGGGTTTCCTCCTTAATTCAGCAGGAGGTTAGTCAAATGTTGCTTAACGATATCAAAGATGACCGGGTCGGTAGTGGAATGGTTAGCATTACCAACGTTGATGTCTCTGGTGACTTGCAGCACGCTAAGATCTATGTCAGCATCTATGGAACTGATGAGGCAAGATCTAAAACAATGGCTGGATTAAAATCAGCTACAGGTTATGTCCGCCGAGAACTAGGTCGGCGGATTCGCCTGCGCCGCACACCAGAGGTCATGTTTATTGAAGACCGTGGTCTCGAAGGAGGCGATCAGATGCTGAACTTACTGAATCAGCTTTCTCAAGAACGCCAGAGCAAGCAACTCGAAGACGATATTTCTGGAGCACAAGCTTGAATTCTCTCCCAAAGTCACTGCCTGATCTAAAAAACCTTTCCCTAGCAGAACAGGTAGCGCAAATGGTAGTGGTTCGAGCATCCGGCTACCTATTTGATCACCAAATTCAGTATCCGATTTGGGAACCCCCAGCTGAACAATTGCAGCGTTGGTTGCAAGAGTTAGGTATTGGGGGTGTTATTTTACTAGGCGGGAGTGCTGTGGAACTCGCCCTCAGGTCGAAACAACTCCAAGAGTGGGCAAAAATTCCCTTACTGATCGCTGCTGATATTGAAGAAGGTGTGGGTCAAAGGTTTGCCGGTGCCACCTGGTTTCCCCCACCGATGGCACTGGGAGCGATTGCCCAAAACGATCCTGAGCCAGCTTTGCAGTATGTCCGTACCATGGGAGAAATCACCGCTACTGAAGCGTTGGCCATTGGGATTAACTGGATCCTGGCACCAGTTGTTGATGTCAACAACAATTCCAAAAATCCTGTGATCAATGTCCGGTCCTTTGGTGATAACCCTCAAATCGTTAGCCAATTGGCTTCTGCCTTTATCCAAGGAACCCGACCCTATCCAGTCTTAACAACTGCCAAGCATTTTCCCGGTCATGGGGATACCGCGACAGATTCCCATCTGGATTTACCAGTCTTGCCCCACTCACCCCCCCGACTAGCTACCGTCGAATTGCCTCCCTTTACCAATGCGATCGCTGCTGGGGTAGATGCCATCATGACCGCTCACCTCCTAATTACAGCTTGGGATGACCAACACCCAGCCACCCTCTCTGAGCGAATTTTGACTCAACTGTTGCGCACAGACTTGGGATTTGAAGGATTGATTGTGACCGATGCTCTAGTGATGGGGGCAATTGCTAATCGCTATGGTGCCGATGAAGCCACAGTCATGGCTGTAGAAGCCGGTGCTGATATTCTCTTGATGCCCGTTAATCCCGAGACAGCAATTGAGGCAGTCTGTCAAGCAGTCGAACAAGGACGGATCTCACGGGAGCGGATTCAGGCATCAGTAGAGCGCATCAGTCGTGCAAAACGTAAAGTGGGCTATCACTGTCAAAGAGAGGGTTTAGACGAACACTCCGCTGCACAACAAATACCATCTCTACAAAACCCACCCTCACAACCTGTCCTGGAGTCGGGCTTAGACGATGATCCAGCTCAACAACCGATAACATTTCAACCCAACCCCAATTGGCTCTCGCAACTAGCTCAACCAACCACCCTAACGACTGTAGCCGATATTCTCCAGGCTTCCCAGATAACTAGAGGTTTTCTAGCTTCAGCATCAATACCAAGCAGCAGTAATCAACCGTTACGTAATCTAATTTTGGTCGATGATCTCTTAGCTTGTAACTTTTTGGGACAGCACACACCAGCAGTCGCTTTACCAAGAAGGCTGGGTTACAAACTCCAACTGGTTGATAGTCACACTACCCTACCTTCGGAAGTAGTAGATAATTTTGTTGGTGCTAAATCTACTCTGCTACAGCTATTTATCCGAGGTAACCCGTTTCGGGGTAGTGCTGGATTGACAGCAGTAGCTAGGGCATGGTTTAAGATGTTGTTAAAAACTGGGAATTTACAAGCTCTGGTGATTTACGGTAGTCCTTATGTGTTAGAGCAGTTCCTGCCCGAGTTGCCACCGGAAACACCATATGTATTTTCTTACGGGCAGATGCCAGCAGCTCAAGCGATCGCTCTTGAAGCATTGTTACCCGAAAGCTCAACAATAGATACTTTTGTGAGATTTATTTAATTTTTATGGAGTTTTAAGCTAATTTTTGCCAATTTGCCCCTCTACAGCTTGATCAGAGGACAAGATGGATATGAACTACTGCAATACCGATAGTAAAGATTTTTTTTAAAAAAGACGGAAATATAACATAACCATATAGCTCTGGTCAATTAATAGGAGTTGACAAAATACCCAATCCAATCTCAAAAAACACCGAGAATTCCAGCTTTACTCCTATCCCCTATTCCCTGATTATTGAGAGACTCTTTATAAAAGACTATTTATAAAGTAAATCTTAAGACAGCTAGAGTAATGAATATGGGTGGGTTACGGCGGACAGCTCTGTTAGAAGATAAGCTTTTCTGTTGGTGCGCGTTCACGCTTGTCGGGAAACCCGACCAAGGTCGCACTGCTAAAGTACTCGCCCCCGATCCAACCCATTTAAGCTTTATTTAACAAACAGTCTCTAAAATATATCCCATATTCTGATTACCAAACCAATGTTATCTGATTGGGTTGATCAGAAGGGTTTGGCAGCCAGGTGGTCGATATAGAGATAGGGGGCTTGAGAGAAAGGTAGCTCCTACAGCCAATGACCAATGGCTCAGTCATAACCCAGTAGGCATTTTAGCTGAGCATGGGTTAGACTTTGACAACTTGCCCAAGGTATTTGAAGATCCTTATCAACAAATCTTGGTCAATGGTAACTTCTTATACTGAAATAATTTTAGTTCACAGTAAATAAATTTGGATTAATATAATCGTATCCCCGTTTTTTAGATCAAGCTGATAAGATATCCATGAGTGTTAACACAGTGCCATCTACCCCTTCTATCCGTTACTCAATCGATGTGATCCAAGACGAAGCACGTCGCTTGGTGGATAAAGGATTTGTCAGTCGTCAACAGCCCATTTACGTTCTTTGCCAATATATTCCAGCTCGAGAATGGCTGTGTGTGGAGTGTGAGCTAGAGCAGTGCGAATTCCTGCTAAGAGACCGCATTGCTGACCTGATCGGTTCTCAACAATGGGAAAATGACTAAGGGACCTCAGTGACACAGCATAGAAGCTGATCCTTAGACAAAAAAGTGCGATCAAGTCGGTAACCAGCAAAACCCCATCAATGCCACCGATAAAGGCTATAGTGACTTACCGGATTGGTTGGGCAACCGTCAGCGGTTGAGTAGATCTCAGCAAACTTCAGGGAATGGTGTTGGGGAGTAACAAAGCTGCCATTTTTAGTAAAAAGCCTTGAGTTGATGGTATCTCAGCGCTGAGTGGGTAAATCTATTAGATGGGAACAGAAATGTCAGAGATTGAGCGGAGTTTCTGTTTCCCGTGCTTGATTTCTTGCCTATTAGGCTCCCGCTCTAGTCTCCCACTCAGACCTGAGTTTTTTCACGCTCCGCGTAAATCTAACTATTACTGTCTGATTTACGCAACTCCTCTAACTCCTTACGAAGATCAGCAAGTTGTGTTGTCAGTTCCTCAATATCATCCTGTGCATTGGACTGAACAGGATTGTTAGATGATGGTGCAGTAGGATCACTGGAGGTACCTGTTGTCGGTGGATCC
The DNA here is from genome assembly GCF_010672065.1 of Moorena sp. SIO4A1. Lineage (NCBI taxonomy): Bacteria > Bacillati > Cyanobacteriota > Cyanophyceae > Coleofasciculales > Coleofasciculaceae > Moorena > Moorena sp. SIO4A1. The sequence continues at coordinate 430,966 of NZ_JAAHHX010000002.1, read as the reverse complement.
ACGGAATTACCTGGTTGATTCCACATCTGCTCAATAAAACGTCGGGCTTCAAGTTCAGTAGTCTCTCCTTTTTCCGCCCACTCAGTCATCTGTTGATTGAAATCTGACTGAAACTGAGCCAGACTTTCTTCACGCTTGTCAGGGTCTTGCAGGGTTTCAACGAAAGAGGCTGTTGCCCCCAAGGAGGCGCGAAACCCAGTTTGCAGTAATTCCAGGAGATTGTTGGAGTTCATTTATACTAACGATTTCCCATAAATTTTTTCTTAAGAACGTCCCACGGACGTGCAGTGCATCTGCTATGGAAGAGCCGAAACGGTTAACAAATTCTTCCCCATCTTAACCATCTCCCCCTGTTGCCTCTGACCCGCCTGTTGCCTCTGACCTTAGTTTCTTGAGAGACATTAGGCAGGATCTGACACGACAACAGTTGCTGGAAATGACACCCAAGCCTTCAGCTGACTTGTTCCAAATACAGGTTAACATCTTCTACCACACGAGTCAGTTCAGCTTCCGTACTCAAGCGGATGCGATCATCTCTGAGAGTAATTAAGACAATAGCCGCAAATGGAGAAGGATAGATATTGGGATTGCAGAAAATCTCAAGAAAGACATCCCCAGTAAATTGGTACTCCATCGGTTTTTGAGGCTTGGGTCTACCACCACTAGATACCTGAGCAGCAGCTTTCAGACTCTGCATCAGTTGGTAAAGCTCACTTTGCAATTTTTTGGCAGCATCGGCGGTGAATGGAAAAGACACCGAACCATCATTAAGATTTAATTTAAGTGGTATAGCAGACATAAGGCAACTCTAAGATGTAATCGATTGTTTGTTAATCGTGGTTGATAAGTTAAGTCGGTAAAAATAAACGAGACATTCTACCCAGCCGATGCAGTTCAAGTCAACGGTAAACGGTTAACTTCAAGGGGAAAAACATTAAGTCCTTATTATACTTTCCTATTGGGATTATACTTTGCTGTGGGGACTAACATCGGTCCCCAATGACTATTAATCAAAGCTGATAATCAAAGCTGAGGCTCTGCTTGGGACGTGGTAGCCAAGCTTTTCTCTTTGTCCCGCTTCCGCTTTTTGGCATACAGCTGAATTGAGGCAGCCATTACTATAATCATCGCAAGAATTAACCAAGAGGTAATATCTGTAGGCAAACTGTTCTTAAACACTGCCAGTAAAACAATTACCATCAGCAAGACAGTAGGTGCCTCATTGAGAGCACGAAACTGCTGACCAGTCCAACTGCATTCATTGGCAGCCAGCCGTCGCATAATCCTACCGCAATAGAAATGATAGACCAGTAAAAGGGCTACAAAAGCCAGCTTGATATGTAACCAACCTTGCTTGAGCACTTCTGGTTCTGTTAGCAGTAAACCAATTGCCATCGCTACCGTTACCACCATACCTGGGGTAGTAATTATGTGATAGAGACGTTTTTCCATAATCTCATACTGATTTTTGAGAATGGTTTGGGCAGGTTCGGGCTCTTGTGAAGCCTCTGCATGATAGACAAACAGACGCACCAGATAAAACAGACCGGCAAACCAAACCACTACACCAATGAAGTGAAACGCCTTGAACCAGAAATAAGCCATAGATTGTGTCCTCCATTATTACAACAGCGTCATGCAGCTGAGCAGTGTCTAGCCTCCTGACTTCAGCTATAGCGCGTGTCGCGTATCAGCTATCAGGTTCTTGAGGGAAGTCCCACGAATAATCATATACTCACGGTCCTCAGCCAAATGCCTAAGTTTTCCTTGCTTCAAAAGCTTAGTAGACCAGAGCTGATCGCTAAATGCTTACGATTATCTCATGTCTTCTTAAACTCATACAAAAACCATACAGATTCAAACAGATAGATGAACCATAGCGTAAACCTGGGGTTGAGACAATGGACAAATAAAAAGCGATGCAGAGGTGCGACCCGTGGCGAATTTAATTCGACGACTGTAAACGCACCATTACGGTCTTGGGGTAAACCCCCACTTGCGCTTTGCATCAAGACAGGGAAACGTTTTACTTAACCAATGTCAAGGGTATGATTAATGCCAACAGCATGCGAGAAAAAAGAAGATCACCTCGCCAACAGACCTCCATTTCTTATCGATTGGCTGGTCTCTTCTCAGCTCGTCATCCAGTCGTTAATATTAGTCGAGGAGGTTGCAGCATTTACAGTGAAAAAGCTATTCCAGTCGGTCAAGTTATCAAAATACAGTTTTTCTTGCCACAAAATCACACAGTGAATGCTACAGTTAAAGTCATGTGGTGCAAAGAATCTAAAGGAAATTCCCTAGCAAACTATAGAGCTGGTTTACAGTTTGTTACAGTCTCACCAGAAAGTCTAGATTGTCTGTTGGGTCTGCCAGCAACACCTATTTCAACGCCTCAACTTCAGCTGAATAAGTTACTAAGAAATGATCCGGCTAAGACTTCTAACACCTGCTATACCTAATCCTCATACTAAGTTGCGCGTCCAGAAAAGATATTACCCTTTGAAGAGATGACGGGTGATGGAGTTAATGATTAATAGGGTAAGCAGTTACTACTGATTAATTTTAAGTATTAATGGCTCTCCTAGACTGATTATAGTAAATTAGTAGTTGAAATGAGCTTAACCCCTTAAATAGCAAGGGATTCAATCAACTATAGCGTTTTTTAAGCTAGTAAGGTACAAGTTTTCGGGTTTTAGGGAGCAGGGAGCAGGGACTTCGGAGCAGTGAAGTCAGAAGAGGGAAAAGGTAAAAAAATATGTGTACCTCATTAGGGGAAAAACCGCTATAAAAATACATTTTTATTGAAATTGCATTTTTCAATCACTCAAAGCATTACTGGGCAAGCACTATAGCGCTTATTTGATCAGAATTTATCATAGCCACTCTAGGAGAGCCCTATTAATTTTAAGTATTAATTTTAAGTAAACTTGGGATAAGTTGCAGGGCAAACGCATCTAAATTAGATTGACAAATAAGCAAAAATGTGCTAAACACAACCCAGGTTAAGTTGAGCACCAAATATGAGATAATGACTTCATGACTAATTTTTAAGAACTCGTTGGCGTGTCTGACAAATGAAAAATGGTGTATTGATGCAGTCGCTCATGGTTTGAATTTACCGTAAGATAGGGTCGCCTTATTAAAAAATATTTAACCCTTTTCTGCATAACCTGCTAACTATAAAGGCTCCACTATCTAAGGTTTTGTCTCCGGGGGAAACCACGGCAGTCGCTCATGGTTTGTTCGCGTTCGCCTTTGGCGTGGCCTACGGCCAAGCGTCGCCTTTGACGATAGTTACCGTAAGACAGGCTCGCCTTAATCAATAAGTTTTAACCATGCATCTGCATAGCCTACCAACCATAAAGGCTCAACGTAATCAGGTTTCGTCTCCGGGGGAGACCCCCAAGACCGCGCTGCCTCCCCTGTTCCCTTGCTGCATCGCTTTAATATGCTGACCTTGAATAGTTGAGGAAGTGTAAGCTATCGCAATTAATAAAACTAGAGAAATAAGTCGTTTACCTTCAACCTTAGTCTCCTCTATATTATAACCACCTGTCTTAAAATCTCTAAACATTTCCATGCCTCGCTTCGCTCACCAGGCTTCGCCAACGAATCAAATCTTTTTTTATAAGCTGAAATCGCCAACTCTAAGCTCTCAAGATTTGTCAGAATAAACCAGGCTTCTTTTGGGGCTATTCCCTTAATTTTACGTTGCCACTTACAAGGGACATTAAAACTTATAAACCCACGGGTTTTTGTCACTTTAACTCCTTGGAGAAACAAAGATAATCCTGGTGTTACGCCTAAATTATTTAATTGAATCCAAAGATAATTTTTCACTTCGATAAATTCGTTATTCTTAAGACGTAAGCAGAAATATACACCCAACGACTGGAGATGCTGCGCCAGCTTGAGTGAGCAAAATTATCTATCCCCTAATAGACCTTTATAATTTTTTAAAAGTGGCATCACTGAAGATAGGGCAGTTTTCTGTTCATTAATATTGCGCTTACCCTAATTTGGGAAGTAATTCAAAATATATAGGAAAGGCTCTGTCTTGATGCAGCCGCTCATGGTTTGAACGCGACTGCATCAAGACAGTGAGCGACTTTTGTGGAATAAAACAACCACTGAAGTTCGTTTTTACATAAGTAGTTTGGAAAATAATGCTGATAAAATTGCTAAAGCTATCCGCAGTCATTGGGGGATTTAAAACAGCTTACATTGGATATTAGATGTCACCTTCTCTGAAGAGAGTAGTCGTATTCGCAAGGATAATTCTCATGAAAACTTGGCTTTACTAAGTCGTTTAGCTTTAAATATACCAAAGGGAACAGGGAACAGGGAACAGGGAACAGGGAGTAGTGAGTAGGGAGTAGGGAACAGGGAACAAAATTATCACAATTCATTTAGGATTGCTATATAATGAAACAAGAAGCCAGCTTTAAAGGAAGTTTAAAGATGAAACGCGCTTCGTGCTGCTATGGACAATAACTATTTAGTCAAAATTTTAGCATCTGCCAGTAAATAACTAGGGACTTGTTAGTCAAGTTTTATCCAAGAGAATAAGCCGAATATGCACCCAAATTTATGAGTTAACATTTCGGGAACTAAGGGAGGACGCGGTCAAAAATTTTTAGTCAGCTCCAATCGCTTGATTGTTACTAGTTAAAATTGAGAAATATAGATTTTTGAAAACTTACTTAAGTTAGATGCGTTTACCCTGACATTTTTAACTCCCATACGAAGTTAAACCGGACAACAATGATGCCGAGCGAGGGTTGCGTCCTGTAGTAGTACATCGCAAAGTTAGTGGTGGAGCTAGAAGTGATTGGGGCGCGCTCGTTAGTTGCTCAAATGTTTAGCTTCTTAGAAACTAAGCGGTTAAAAGGTTCGTCGGCGATTAACAGTTTGTGTGAACTGTTGTCTAATGCTGGTCGCGATCCGCCTGGATTGCCATCTACTTAATACTTCAAGGGCTTGTAATTTATCTCAATCTTTTCAAGCCCTAATTTTGGCTGGTCGCTGTCTGCAACAGCTGGCAATATACATATACCATTAACTTGATGGAGCTTGTGATTTACATCTTTCTCAACAAGCTCTACTTTTTGCTCTGAGTAGTTACGAGCCGGGTAAAAAAAAAGGTAAAAGATTAAATATATGTGGACTATTATAAAGAGGAAAAAGTTTTGAGTATGGATTGGCTTTCAAAAGTTTTAAAAGCGGTGCGACCCAGGGCTTTTTCAAAGCTAAGCGTGAACGCGCACCAAGAGAGCGAAAGTTAGATCAAATTAATGAATTGGCAAGCAGTACAAGCAGAATAAAGATTAAATAAAACTGGAAAAATAACTGTTGTTGTTCAAGACCAAGGTTCTATTCATACAAGTAAATTAACGAAATCTAATTATGATAAATGGGAGAGTCTTGGACTTTATATAGCACTACGCGCTACTGTTAGGACATTCCTAAACTCCGAAACCTAGTCCTAGCTTGCTTTTGACTTCTGACTTATAACTTCTGACTTGCGCGTAGCGCTATATATTATTGTTACCTAGTTATTCTCCTGAACTCAATCGAATTGAGAAGGAGTAGCAACGACTGAAAGAAGATGAATTAGCTGGTCAAATGTTTGAGGATGAATACGAAGCGCGCAGTCGCTGTAATGGCAGGTATTCAGACGAGACAAAATCGGAATGGATTGGCGGTCAAAAGATTTAGATTTAATTAATTTTTGAGGTTTGATTTAAGAAAATGACTGGATAGTTAATCACTCTCATGTGCTCAGTATTCTGTCATTTTGCTTCGGTCTGATTCTGGTTATATTGAAGTGATTTAATTTGTTTCATGGCCGGTTTTTTTGAAGATTTTTACGATTTTCAACTGCTCTAGGTCTTGCTTTTTGAAAATTGACATCGGGTCACGTAATGTTAGACTTATCAATCCTTTACAAAACTTAATACAGTGCGATTTATTTTGTCCGACTACTTATTGCTTTTGCCATAGTGTATCAACCGAAGTTCCACTAAACTGGAAACTTTGGTTTTATATTGTTTAGTGATTAGTCATCTGGTAAGCATTCAGCTATCATACCAAATCCGGTTTAATAAGACTATATTCAAAACCATCAAAGTCTTTGCCTAGACTTGATTTGAGGATTTAGGTAAGTAACCTATAATAACCGGATTTGGTATCAGCTATCAGCTATCAGCGTGTCGCGTATCAGCCATTTGCCTGTGGCCACGCTACTTGAGGTGGTTTTGAATAAAATAAGCACCTCAAGTAGCGTGAGCCTTGGACTATGGCCACGCTACGCGAATGGCTCAGGGCTGACGGCTGAATGCTTACGTCATCTGACCAATGAAGAATGGCTAATCACTAATCACTAATCACTAATCACTAATCACGCTTTGAAGAAACTATTCCCACTCTATGGTTCCAGGGGGTTTGGAGGTAATATCATAGACTACCCGATTAACTCCCTTGACTTCATTAACAATCCGGTTGGAAATAGTTTCAAGTAACTCATAAGGTACTCGTGACCAGTCAGCGGTCATACCATCTTCACTGGAAACAAAGCGCAATACAATCGGATGAGCGTAAGTGCGCTTGTCCCCCATTACTCCCACACTGCGTATTGGGAGCAACACGGCAAAGGCTTGCCAAAAGTCGTTATACATCCCCTGTCGGCGAATTTCATCTCGAACGATAAAATCAGCATCCCGCAGAATATTCAACCGTTCTGGGGTCACTTCACCAATGATGCGAATCGCCAATCCTGGTCCGGGGAAGGGATGTCGGCGCACAATCGCTTCTGGCAAGCGGAGGTCACGACCGAGTTGGCGCACTTCGTCTTTAAATAGCTTGCGTAATGGTTCTACCAGCTTGAAGCGTAGGTTTTTGGGTAAGCCTCCGACATTATGATGGCTCTTGATTTTCACAGCTACCCGCTCACCGGTTTTGGGATCAACGTTGGTATGGGCTGATTCAATCACATCCGGATATAGGGTACCCTGAGCTAAATAATCAAATGGACCAAGACGTTGGGATTCTTCTTCAAAGACGCGAATGAATTCGTGACCGATGCGGCGACGCTTTTCTTCTGGGTCAGTGACACCAGCAAGGCGATCCAAAAAGCGATCGCGAGCGTTTACATACTCTACTTGAATAGAAAATTCTTCCTCAAATAGCTTCACCAACTGCTCTGGCTCGCCTTTGCGCATGAAGCCTTGGTCAATAAACATACAAGTTAGTTTATCCCCAATGGCGCGATGGAGTAAGAAAGCAAGGGTAGACGAATCTACTCCACCAGACAGAGCCAGCAGAACCCGTTTTTCCCCAACTTTGGCACGCACTTCTCGAATTGCTTCCTCGATAAAAGCAGCAGTGGTCCAAGTGGGTTCACACTCGCAGATGCTGTAAACAAAGTTACGGATTAGGGCAATACCATCGGTTGAATGCACAACTTCTGGATGGAATTGCACGCCATAAAGTTTTTTCTGATAGTTAGCGATGGTCGCACAAGGGGTATTCTGAGTATGGGCAAGGACTTCAAACCCATCTGGCAAAGTCACACAGGAATCCCCGTGGCTCATCCACATGGTTGAGTGGTCTCGCACATTGCTCAGTAAGTCAGTGGGGTGATCAATTAGTAAGGCGGCTTTACCATACTCAGCTTTTTTTGCCCTGGTAACTGTTCCACCTAGTTGTTGCACCATCAACTGCATCCCATAGCAAACCCCTAGCACGGGTATACCTAGATTCCAAATTTCTGGGTCACATAGGGGAGCACCATCGTCATAGACGGAATTGGGGCCTCCAGATAGAATGATGCCCTTGGGATGAAGCTGCTGTAGCTGTTCAGCTGTGGTCTGATAGGATAGCACCTCGGAGTAAACGTTAGTCTCGCGAATGCGACGAGCAATCAGTTCCGAGTATTGAGAGCCGAAGTCCAGAATCACAATCATCTGGCGATTCAACTGCTCTGCTAGAGAGGCTACAGCCAATGCCTCTTTCTGGTAAGATAGTTTGTTGGTCCTTAGGGTTACTGCTGTGTTCGTCATGTTTAGTTGTGTGAATGTACGAACAGGTCGCTGCCTAGGTGTTCTTCTTGGCAGCATAAATTGATTGCTATGAACAGATAGGTTGAAAGCTGATGGTTTCCGTAAATTAATCCTTCAACGCCCCAACACTTTGATGTGGATGGTAGCGCTGGCATTAACCAGTTAGTCTGAGTCGTAGACTCTCATCGACGATACAGAACTCAATCTGTTTACGGTTATGTCAGTTTCCACTCCCACACGCACTTCATAGACCTGCCTGGCAGTGGTATGTCTGTTGACAATCTCGTGACTTCTAGTCATGAGATTTTTCAGGGTTTCAGTCTATATGTCCTGAAATGCGAAGTTTCAGCTGATAATCAAGTTAATTTATCATACATTGGGTTCGGCTACAAGATCCGCCCGCCAATGTATTAAGATTTATAAAAATTTATCACAAATTTGAAATTAATGTGCAACCTGTGGGACTGGTAACAATAATTTTGCGATCGCGATCGAACAATACAGAGCCTACCTGGATATGGTGCTCACTGTGTTTGCGGATGTAGTCAAAGCAGCGTTGGTCAATGGTTAATGCGATCGCATGATAAACCTGATTGACCCAATCAGTGCCCTGAGTCTGATCCCATTGACGCAGACAATTGAGAGCAGCTTCAGTGGTTTGACTGCCAAATACTTGCCTGATCAGTGGGGTTGGTACTCCTAACTGCGCACAGTGAGCGGTGATAATTTCCAGTCGTCCATCAGCTAGGTGGTGGTGAGTATGAAAAATTCCTCCTGCCAGTTTAATTAACTTACCATGATAGCCAAATAACAAAATTTCTGGCACCTGGCAGTACCCAGCTGCTACCAACAACGGTCCAAGCCAATTAGCTGTTTTTACCAGCCGCTCGGGATTAATCCCCAAGCCTCGCGCCAAATCTAAGCCATTTTCTCCCACACAGAACACTAGTGTTGATGAATGTGAGGAGGATTGCTCTTTTAGCAATTTGCTGGCTTTTGCTTTTAATTCCTCCTGGTAAGCAGCTAATTGACCAGGAGCACTCAGAGGCTGGGAAATGCCAGTAGTTCCTAGTAGGGAAAGTCCTTCTACTACACCAAAGGCAGAATTAGAAGTACGCTGTGCCAACTTCCGCCCTTCCGGCAAGATAATCGTCACCTGAATTTTCTCTGGCGCTACTAGCAGACAACTCAAGTTATGGTGCAATAGTTTCTTAGCGTAAGCATAGATGGCTGGTTTCCCTCCGGCATTGATTTGTCGTCCAATTCCTTCACCCCCTAATAACTGTATCGATTTAGTTTGCTCGGAGGAACCCCATTCTACGACTGCCCAAATCGGGGTATTACGGGTAAGGTCAAGGTTATCACCAGGGTTAGAGTGAGTGATAGCTAGCGCTACCCCTTCTCGAATCCTAGCCACTTGCTCAATGGGAATGTCTACGGTTTCAGGAGGGTTAATTAAGTCCACTGACACCGTTTCCACAGGTTGGTCGTTGCGTAACTTATGGAGGGCGGCTATTGCTGAGGCACAGGCGAATACGGGTAAGGTATATCCAGATTTAGGTAGGGAGGTGGTCATGTAACCAGGTAAAATTTGCGATCGCTTAGTTCTTCATTGTCTAATTGGTAATTGGTAATTGGTAATTTGTAGTTACCGATTACCAATTACCAAAAATCCCCAAACTAGTTGATAAGTGATTAACTTTATTTGTATTATATAGTGTTTAACCTACTTATTATGTAATGTTAATAAAATCTACATTAGCGGTAGTTTTTTTTTATAAATAAGAGGCAAAAATCTATTTAATTTGCTGTCTGTTGAGATTTGTTTATCCCTATAATATCCAGTGTGATATTAATTTGTTTCTGCTTACATTCACTATCGGCAAGGTATTATTCCAGGTAAATATTGATTTATTATAAATTTTTTAATTATTTTTTTTAGTAACAATTTTAAACTAACAATACTAATCCGTGTAGGAATTGTGATAATTTTTGATGCCCTATTCCCTACTCCCTACTCCCTACTCCCTACTCCCTACTCCCTACTCCCTACTCCCTGCTCCCTGTTCCCTTTGCTATAATATTTCCAAGGGTTTGATATAAGGCTTGAGTATGTATCCAACCTACAAAACCACTGTAGAGACAGTCTCCTTCAGGGCTAGCCACAAATACATGGTGTATTAGTAAAGGATTCTGCCAAGTCCGAATGGAAATGCCATTTTTAAATGTTATATAAGTTTTGGCTCGCTTAAAATTTCGACCATGACCATCAGTCATACCTGGGACTGAGTGTAATTGTCGAATTAAGCTAGTAATAAAGTCTCCTGGTGGAGGAGATTGTGTGATAACTGGATTCGCCCAAAATTTCTGGATTTCTGCTGCGACTAACGGATGATTTTTGAGAGCAGCATGACGCAGATTAGGTAAACAAACGAATTGACTAGGAGAAAACTTGGTTGTCTCTATTGTTATCGTGCCGTCGCTACCATGATCACTATCACCAGCTATTACTAATGTGGGAATCACTGCGCCAATGGACTCTGCTAGTTGTCGGCGGTTGATACCTAAATCCTTTGCGATACCAATACCAATGCCAAAGGGGTCTATAATTCTAGCTAGATCTGCACCACCAATAGGAGAACCAATCAACACTAAGGATTCTACTTGTGACCACCAGTCTCGGTGACGGCTGAGGAGTTCTAGCCAAATTAAGCCACCCATGGAATGACCAATAATTCGGATTGGTGTTTGGGGATAAGTGACAATGGTATCTAAGACGATGTGTTCGAGTTGGTTGATTAGGGGTTCTATCCAGAGCCAAGTTTTGAACCAACCGAGATCGGGAGTAATGATGGCAGTGCGGGATGTGGCTAAGGATTGGGCAAGGCTTGCCATCGCTTTAGAGTTATCCGCCCATCCGTGTTGTGCGTATAGAAGAAAATCTGGTTTGTCGGTCATTTCCCCTAAATCTAGGATACTGGTAGTTTCTTCTCGATTTTAGGTACGGGAGGACACCATGAGTAAGCAATTGTGACAATCCCTTGAGGGTCACATAATAGGCTTTGCAAGAAAAGGAATGCACCCTAACCGTTGCAGTATCACTGGATTCTTGGGAAGAGATGCTGCATAGCATTAGCTACAAGGGCTAAGAGACAGATTCCGGAATACGTATAACCTATTACCAAAACCCTTTGAAACCCCATCCTCCCAGCAATTATGAATACTGTAGACTATCTCCGGATTAGCTTGATTGACCGCTGCAACTTCCGTTGTCAGTACTGTATGCCTCAAGGAGCAGAACTTGACTATATCCTACGGCAAGAATTACTCACTGATCAAGAACTGCTGACTCTGCTCAAGGAGGTGTTTATCCCGGTAGGATTTAGAAAGTTTCGCCTCACCGGAGGTGAACCCCTATTGCGTCCAGGTGTAGTGGAGTTAGTTAGAGCGATCGCATCTTTACCCGAAACACAAGATTTAGCCATGACTACCAATGCCTTTTTACTGGCTGGTATGGCAAAGGAACTCTACCAGGCGGGTTTACGGCGGATTAATATTAGTCTGGACTCCCTCAATCGAGAGACATTTCACAAAATTATTGGCAATCGGGGACGTTCGCGCTGGGAACAGACTTGGGAAGGGATAAAAGCTGCCCATCAGGTTGGATTTGACCCGTTAAAGCTGAATGTGGTGGTAATTCCAGGAGTTAATGACCAGGAAGTGCTGGATTTAGCTGCTCTAACCATTGACCGCTCCTGGCACGTTCGATTTATCGAGTTTATGCCCATCGGGAACTCCCAGCTATTTGGTGAGCGGGCGTGGGTACCTTCGGAAGAATTACGGCAACGGATTCGTGAACGCTGGGGTTTGATAGAATCAAGTGTCCGGGGTAATGGCCCAGCTGATGTGTTCCAGATTTCTGGTGCCAAGGGCACCCTGGGATTTATTAGTCAGATGTCAGAATGTTTTTGCGATCGCTGCAATCGGATGCGTCTATCTGCTGATGGTTGGCTGCGTCCCTGCCTACTTAATGAACAAGGTCAAGTTGACTTAAAAACTGCTCTACGCAGCGGCGTTGATACCGCTGACTTAAGAGAGCAGGTCAGACAGTTGCTGATGATTAAACCAGAAATCAATTTCAAGGAGAGAGACTCTGGTACCGATGGTTTATATACAAGGACGATGTCACAAATTGGCGGATAGTTTTTTAGGTTACAGGTTAGTCAGGTTGAACGCGATCGCGTTCAACCTGTTAACTTTCAACCCGGGTTAGACTTTCCTGGAGTAGTACTCAACCACCAGTAGCTCGTTAATTTGTAATGCTACCCATTCCCGATCAATAATCCCATTCACCTTCCCAGTGAAGGTGTTCTTATCAAACTCTAAATGGCTAGGAAGGTTTGCTAAGCCAGGAAATTCCAAGTTGCGTTCTACTAGACGGCGGGATTGATCACGGTTTCTAACCGCAATCACATCCCCAGGGCGACACTGATAGCTAGCAATATTAACTACTTGACCATTTACAGTAACATGACCGTGATTCACGAGCTGACGAGCAGCTGGGATGGTACCTCCCATACCCATGCGGAAGACTGTGTTATCCAGTCGCATTTCTAGCAGTTGCAGCAAAGCTTGTCCAGTGGAACCGGTGGCTCGACGAGCTTTACGGACATAGCGAATTAACTGCTTTTCAGTCACTCCGTAGTTATAGCGGAGTTTCTGCTTTTCTTCGAGACGGATCGCATATTCTGAGCGTTTCCTACGGTTTTGACCATGTTGACCTGGGGGATAGGCACGGCGGGGTGTTTTACGACTTAAGCCGGGCAAATCACCCAGGCGGCGAACCACCCGCAGACGCGGGCCTCTATATCGAGCCATATAAGTTCCTCTGTACTATATTGTGTACTATCTTTACTAAAGATTTCCCAAAACTATTATCATACAATTTATTAGGGCAGTGGGGATAAGGAAATTGCCATGGGGAAAATTTCCAGCAGGTGTTAGGTCAATAGCCCTATCTACGGAAATTTCTATACTGCAAACCACCTTAGTGCTATATAACGGGATTAGCGCTACCCAACCCATACGCGATCGCTTCACGAAAGAAGGCGGGGTAAAGGCTTTGACGCAACTACCCTAAATAATCACTTCTAGGTTTATATCATGTCCGGATAATTAGTGATAAAAAACCATCTCCGATTAAACCTTATTCCTTTACTTCTGCCAAATGGCTTCGATTGGGCACAAGCGTGTAAGTATTCAACCGGACATGATTTTACTGACCCAGGACGTAATTAAAAATCAGCGGAGCTACAATTGATGCATCCGATTCAATCACGTAACTAGGGGTGTCCGTATCAAGTTTGCCCCAACTAATCTTTTCACTAGGTAGTGCGCCACTGTAGGAACCGTATGAGGTGGTACAATCGCTAATTTGGGCGAAGTAACTCCACAACTTACAGTCTTCCTTGAGATCCTGGTGGATCAGTGGCACAACGCAGATGGGAAAATCTCCAGCAATGCCACCCCCAATTTGAAAGAATCCCATGGAAAAATCTCTGGTATTTTCCTTATACCAATTAACAAGAAATACCATCAGCTCAAGACCGCTCCGCACAACATTCAAGCGACTGATATTTCCTTTAATAACTTCAGAAACCAAGAAATTTCCCAGAGTTGAATCCTCCCATCCAGGAACAAAAATAGGAATTTGTTTCTGCCATGCTGCCATCACCCATGAGTCACGAGGATCAATTTCATAATAGTCTTTAAGCTCTTGACTTTCAATAAGTTTATAAATGAACTCGTATGGGAAAAAGCTTTGGCCAGATTGATCAGCTGCTTTCCACAGTTTCAGCAGATGCCGTTCAATTTTCCTCATCGCTTCTTCTTCAGGAATACAGGTATCAGTAACTCGATTCATACCGGACTCAAAAAGAGCCTTTTCCTCTTCTGGTTTCAGTGAACGATAATCCGGTAATCTCTTATATTTAGCGTGGGCAACCAGATTGAATATATCCTCTTCAAGATTGGCTCCGGTACAGCAAATGGCATGTACCTTGTCTTGGCGAATCATTTCAGCCAGAGAGATACCGAGCTCTGCTGTACTCATGGCACCAGCCATAGTCAGAAACATTTTATTACCAGATTCCAGGTGTTTCACCCATCCTTCAGCCGCCTGAACACACACGGCTGCATTAAAGTGTCGAAAATTTCTGTTCATGAACTCTCGAATCATCGTTTTTCCTCCAATAGTGGGTATTACAGTTGAGTACTTTACAGAACTATAGATAAACGTTCTAGAAACAGCAGAATCACCCATTGAGCAAATGGGAAAAAACCGGAAGCAGCAGTTAGTTAAGAGCCTTGATGAAAAACTGGCGACTGCCAACTTGAACTCTCCCTCAGCTAAAGCAAGAAGGAAACAAGCTACGATATCAAGTCTTCATATAATTGAAAACATCGTACCGTTCGCTCCGGAGCAAAACTCCAAGGCTGACTTTGATTAGACTTAAGCCTTGATGTAGTGCCTGATGGGGAGCCAGCTAGGTTTTTTTTTCAGCACCAAACACTGCTAGAAAATCCTTATCTAGTCAACTAGCTTTTGAGGTGTATGATTCCTCGTCACAAATTTAGTAGACAAGGGGAATCACGCCCCTAACTTGTTTTTATCCCCGCCGCTTGTACACAAGGGGTTTCAACTGGGTTTGAGATCAAGAAATCCCTGATCACCAGCAACGCTTCTCGATTTGGTGTTGTTTTTAACAATTATCACGAATTCCTATGATATATCAATCTGGTAACACCTGTCTTGAAGGTTACTGGTGGAACGGACAGGGAAATAAGTGACCTCCCTCATCTGGCGTTGCTCCCGTTGTGGGATTATTGAAGGGAATGGACAGCCAGTAAGTGTTTTGCTATGGTTAGTCTTAAATCTAGAATAGCATCGGCTGTTGATTTGAGGCACTGATGGCCTGTTCACCGATTACTTTTATCTGAGTCCTGATACGATTTACGCCATGACAGACTTGATTAGTGAAATTTTAAGTAAAGTAGGGTCAGTTGCTCCTCAAGTACCGCCATACTTTGAGTCCCTAGAGACCTACGCTGTTAAGAAAGTTTCCGATGCTGACACCATTGATGTGATTGATGGCTCCGGAGAAGAGATTACAGTGCGCTTCGTTTACATTGATGCACCAGAAACTCCTAAGGGGTGGGGTTACAAAAAACTTGAGGATAAAAATCAGGACAATGCCCTCTATCAAAGTCAATTTAAGTGGGGCAACGAAGGTAAAGACTGGGTCAAACAGTTGGTAGAAGAAAATGGTAATAAAGTTAAATTGAGAATTACCGACATCGACACTCGCTACAATCGTAGGATTGGCGAAGTTTACTTATTGGATGGCACATTTCTTCAGCATAGTTTAGTCAAAGAAGGATTAGCACTGATTTATTACGATTATTTTAGTAAGTGCCCTCGTGAGATGGCTATCTCTCTTCTGTTGGCAGAGGCAGATGCGGAACGCCAAGGAAAAGGGTTATGGCAAGAACCGAAGTCAGGATTTATCGAGCCTTGGTTGTTTCGTCCCCTTAAGAAAAAGCAAAAAGCCCTGCTTGAAGACCCAGATGCAGATCAGCAGCTGGCAGAAAAAATTCAAACCCTCTATGAAGACCTAGAAGCTGGCAAGATCACTAAAGATCAGTTTGAGGATAGGTTTAAGGAGACGCTGAAGTAAGATAGCAGTTCTCAATTGGTTGAGGTAATTTTGTTCTGGGTTTTAGGGAGTAGGGAGTAGGGAGTAGGGAGTAGGGTTAAGAACATTGAATGTAGGTGATCTAGCCATTTGCCTATAAGTTAATTAATAAAATTGGACAAAAAAGATACAGTCCACTTATATATTTGCAATAATCAATACTTATGTTGAATGCCAACTGCTCTATTCCCTATTCCCTATTCCCTATTCCCTATTCCCTATTCCCTATTCCCTATTCCCTATTCCCTATTCCGAAGTTCTCTAAAAACTTTTATATCCAAAAGATTAGCCTAATTAAGGGCAAAAAAAGGATTAACTTAGAAACCGCTACAGGGGTGCATGTCAGTTTTGTTAATCCCTGATTCAGATCCCCCGTTTCCCTTAATAAGGGGGACTTTTCAATCTAATTCCCCCCTTTTTTAAGGGGGGTTAGGGGGGATCTATGTACCTAATTACAAAGTTGACATGCTCCCCCGCTCCAGCTCCAGATTTAGTAGTATAAATTGATATTACCAGTAGTTCTATGAACCGTTTTGCTGTGTATGCAGAGTTAGGGGTTTCAGAAGTTTGGCGTTATGATGGTGAATCTTTTGAGATTTATCAGTTACGATATCGAGAATATAGTCTTTGTCAATAAAGTTTGGCTTTTCCTGGTTTACCTATAGGGTAAATTGAGGTATTTTTAGCAGAGGTGGACACCAAAGATTATTTGCAGTTGGTAGCATAATTTCGGAGTTGGGTGAGGAAGCGTTAAACTCGTCTAAATTCTCAACATCCCCTTTGATATCAGAAGATGTTGAAGAAAGTTTCTAAAGCATTAGATTGCAGAGTCTAAGCAACCGTCCCAGTAATAGAGTATTGTCCTAAGCTGCCGTAATCACTATATCCGGTAACTAAGTTTCCTTGGCCAGTACCATCAATGCTTAGATAATACTGTCCTGGATAGAGGTTAAGATTAAAGCTAGCGGACAGAGAACCGATGGGATTAGAAGAGCTAATCAGTTGACCGGAAGCATTATATAGCCTAGCCAGAATGTCTAAATTAGGTCCTCGCTCAAAAGGCTGAATATCTAGGGCTATGTTGCCCGTTGTTGAATTGAACGTGAACCAGTCAATGTCGTTATTTTGTTCAATAATGCCATAAGTTTCCACCTGACCATCATTGAAAGATAGCGCTGCTGCACCGATGAGACTGTTACTATAATCGTCCAGGCGATAGCCAAAACCATTTTGCCCAGTGATGATGTCTAGGTCATCTTCTTGGTTGCTGGCACCGATATACTCACCCTTGCTCCATTGAGTTAGATTTCTATCGTTGCCCTCTCCCATAATAGGAGCCCACCCTGTTTCGACACTGCCATTGCCATGACCATTGTAGTACTCGTTGGTTAAATTACCGTCATGTGTAAGACCCAAGGTATGAGCTACCTCATGGCTAATAGTTTCAGCCACCGCTTTCTCACTGCCTCCAGCGCGATTCTCTGAAAAAACAAAGGTGGGGGTATCACTGTTCCAGTTGAATGAATTAATATAACCCACACCACCGGTACCTTCTTGAAACCAGGAACCATCTCCCCCAATCACAACGCGAATGCCCCATTGGGAATCACTATTACTAGTTTTTTTGAGTTGGTCATCGGACGGTTGGGCAGTAGTCACATTGACATTAAAGGGACTAAAGTCTTCGGCCACCCGTTGCCAAATGCGCCAAATGGTCTCTGTTTCAGCAGTGGAAAAATTTGAAGTATCCCCATCCGTGTCATAGGCAGGGGTCACAATGGAATTCCCGAAGTTCTGGTTCCATGGGGTATTTGTGGTAGTATGACCATCAAAGTCAAGGTAAATAACGTGGTCTGCGTCTGGATTGCTGTTGAGGGAAAAGACTTGGTTCGGGCTCAAGGGCTGATAGGTATTTGGTTTAGTAGTTGCAGTAATTCCAGTAGTGGTAGTACTTTCAGGTAACTCTAAATCATCGGAAACAATGCCATTGCTACCAGAAGCGTAGGGTCTGACCTGGGCAAAGTAAGTCCCACTGCTAGCACTGTAGTTGATCACATCGTTAGCATTGCTACCCTGTAAAAAGCTAGCCACCTTTTGCTTGCCAAAGTCCAAGATGCCATTATTCTTAGTGTTCCGGTAGAGTCTGAAGTTAGCATTATCACCAGCACTAATATTGTATAGATTGAGTTTAATTTGACCGTTGTTTGAGACCCTAAACTTAAACACATCAGTGCGGTCTAAGAGCCTAAACTCCCCATTGCGGCTGATGAAATTCCTGGTGAAAGTGCCTAAATCCGCGAAAGTAACCATGATTCACTCCTGACTTTTTTTCTCTGTGAAAAGAAATATAAATTAGCCTAAAAACTTGATTTTTTTGAGCTTTACTACATCTACAGCGTAATAAAAAACACCTAAGTTTTGTAATATTTGTAAGCAAAGTTTATCAGCTCTTAATTTTAAACGAAATTCGCTTAATTATCACAGTTCTCAGAGCTGATTGGTAAACGAAGCTATAACCATGGCGCTGCAAGGCTTTCAAGAATTCGGCCTCGGTTTAGCCCTGTTCCCTGAAATCCATATCTGTCAAGGGATTTGAGCTCTTTATAGTTACTTTATAAAGTAGCTCTTATCATCCCCTATTTCAAAGAGTTTTAACTCAGAATTATTACTTTTAAATTGTTCAATCAAAGTAGATCCTTGAGTTTCAGTAAGTTCATGTAGGGTGGGCAGTGCACCAGACAGATCAGATCAGCTGTTAATAGGCTTGATAGGCACTGCCCACCTAGGATTAATAACGTTGAAGGTTGAACGCGAACGCGTGGCCGAAAGGCCAAGGTTGAACTTTCAACTTTTAACTTTCAACTTTTAACTTTCAACTTTCAACTTTCAACTTTCAACTTTCAACTTTCAACAAACCTTTAAACTGCCATGCCCCTTTCCACAGCGGGTCGCTGCTGCATTGTCTCGACCCAAAGTTTGAGGTGGGGATGGTTATCTAGGGTGACTCCCAAATACTCATAGGCAGCTACCCAAGGATAGGTAGCTATGTCGGCAATGGAGTAATCTCCAACAATGAATTCCTGTTTTGCTAATTGCTGATCTAAGACACCAAACAGACGTAGGGTTTCTTTTTCATAGCGATCAATAGCATAGGGAATCTGTTCTGGGGCAAAGCGTCGGAAGTGACTCAGTTGACCAAACATTGGTCCAACGCTTGCCATCTGGAACATCAACCATTCAATCACTTGTATTCTTGCTGCTGTATCAGTTGGCAACAACTTGTCTGTCTTCTCTGCTAAATAAATTAGGATTGCTCCTGACTCGAAAACTTTGATACCAGTATCCTGGTCAAGGATAGCAGGAATTTTACTATTGGGATTGATTGCTACATATTCGGGAGTAAACTGTTCTCCCTTGGTTATGTCAATTTTGTGAACGGTGTAGGGAAGTCCTACTTCTTCGAGCATGATAGCAGGTTTCCGTCCGTTAGGTGTGGAAAAGGTATATAGCTCAATCATGATTATTTTCTATCAATTTATCCCTGAATTTATCTAAGTGCTTGCCACAAATTTTGACTCCCTAAAGGTAATGGGTAATGGACAATTAGCTATTACCTTTAAACTATTAACCATTACCCATTATCCGATAATCCTATGTTACCTCCTTAAACAGAAATGAGATTAGTTAGGGCATTAATTTTGTCAACCAGAGTCGCTTTACGCACAAGACCTTCAAACCGTTCAACTACTTTACCTTGGTTGAAGAACAATAGGGAAGGAATTGCTTCAATGTGATACTGGCTGGCTAGTTGTTCGTAGTCATCAACATTTAATTTGCCTACTTTGACAACTCCATCAAATTCTGTGGCTAATTCAGTGACGATTGGATTCATTACCCGACAAGGACCACACCATGGTGCCCAAAAATCTACTATGACTGGAATGGAGCTGTTGAGCACTTCGGTTTCAAAGTTATCGTAATTTAGGGTAATATATTTGGCTGTTTCTGACATAGTTCAATTTCTCCTAAACTAGGAATGATTGTTGACTGTTGACTGAAATATTGATGAATTCAGCATTATTGATTTGCTGTATGAAGACAGGCTGGCACTAAGTAGTTTGATATCAAGAATTGCTGCTGTGTCGTAAGCATTCAGCCGTCAGCTAATGCTTACGATTTTTATTGAGCTACTTATACGGCTACAGCCAGGGTTTGTAATGCCCTGACAATCTCTTCTGGGTCAAGTCGCTTGGTGTAATCTAGGTCAACGAAGGCATGGGTGATGGTTCCATCGGAATTAATCACATAGGTGGCGGCAATGGGTAATTCAAAGGTTTCATCGCCGTTGTGGGCAGGTAAATCAATGCCAAAGCTTTGATAAACTGGTCGGAGTTCTTCTGGTACGGTGAAGACTAGACCAAACTCTTTGGCAATCTTATTCCCAACATCGCTTAGTACTTCAAAGGTTAGGTGGTTTTTCTCTGTAGTGGATAGGGAATTATCGGGAGTTTGAGGGGAAATAGCGACTAGGGTTGCACCTAATTTCTGAATTTCTGGTAAGAATTGCTGCAATGCTCGTAATTCTAGGTTGCAGTAAGGACACCACTGACCCCGGTAGAAGGAAATGACTACGGCTCCGATGGCTAGTAGGTCTTGCAATTCTACCAGTTTACCTACAGCATTAGGCAGGGTAAAGTTAGGGACTTTGTCGCCAACATTGAGGCTATTGTCTACAATGCCAGAATTAGCGAGGTCTTCCCCTGCTTTTGCCATGATGGCTTTGGCTTCTTCTGGTTGCTTAGCGCGAAGCTGGGTATTTAGGTTAATCAAGTCTTGGCTTAAGGTCATGATTTCCTCCTGGTTAGATGATATTTGAACAATCGTTCCAATTAAGAGCAAAAAAATTTACTCTGTCAATTTACTCTGTCAATTTACTCTGTCAATTTACTCTCTCAATCGAGAACGGAAAGTATGACCTTGACAATAGCTCTTAGGGTTTCTGGGTCTGGGTTGACTTTGGAGATAACCCGCAACCCTTGTATACTACTGGTGAAATATTGGGCTAATGCCTGAAGGTCATGGTTGGTTGTGATTTCCCCTTGCTCCCTTGCTGTGGATAAGGCTTTTTTAAAAGCGTTTTCCACTGAGCGCAAATTAGCAGTAATCCGGGATTTAGTCTGTGGATCGTGGGGACACAGTTCAACAGCGGTGTTGGTGAGCAAGCAGCCTCGATGGTCTTTATCGTCTACAGCCCCTTCGATGAGGTTGTAGAAAAAGTCGATAATGGCTTGCTTTGAGGCTGTGGGGGCTTCTAGGGATGCGATCGCATTTTTAACACAGGTATCGTTGTAATGAGCGATCGCAGCGAGGAATAGGGAACGTTTGTCACCAAAGGTGTCGTATAGACTGCCTCGGTTAATCCCCATGGTTTTGACCAAGTCCTGCATTGAGGTCCCTTCATAGCCATAAAGCCAAAAGGTTTCCATGGCTTTTTCTAGGACATCTTCTGGGTCAAAGGTTTTGTGCCTTGCCATTACCGTTGCTGAACTCGTATCTTTACGATAACAATTCTGGAACGATTGGTCAAGTAATCCAGTTGATCCGCTGACACTGCTGGGATTTTCAGTAACTATAAGTATGTAATAAATAAATGTAATAATTTGGATGTCAGTGCAGGAGTGGACTATTGAATAACGCAGGTCTCCCGGGCGAACCAGCAAACCTTTCTGAGGTAACAGAGGTACCAGTAGATGATATTCCCGAGGCAGTAAGGGATAGACAGGATATTAAACCCCGGTCTCGTTGGCAGGTTACCTTACTCATTATTGGACTATTAGCAATAGGAGGAATCGCCTTTAGCCTGATTCCAATGGAACCAACTCCTGAAGCTCAGTCCAAGTCTGGTGAAGCAACATCGACTCAAAGTGAGACAGAAGCTAGTTCACAGAATCCACAAGCTAGTCTAAACACTAGGGGGAATGATGGTAATAACATTCTGGGACACTTACCCTACTCTGAAGTCCTAAGCTCACAACTGCAACCAATTACCCGTGATGGCCGGATCAAACTGGAGGCTGCAGCAGCTCGGAAATACAAAGCAATGGCAGCAGCAGCAAGAAGACAGGGGATAATCCTAGTGCCAATTTCCGGTTTCCGTTCTGTGGAACAGCAAAAGTACCTGTTTTTTCAAGTAAAGGAACAGCGAGGACAGGTGGCTAGTAAACGGGCTGAAGTAAGTGCTCCTCCTGGCTACAGTGAGCATCACACTGGTTATGCGATCGATATTGGGGATGGCATGACACCAGCTACTAACCTTAATCCTGAGTTTGAGAATACGGCAGCCTTTAAGTGGTTGGAAAAGAATGCGGCTTTCTACAGCTTTGAGTTGTCTTTTCCTAGAGACAATCCCCAAGGAATTAGTTATGAGCCTTGGCACTGGAGGTTTGTGGGAGATACCAAGAGCTTGGAAACGTTCTACAAAGGTAAGAAACCTACTCCTGCTCCTTCTCCTCCATCGGATACACCAAAGTTTGAGGATCAAGTATGAAGGTTGTCTGTCAGAATGTAGAATGCAGAATGTAGAATGTAGAATGTAGAATGTAGAATGCAGAATGTAGAATGCAGAATGTAGAATGTAGAATGTAGAATGCAGAATTAAGAATGTAGAATGCAGAATTAAGAATGTAGAATGCAGAATTAAGAATGTAGAATGCAGAATGTAAAATTCTTAATTCTTAATTCTTAATTCTTAATTCTTAATTCTTAAAAGTTGTTCACCTTTAGGGTTCCCGTAGGGTAGGTTATCTGGTTCCGTAGCGTGGCCTTTTGGCCAAGGTTTAAATATCAAGGATGAAAGGCTTGGATACTTGGATGGACAGTAAAAATTGCAATTAATCATAAAAATTTTATCTCATGTTTATATAAACATTTATCCAAAAAATTTGTTTATAAAAAGTAGTTAATATCCCTACTATTTGTCGGTTATCTGTTTCATGTTCCCTATTCCCTATTCCCTATTCCATGTTCCCTGTTCCCTGTTTCCTATTTCCTACTATTCATAATTGTTACCAAAAACATGATATAACTAACAATGAAGTAACAAGTAACCAAGAACAAATGCAACAAATTGCGCTGAATTTAATTGCTATTGGTGTTTTTGGCATGACCCTTTCGGTTTTGCTAGGACCACTGTTGAATATTTCTCCGGCAATCCCTGCGGTAACTACTTTTGGTGTCTTGAGTCTTGTTACCCTAGATGGCTTCAGCTTCCAAGGGAAAGGGTTAACGCTGCTGTTAGATGTATTGGCGAGTACCAATCCTGAACATCGCGGACGCATAATTCGCCATGAAGCGGGTCATTTTCTGGTGGCTTACTTACTTGGTATTCCAATCACTGGTTACACCTTAAGTGCTTGGGAAGCTTTGAAGCAGGGACAACTGGGTAATGGTGGTGTGACGTTTGATACTGAGGCACTATCGGCTAAGGCTTCTAGTATTCGGGAAATGCGATTAACCTTAGATCGATTTTGCACGGTTTGGATGGCAGGCATTGCTGCGGAAACTATAGTCTATGAGAGTGTTGAGGGCGGAGCAGAAGACTGCGAAAAACTCCGAGATGCTTTGGAAGGGTTAGGTTTTTCTGCTAGTGAGTACTCAGTGAAAGCACGATGGGCTGAGCGTCAAGCGACTAGTATGATTACTGAACACTGGGAATCTTATGAAGCACTGGTGGCTGCTATGGAAAAACGGGCATCTGTGGCAGAGTGCTATGAGGTGATTCAGTAGTTATAGCGCTTTAGTTAGGGAGTCGGGAGTCGGGAGTAGGGAGTAGGGAATCGGGAGTAGGGAGTAGGGAGTAGGGAGTAGGGAGTAGGGAGTTTTGGAATGTATTGGAGGTATGGGGAGAGGGAATAGTTATTAATGTTTTTCAAAGATACTTAGCACAACGGGTCCGAGGAGATGGTGATGTCCTAAGCATGACAAACCCGCTACCTGGCCAAATTCTTCCCGTTGCTGTCGGCTATAGAAACGAATCTGGTTAGGGGAAATTGGTAAAGACTTTTTTCTCTTTCTAACAGTATAGTCTACTAAGTAATAATGTCCTTTGGGTTCCAAGACCCGACTAACTTCTGAAAAAACTTGTTGAGGATTGAGATAGTGTAAAAAGCTGATGGTATTAAATACTGCTTCAAATTCCCTGTCAGCAAAGGGGAGAGATTCAGCATTGCCTTTTCTATAGATTATTCGCTGCCGATGCTGGTTTTTTTGTCGGGCTTGAGCGAGCATTTGAGTAGATAAATCTACCCCAGTGCCTCGAAGATTGGGAAACTCTTGAGCAAGACGATTCAGTAAACGACCTGTACCACAGCCAAGGTCTAATACATTGGGGTGATCTGTGAGTTCTACAAACTCTAACAGCCGTTTATGGAGTGCTTGGTAAAATACTGTGGTGAACAGGATGTCGTAGTTTGGTGCCCACAGATCAAAGAACTTTTCTTTTGTGCTAAAAAAATTACTAGTCATTATCAAGGTTGACAGTTTAAGGTTGAAGGTTGAAGGTTGTTTGGTTGTTCGCGTAGCGTGGCCTTTTGGCCAAGGTTGAAGGTTGTTTGGTTTAGGGTAGCTTTACTATTTAAATAGTACAGAAGGGAGCAAGTTTAATGATTAATCAAAAAATTAATCTTGAGTAAGTTGAAAATTTACTCCCTCGTAAATATCTTGAAAAGAAACGCTTAACTCTAAGGAATTTAGAGAAATAACGGAATTTTCTGATTCATACTCAGTGAACTGCCATTGATTGGTAGCAGTTTTATTATATTGCAGTAGACGATACTCACTTTGTTCGATTAGAATATATTCTTTGAATTCTGAGATAGAACGATAGTATAAAAAATTATCACCTTGGTCATAGTTTTTAGTAGAGTTTGATAAAACTTCGACAATTAACATCGGGTTCATTACTGTAGTTGTCCCCTTACCTGTGTAAACCGGTTCGCCTTGAATCACCATAACATCTGGATAGGTATACTGACGGTAACGAGGTATCCACAAACGCACATCACCAATATAAATTTTGTACTGTTTTCCCTTTAAACCAAGTTTGAAAAGGGTAGCAATATTAAGGGCAATTTGATTATGATTGGTAGTACCACCAGTCATTGGTATAATTTCTCCATCCCGATATTCAATCTTGTAGTCTGCTGTTTCTTCTAGTTTTAAATAGTCTTCTGTAGAATAATATTTGGTTTCAGATATTAGTTGCATTGGTATTTAAAATTTGCTTTTGTTATTATGTTTACCGTAAGTATAATTATTAGTTCTTAATCATCGTATTGCCTATTGCCTTTTGTATTTTGCCTGCATGCCTATTGCCTGTTGCCCCCTAGCTACCTAGCGCCAAATCTTGATGGTGTTATCGAAACTACCACTGGCAAGAGTTCTGTTATTCGGACCAAAAGCAAGAGCATGAATGGTGTCTGAATGACCGTTGAGAGTGCCAATTTCTTGAGTTGTATCAACATCCCATAGCTTTATAGTAGTATCTGCACTACCACTAGCGAGTATTTGGCCACTACGGTCAAATGCGATCGCATAAACCCAACCTAGATGTCCGTTGAGGGTGGTAATTTCCTGGGCAGTGCCAATATCCCAAAGCTTGATAGTACCGTCAGCACTAGCACTGGCTAGGGTCTGTCCATTGGGAGTGAAAGCGATCGCAAGCACCTGGTCTGAATGCCCTTCAAAGGTGTGCATTTCCTGACCACTTAAGGCACTCCACAGCTTGATGGTAGCGTCAGCACTACCACTAGCAAGGATTTTTCCATCTGGCCTAAAGGCTACTGAATGAATCCATGATGAATGTCCGGTCAGAGTAGTGAGCTGCGTAAGGCTACGAACATCCCAAAGCTTAATGGTGCCATCACTACTGCCACTGGCAAGGTGGTATCCTTGGGGGTGAAAGGCAATGGAATTAACCTCACCGGAATGCCCTGTGAAGGTGAACATCTCTTTACCAGTACGGACATTCCAGAGTTTGATGGTGTGGTCAGCGCTACCACTGGCAAGACTCCTGCCTTTAGGACTAAATGCTACAGCACGTACTTCAGCGGAATGCTTAGAAAACCAACCTCCAAAGGTAAGGATTTCCCAGGCTGTTTTCAACTCCCACAACTTGATAGTTTTGTCCCTACACCCACTGGCTAGGGTACGTCCATCAGGGCTAAAGGCTACAGAATAAATTTCATCGGAATGACCTTTGAGAGTGGTTGCTGCAAAAACGATAATCCTGGGATTACCTCTTGGTGGCCTAGAGTTAGTTTTTAGATTAGTTTTACCAGTGGATTGGGGAGTTAGTTGATTACGGTGGAATGGCTCCCAGGTAAGACCAGCTTCGGTTTCTTGGGTGATTCCTAAATCGTCCATCACTGCGATCGCGGATTGATACCTGAGCTTGATGGAACTCTGAATCATTTTGTCGAGAATCCGACTCAATTGTCTACTGACGGGATTATTGACCAAAAAATCCCGCCAGACAAAGCCATTTTCCATCGGATCGTATAAATTAAATGGCTGAGTTTGGGTCAATAAATGAATGCAGGTGACTCCTAAACTATAGATGTCACTGGCAAATACTGCTTTACCAAAGATTTGTTCCGGAGCCGCATAACCAGCACTACCAATAGTTGTGCCAGTTTTGGCTAAGGTAGTGGCTGTGGCATACTTCGCTGCACCAAAATCTACTAGTACCAGGTCTGGGGGAGTGATAACCTCCTGCCTAGCACTGGGGCGGAGGATACGACGACGAATGATATTCTCTGGCTTGATATCCCGATGAATTACCTTACCTTGGTGGATAAAGTGCAGCACTGGTAACAACTGACTCAGGAGTCTACGAATCTGACTTTCTCGGAATGGTTCAGTTGCTGCCAACTCTTGAGCTAAATTTTCCCCATGGATAAATTCCTGAACTATGTACCAGTGATGATCTTGTTCAAAATGGGCGAAGAGTTCAGGAATCTGGGGGTGTTTGCCCAACTGTTCTAAGCGCAAGGCTTCCTGGTGAAATAATCGAGCAGCTTTGGTAGGATGATTATTACCTTGGGGGTAAAATTGCTTAATCACACAGTAGGATTTAGACGCTTTTCCCTCGTCGATGGCCAAAAGCGTTCTGCCAAAGCCTCCTGCTGCAATCAGCTTAATAGGGCGGTATTGCTGTCCTAACAAGAGTTTAGTGCCGCAAGTTTGGCAAAACTTGTTGCCATCAGGATTGTAAGGCTTAGGGCAGTTGGGATTGAGACAGTAGCTCACACAAACAGCTGGTTAGATTACTTACATCCAATGCTAGGGTGGGTTAGGCGGCGAATACTCTAAAAGCTGACCTTTTAACCGACCTATCCGCCGTAACCCACCAATAACAGTGTCTCATAACCCAGAAATGGGCTTAAAATTCCGTAATCGCAATGCATTAGTTACCACAGATACTGAACTAAATGCCATCGCTGCACCAGCAATAATGGGATTGAGTAACCAGCCAAAGATCGGGAATAACACACCAGCCGCAATCGGAATTCCTAGTACATTGTAGATAAAGGCAAAAAAGAGGTTAGTGCGAATGGTGCTGAAGGTAGCACGACTTAGTTGAATGGCTGTAATGATGCCTTGTAAATCTCCCGAGATTAGGGTAATATCAGAGGCTGCGATCGCAACATCAGTACCTGTACCAATGGCAATCCCCACGTCTGCTTGAGCCAGAGCTGGGGCATCATTAATCCCATCCCCTACCATTGCTACAGTTTTGCCTTCTTTTTGGAGAGTAGAGATCATGCTAGCTTTTTGATCTGGTCGGACTTGAGCAAATACCCGATGGATGCCAACCTCGTTTGCGATCGCATCAGCAGTTTGTTGATTATCTCCCGTTAGCATTACTACCTCTAATCCCAACCGCTTCAAGGATTTCACCACCTCAGCTGAAGCAGGTTTGAGGGCATCAGCAATACCCAAAATCCCCTCAATTTTACCATCAACTGCGATCCAAACTACCGTCTTACGGCTCGCCTCCCAATCCCCCTGATAGTCTGCTAAAGACCGATTCGGTTGCACCGTCACATCTGTGTCAATCCCTAATTCTTCCATCCATCGTTTTGTCCCAA
Organism: Moorena sp. SIO4A1; assembly: GCF_010672065.1. Taxonomy (NCBI): domain Bacteria; kingdom Bacillati; phylum Cyanobacteriota; class Cyanophyceae; order Coleofasciculales; family Coleofasciculaceae; genus Moorena; species Moorena sp. SIO4A1. The sequence continues at coordinate 403,000 of NZ_JAAHHX010000002.1, read as the reverse complement.
TCTGCACCAATCTCTTGCCCTTTAGCCCACCCCCTGCTGGTTCGGAAGATAAGAGGGGATGATTGTGATCAACCATTGCCTGTACCCCACTGCCAGCAACAGCAGTAAAATTCTCTGGTGTTGGTAATTGCAATCCTATTCCCTGAGATTGGGCATAGCGCACCACTGCTTCAGCTAAGGGATGTTCCGAATGACTTTCCACTATTGCCGCTAGTTGCAGCAAGTTGATTTCATTGCTGCCGGTAAAGCTGCCCAGTTCTGACGAAGAGTCATAGATGCCTCCAACTGTAATAAAATCCGTTACCGTAGGTTTCCCTTCCGTTAGGGTTCCGGTTTTATCTAGCACGATAGTTTGCAGTTGATGAATCAATTCCAGACTCTCGGCATTTTTTATTAAAATCCCGTTTTCTGCACCTTTACCCGTCCCTACCATCACTGCGGTTGGAGTAGCTAGACCTAAAGCACAGGGACAAGCAATCACTAACACTGCCACCATATTAATCATGGCTAGGGTAGGATTTCCCGTGGTTATCCACCAAACTCCAAAAGTGATTATTGCGATCGCAATCACTACCGGCACAAACCAACCTGTCACCTGATCCGCTAAGGTTTCAATCGGTGCTTTAGACCCTTGAGCCTGGTGTACTAACTTAACAATCTGTGCCAGTACGGTATCTTTCCCGACCCGAGTCGCTTGGAACTGGAAGCTACCGGTTTTATTAATCGTTGCTCCAATCACTTCATCCCCCGGCTGTTTCTTGACCGCAACACTTTCTCCTGTCACCATGGCTTCATCCACACTAGAAGCTCCTTCCATAACTATGCCGTCTACCGGAATAGTTTCTCCTGGACGCACTAATACCACATCTCCAACTTGCACCTGGGCCAAGGGAATATCCTGCGCTTGACCATGGCGAATCACACGAGCGGTTTTAGCTTGTAATCCCATCAACTTACGAATTGCTTGAGATGTCTGTCCTTTAGCCCGGTGTTCTAGCAATCGCCCTAGCAAAATCAGGGTAATCACTACAGCAGTGGTTTCATAGTACACAGGGAGAGTTACCCCTTGGGGTAGGAATGATTTCAAAACAACCGGGGGCAACACCGTGGGAAACAGAGAATAGACATAGGCAGCACTAGTCCCAAGGGTGACTAGGGTATTCATATCTGCTGTTTTGTGTTTCCAGGCTTTCCATGCTCCAGTCAAAAAAGACTGTCCACACCAAAACAGAACCGGTGTGGTTAAGACCAGCTGTAGCCAAGGGTGATGTAACCAAGATGGAATCCAGGGGATAGATAATCCTGTCATCATCGGTAGTGAAGCAATCACTAACACAGTACTAAGCACAGCACCGACAATGAATTTTCGTTTTAGGTCAAGGGTTTCGGCTTGACGTTGCCATTCGAGATCATCAGGCTCATTACTGATATCCTCGATCGGGAAAGCTTGGTAGCCAGCATCACTCACTGTCTGTTGAATCAGTTTGGTTAGTTGCTGGTTAGTTTTGTGGGGGTTACTTTCCTCGGTATTGTAGGTAATACTAGCTTCTTCTGTACCAAAATTGACCCTGCACTCTACTACACCTGGAACCCTTTGAATCAGGGTTTCTATGCGTCTGGCGCAACCAGCGCAGCTCATTCCTTGTAAACGAAAGCTTTGTTGTGTCATGATATCCTCTAACCCTACGGTTAAAGGATAAACTCTCTAGTTTAGTGGAGAGTCAAGGGGATGAGTGTTAGTGGGTAAGCTATCAGCGGTCAGCAGTCAGTGGTCAGTGGTCAGTGGTCAGCCGTCAGCTTATCTTATTCAAAAGCTGTTCGGTGTAGCTTGGCCAATGGCTGATAGCTGATAGCTCATATAGCACTACGCATTAGGGTGTTTGACATTCCTAAACTCCAAAACTTAGTCATAACTTACTTCTGACTTCTGACTTCTGACTTCTGACTTGCCCATAGCGCTATACCCTATCGCAAGCTGAGTTTACTGTGTTTTATTTCCCCCAATCAGTTCACGAGCACGGAGTTTTACCAGAACTTTTACTCGCCGCTTAAATTCTTCAAAATCTTCTGCACTCAATTCTGTTTTCTGCCATGGTTCCCGTTGCATCAATCTTTTAAACCACTGATCCATGTTAGGATAATCAGTAAGATTAATCTCTAACTTCAGCAATAACGATATTGCTGCTCCAGCAACGATATCTCCTAAGGTTAACTGGTCCGAAGCAAAGTAAGGGCTGTTTCCTAATAACTCGGATAAAAATTTGAGTACTGTATCTAGCTTCTGCTTGGCTCGTGTAAATTGTGGTGAGTCTTCCTTTTGACAGATTAGTTGAACTACTGGGGGAAATAGCTCATTAGCTGTCAACAATTGTACCATGCGTACTTTGGCTAATGCCTCTGGTGAAGTTGGCAGCAGCGCAGGTGTGGGATATTTGGCTTCCAAGTAGTCCATAATTGCCAAGGATTCTACTAACCGCAAACCGTCATCCTCCAGAACGGGAATGTGATGAAATGGGTTAATGTCTAAAAACTCTGGTTGAAATTGATCGCCATCTAATTTAACTAATACTGTTTCAAAGGTAAGGTTTTTTTCTAGTAAGGTTAGCCAGACACGACGAACATTGGGCGAGAGGGGATTGTAGTAGAATTTGAGCATCGATTATTTATCCTGACGTTTACCTTTGAAATTTAGCTTAATTTTACCGAAAAATATGGTTGTGGTTGCTTCTTAGAAGGTAAGGGTAGTTCTGAAACTTCAGGGTCTGTGAACTCAAAAAGTTAGTTACGGCTTAAAATAATGGTGCGTTACGGCTTCGCCTAACGCACCCTACGAGATCTACAATATCAAATGATTGACCTTTGGTCACGCTACGCGATTGGCCTACGGCCACGCTAAAAGCGATTGACCTTTGGTCACGCTACGCGATTGGCCTACGGCCACGCTAAAAGCGATTGACCTTTGGTCACGCTACGCGATTGGCCTACGGCCACGCTAAAAGCGATCGAGCTTAGAAAGAACCGAAAAGATAATTACCAGGAGAATCTGGGTCATCACTTTTGTGAAATTGTTCAAGCAAGTCTTTAAACTGATCCTTAGACAAAGTGTTACCTGCTTTCAGATTTAGCTTAGAGCAAGCAATCTCTAATTCTTCATCGCTAACTCCCCAGGCTTTGATCAAATTAGAAAATTCTTCAGGACTTATAACACCATCTCCATTCTGATCAAACAGCTCGAAAACCTCATCAGCTTCTTTTTTTACAGTCTCGTACATTTCGTTGCTGGTAATTCGAGTGTAACCATGTTCGAGCCACTCATCTAAACTAATTTCACCATTATTGTTTTTATCTACATCTTTTTGGAGATGATCCCAATCAGCCATGACTTCGGCATACATCTTGTCATAACCAGCGGATCCCGGCTCAAGATTATGTAATTTAGCCACTGTCTGGGCTTTAATCTCAAAGTCTTCTTTGGTTACAACACCATCATTATTAGTATCATAAATATTAAACAAATGCGTCCATTTCTTGGTTTGAAATTCAGTAAGCATGTTGGCTAATCTCCATCAATAAAAAAGTAAGATTTGACTGGTGCAATTCACCAAGGTAGCTTCAAGGCTAGGTAAATTCCTACTACACAACAGCATTGCTACTGTTCAGCATAAAGAACTTCTAAACCTTTAGCTGACAAAACTATACTACCATAGTCTCGTTAATTTTTTGCCTTCACAAAATAATCTTTGTGCTACATCGATGGCATTACCAGCTGAGTTCAAATTCAGCAAATTACTGAACAATACGTCAGGGATATACTTACAGCTATTGAACTGAATCCTTACGATGTTTTCTGGGCACCACCGCCATATAAATACTTACTATTAGGTGCTTTATTTCGTTTCTATAGTTATCATTCGGTGCAATTCAGAATAATACTTAATCGTTTGTTCATTCCATTCCATCATCTTCCATTCAACTGGCTGCTGGTTCAATCCATTGAGGAAAGAAGGGAACACTATCGGCTCCTCAAATGTAGTTGAGTATAAGAAGTGGAAATCATCATGATACATCCTCTGAGTAACTTTGTTTTCACGATCAACCAAACAGAAAGCCCTTTTAGCTCCTAAGTCATCAATATATTTACCAAAAGCTGCTAATAGTAATGGCATGGCTCGCCTGTAGTGTCTGAGCATCACGCTGTATGTATTGATATCGACTGCCGGAATCTTGTCTTGAAAAACGTAATGTTCACCATTAGGTCTTTGCCCCATTTCAAAAGGGAACCTACTCGACTTGGTTCTATCGTTAATTCGTGATGTTAGTACTATTTCATTGTCTTTGATGACAAAAAAATAGGTTCCTACTAAATGATATTCATTGTCGATTCGATTACTAAATCCATCATATCCTGCTTTTTTTAAGTGCATTTTATGCACTTCGCGAACCTGTTCAGTCCAATTTTTAGTCTGGTCATTAACACCCATGACATAAACCAGGTATCCATCTTTTTCGAGATATAAATATGGAGCCAAAAGTTCTTGATCTGAATACCATAAATCACCGGGAGTTTTCCTAGACAGGCTATGGTCAGCTTTCGACATTGAATTGATCATCAGTGAAACTAAAATCTTCAGTGTTGGATCACTCCATGGCAATGGTTAGGGAAGACTAGCCATTTTTAAGCACTAATAGTGAATTACTCTACCAAATAAACCCTAAACAACTTGAGATTTAAGCTTAACTTAAGGATGATATAGCACTACCGATTCAGGTGTTTGAGATTTATACAACCAGCAAAAGCTGTTGCCATCAACTTTTGCCTCTAGCATGCATGCCTCTTGCCTTTCCCGTAGCGCCGCGATATCAGCCTTTGGCCTGTGGCTACGCTACGGGAATAGTTTTTGAAAAAAATAAGCTGACGGTTGATGGCACCTCAAGTAGCGTGAGCTAAAAGCTCACGTCTGTTCGCGTAGCGTGCGCGTAGCGCATATGCTTACCTTAAGAGTTTACTCTACGACTAAACTTAACCTTAAGTTCATCCCGGGGATGGGGAGTTGGAATCACCACCATTTCTAAATCTTGACCTGGCACTAGTTTCCAGTCATAATCCCGGAGCAATTGAGCCGCGAAAATCCTCATTTCTAATTTGGCAAACTCCCTGCCTAAACATTCCCGTAAACCACCCCCAAAGGGGATATATCCAAAAGTTTTTTGTTTATCTTCTTTCCTATCTAGGCCAAACCGATCTGGGTCAAAGCGTTGATGATATTGATAAATTTCCTCATTTTTGTGGGTTTCGGTAATTTGGCACAGTATAGTCCAACCTTGAGGAATCAAGTAACCGTTAAATTCAAAAGACTGAATAACCCTCCGAAAAATACCACTAACCGGAGGAATTATGCGCAGCACTTCTTTGAGAACTTGCTCTAGATAGGTCATCTGCTTGAGATGTTCCATGGTTAGGGGTTCTGAAGCAGAAAACTGCTGTTGTTCAGCACGGAGATGGGCAAGAACATCTGGATGCTGCGCTGTCAACAGACAAAAAGATGCGATCGCAGAGGTTAAGGTTTCGTGACCTGCAAACAACAACAGAATTACTTGGTCTTGGATGTCATCTAAACTTAAGGAATTCCCCTCGTCATCCTCAGCTTGTAACAATAGTCCCAAGGCGTCCTTTCCGGGATTTTTCTGTTGCTGTCGCTGTCGGACAATGGTTTCGATATGGGTCAGCAATCCTTGACGAGCACCCAAGGCTTTACCAAATCTTGTCCAAGGTAGAGAGATCGGAATAGTGAACAATCCCTGACAAAAGTTCTTAAATAGTTGAGCCAGAGCGGTTTGGGAACCTGCATCAGTTCCCATCAGCAAGGTACTAGCGATATCAAAGGTATAGTCTCGCAGTTGAGGATACCAGGTTAAGCTTCCCATCTGTTCCCATTTCTGCAGATAGTTGCTAGTAATGTTGGCCATGGTGGGAATATAACTAGCTAATGCTCTCGGTTGAAACGCCTGGGACATTAATTTGCGGCGCTTCTGGTAGAATTCTCCAGTTTGGTTGGTTAGTGAGGCGGCTCCAAGTAAGGTTGCTGTGCTTTTGGGCCAGCTAGCAGCAACATACTTATTTTCGTTAGTAAACAGAAATTGATTCGCTTCTGCAGTAGTCATCGTCACCGTAGGACTACCAAAAATGTGGGTTTTGTAGATGCGCCCATACTTGTCTAACCGCTTTTTGTGGAAATTTCGATCGGTTAAAAAGCTGATGGTCTCACCGATAATGGGTAAACAGACGTTACCAGGGGGCAATGGAAGCGAACGCATATCTTGAGTAGTGGTTTCCATGGAAATAAGCAAGCTGCAGGGTCAAGACTTATTATCTCTTGCCTGATCCAGGGGAAACCCATCTTATTTTGAAATCCCTACTGGATATGATTATTAATTTTGAAATCTTTTCTGAGTAACTTGGTAACCAATTGGTTTAGGAAGAAACGTTCTAAGTTAGTCAAAAGACACAACAACAAAAATGCAATACTTCATATCGGAGTAGCCCGCAACCGTAGACCAAGTGCCTGTATTACCTTGAGAAAAGTGGCTAACTTTAGATTACCTTCCATCAACAACGCCTGATCAAGACTCTCATGTCCGAGACCGGTTTCGTGAGCAATTTGTGTCATTGCTTTGGAACGAGCAATATCTCCTAGAGCAGCCACCACCAAGGCAGGATCGCCATCTTCAAGAGCAGCTTCGAGATAGGCAGCCATATCTTCTTTGGTCTCCAGATGTTCTGCCACATCCCAAGGATGGGTTTTGATGTTGGTCATCACCATCTCCTATAACTTTTGTGCTAGATCTAGGGCTGTCTTGATATCCCGGTCTTGGGTGCGCTTGTCACCACCTGCAAGGAGGATTATCAAGGTACTCCCGCGCTGCAAGAAATACACTCGGTAGCCAGGTCCATAGTCAATACGTAGTTCCGAAACTCCTCTTCCCACTGGTTTCACATCACCGGGGTTGCCCATCGACAAACGACGAATACGAATATCAATACGTGCCCTTGCTTGTCGATCGCGCAAGCCACTGAACCACTTGGAATAAGCTTCGGTCTGCCGGATTTCGATCATGGCTTGTATCCTAAGGGATACAGAAAGACAAGGAATGTCTAACTAATATTTTAAGATATTGTAGCTCGCCACTCCTGACCGACAACTCCCAAATAATGGAGTTATACACCAGACCTATAATACATTAAAGAACCTTTGCTTGCCCAAACCGGAGATTATCAGCAACAACCATAGCTAAACAAACCCCAGGAGCAGCAACTACGCCATCACCATCAAACCAGCTTGGTCTAGAATCGGTATCAGTATCAATAATTATTCCTGTGGCAACCGCTACAGTTTCCGAAGCAGCAACAGTGGATAGTAAAACGTTAACTACCAGAACTGAAATTACCAGTCCAACCCTGGGATTGGGAGAATTCATCTTAGGATTACTGGTGGTAGGGCCACTTGTACCCGCTTCAATCAAGCAATTGATGTATAGATGAATGTAGAGATAAACGATATGGTTAAAAATTGGTTTATTTACAGTATTGTCGCTATTACGGTGATGGGTTGTCAACCCACCACAATTAAAACCAATATCACTCAGTCAACCATAACAGGAGTGACCAATGATGTCACTAAGAATAACGTTATTCTTAGTGATGCTCCTGAGAAGTGGTGGCAGAAAACTAATATTCACGCTATGGCTGTCAGTCCAGAGAATCCAGAAATTCTCTACGTAGCCACCCATCATGGGTTACTCCAGCGTTCTGAAGCAGGGAAATGGCTGCAAGTTGGCAAAACTCGTTCTAATTTCACCAGCTTTGTGGCTCATCCCAAGGATAGCGGACGCTTTTATGCTAGCTTACATCCACCATCAGGAGGCAAGCTCGGTTTTCTGACTAGCTACAATCAAGGGCAACATTGGCAGCTCCAATCCCTGCTCGGAGTAGACTTTTTGACGTTAGCGATCGCACCAGCTAACCCCAAAGTAATTTATGGATGGGCGGTTTCTGGAAAACAAGGCTTGTTGGTTTCAAAGGATGGTGGCAAAACCTGGAATCAATTACCAGCGCAGGGACTGGAGGATAATCCCCATAACTTAGTAGTTGACCCGCGCAATCCTGAGCACGTGTTTGCCGCTACAACTCTGGGATTATTTGAGAGTAGGGATGGTGGAAAAAGCTGGATTTTAGTCCCCAATTCTCAAGAGTCCCTCGTTGCTAGTCTGGCTCTGAAATCCGAAGCAGAAAAAACAGTAATTTATGGATTTCACATCCTTTCAGAAGATTCCGGAGGATTCTTTAAAAGTACCGATGGGGGTAGGACTTGGGAAGCCATAAGCGCAGAAACTGGAGACTTATTTTTGTATATGGCGATCGCCCCGTCTAATCCCGATTTTTTATACGCTGCTAATGATCAGAATGGAATTTTACAATCTAAAGATAGCGGCAAAACTTGGCAACCATTATTCTAATACTATTACTATAACAAAGGGAGTAGGGAGTAGGGAGTAGGGAGTAGGGAGTAGGGAATCAAAAATTATCACAATTCATTGAGCTACTCTCTAGAATTTAGATTACTATTATATTACTATTAGATAGCGTTTATCATAGCTATGACCTACACATTATTTTTTCCCTATTGCCTCTTGCCTCTTGCCTATTCCCTGCTCCCTGCTCCCTGCTCCCTGATCCCTGCTCCCTAAAACCAAGATAGATATTTATTTGTACTTAAAGTGCCCTGATAATTGATAATTACTATGGCTATTAAGAGATTCCGTTTACGTCAATTGCACGCTTGGTTTGCCCCAATTATGGTCTTGCCAGTGTTGTTGACTGTGATTACAGGTTCCTTGTTTCAGGTGGCAGTTATTACTGATAAAAGTAGTGAATTTATTTGGCTTTTGGATCTGCACAAAGGAAAATTTGGTGCCATTAACTTACAAATGATTTATCCCTTTCTCAATGCCTTTGGTTTATTAACCTTAGCAATTACAGGTATTTCTATGTGGTTCCAGACTCGGCGACGGGTTATAGGGCAGCGCTCACGAAATAGGTAGGGAATAGGGAACAGGGAATAGGGAACAGGGAATAGGGAATAGGGCAAAAATTCTGTGTACCTCATAGCTAGGAAAAACGCTATAGCATTTTTATTTGAGATGTAAACATAGGATTAATAGACTAAGCGATGCATCGCTTAAACCACTCTTGAGCATGGCATTTTGCATTTTGCATTTTGCCTTAAAAGGCTAATAGCAATCCGTGTAGTAATTGTGATAATTTTGTTCCCTGTTCCCAGATCCGCTGTTCCCTATTACCAAAAATTCTGGGTTTAAAGTTCCTGTAGGGTGGGCAGGGTCGCAGACAGATTCACCAAGCTGGCAATGCAGGTTGCTAGGCACTGCCCACCTGAAAATTAACGACTATTTTCTCTTCCCGACTCCCGACTCCCGACTCCCGACTCCCGACTCCCGACTCCCGACTCCCGACTCCCGACTCCCGACTCCCGACTCCCGACTCCCGACTCCCGACTCCCGACTCCCGACTCCCGACTCCCGACTCCCGATTCCCGACTCCCGACTCGCTCAGTAGTCAGTAGCCGCTAAATCTTATCAATTGTAGTAATGCTGGTAAGGGTGTTGCCAAATTTCAGGCACGAAGAATTGCTAAACCCTTTATCTGAAAAGGTTTTTCAGTCCCTGTTTCCTAAGGGCGGAAGTTCCCTCCTGGGTGCAGCGCTATAACTTTCAGCTCTATTCCTCTGAAAAATTTTTGGATAAATTTCTGATAAGCCATTAAAAATATTCTATTATAATGAGTAAAGTTCCTCTTCTACACACTGACCTAATCATCTACTATAGGGTCAAGTATATAGTCAAATCAGGTAATTGAAAGGATTTATCTGGCATTCGACCGTCTAAGGTAGTTTACAAAATTCCCAAACTAATCGATAATTTATTTCGATAGCAGTAGGTATGGTAACTCAGGTGCTGGATTACCATACCTACTGCATAAGTTTAGCGACAATCCTAAGGAGAGAAAGTAGTAGTTGCTGATGAACATCAATAGAAGAAATATCTTACTAGCAGGTGGTACAGCCATGGCGGCTTACACCTTGGGTGAACTGGGTAAACCTCGTAGAGCAGCCGCCCAGAATGAGGTAGTCAATGTCTACTCCTCTCGTCACTACAAGACCGATGATGACTTGTACGACAACTTCACCCGCATCACTGGTATTGAAGTGAATCTGATTGAGGGGAAAGCAAATCCATTAATAGAACGGATTAAAAGTGAGGGGGCGAATAGCCCAGCTGATGTCTTAATCACTGTTGACGCTGGTCGTCTGTGGAAAGCTGACCAGGCTGGTATTTTTGCCCCGGTTAATTCATCGGAACTCAACGCCAAGATTCCCGCTAACCTGCGACACCCTCAAAATCACTGGTTTGGGTTCACTAAGCGAGCGCGGGTGATTATGTATAATAAAAACAGAGTCAACCCTGCGGATCTGTCAACTTACGAAAATCTGGCTGATCCCAAATGGCAAGGTCGCATTGCTATCCGCTCATCAAGCAACGTCTATAATCAATCTCTGGTTGCGTCACTGATTGCCAGCCTGGGTGTACCAGCAGTAAAATCATGGGTCGAGAGCTTTGTGGGTAACTTTGCTCGCAAGCCTCAGGGTAATGATCGAGCCCAAATTGAAGCGGTTGCTGCTGGGATTGCGGATATTGCGATCGCAAATACTTATTATCTACCTCGCTATATTAAATCCGATGACCCTGCCAAGCAGGGGATATTCAAGAAAGTTGGTGTATTTTTCCCAAATCAGCAAAACCGGGGTGCCCACATTAATATCAGTGGTGGCGGCTTGGTGAAAACAGCTCCTAATCCAGGAAATGCTATCAAATTCTTAGAATATCTAACCAGCCCTACGGCTCAGACCTTCTTTGCTCAAGCTAATAGCGAATATCCAGTGGTTCCTGGAACACCGATTGATCCGGTACTTGCGGGCTTTGGTTTTCCCTTCAAGGAAGATCCAACCAGTGTTTCCCAATATGGACCTAATAGTGCTACAGCAGTTCAACTGATGGATATTGCTGGTTGGGTATAACAGTTGTAAATTAGGTGAAGTACTGTCGTATTAGGGAGTAGGGAGTAGGGAGTGGGGAGTAGCGCGCAGAAAGCAAAAACTCCTCTTTTCTCTGTTCCCTATTACCTTTTTTTTGAATCCAACACCATGAAGAATTAAGAATTAAGAATTTATAATTTATAATTTATAATTTATAATTTATAATTTATAATTTATAATTTATAATTTAGAATTCTGCCTTCTTCATTCTCCATTCTTCATTCTGCCTTCTCCATTCTCCATTCTTCATTCTGCCTTCTCCATTCTCCATTCTTCATTCTGCCTTCTCCATTCTTCATTCTTAATTCTTCATTCTGCATTATTATCCCTGAGATTTAGCAATCTTTAAACTCAATAAAATTACTGGAATAATCCCTACTAAAACAATCGCTAAGGCTGGTGCTGATGCCTGTATTAATCGTTCATCGGAGGCATACTGGTAAACTCTTACTGCCAGGGTATCAAAATTAAAAGGTCGCATGATCAGAGTTGCTGGTAACTCTTTCATCACATCCACAAACACCAACATCGCTGCTGTCAACAATCCTCCCCACATTAATGGGGCGTGAACTTTAATTAGGGTAAGCGTAGGACCATAACCGAGACTGCGAGAGGCATCATCTAAACTAGGCTTAATCTTACCTAGGCTGGATTCAACGGTATTGAATGAAATTGCTAGGAAGCGCACAAGATAGGCGTATACTAAAGCAATGATGGTGCCACTGAAAAGTAAACCGGTGGATAGGCCAAAGGTTGCCCGCATCCAGCTGTCAATGGTATTATCCAACTGACCTAAGGGCATTAAGACACCAACTGCAATCACTGAACCAGGGATAGCATAACCCATGGCAGCAGTGCGTACTGCTAAGCGCATCCCTAGTTTGGGCACTAGACGTTGCCCATAAGCCATGACTAATGCTAAGACCATGGCAATCGCAGCTGTTGTAATGGCTAATAGTAAACTATTTGTAGCTAGCTGCCAAAAATTATCATCTAAGGTTTCCTCGGCATTTTTAATGGTCATGTGCAGCAAAAATGCTGCGGGTGCTAAAAATCCAAGAGCAATGGGAAGGAAACAGGCTAACAGCGCCAGTATGCCTCGGCCCCCAGTTAGTGAAAATGGCTTGATTCGTTGGTAACTACTGCCAGTCTCATAATAGCGAGATTGCTTACGAGACCAGCGTTCTAGTAGAATTAAAACAATTATGAATAGTAGCAAACAGGCGGCTAGTTGAGCAGCAGCTGACCTCTCACCCATTCCTAACCAGGTACGATATATCCCTGTCGTGAAGGTACTGACACCGAAATACTCTACTGTCCCAAAGTCGCTGAGGGTTTCCATCAGTGCTAAGGCCAAACCTGCCATGATCGCTGGTCTAGCTAGGGGTAGAGCCACGGTGAAGAAGCCACGCCAAGGGGTGCATCCGAGGGAACGAGCAGCTTCTAGGGTACGGACGGATTGCTCTAGGAAAGCTACCCTGGTGATTAGGTAAACGTAGGGATAGAGCACCAAAGACAACATGGCGATCGCACCCCACAGAGACCGGACATTGGGAAACCAATAATCCTGCACGCTAGTCCAGCCAAACAGCTGCCGCAGCCAGGTCTGTACGGGTCCAAAAAAGTCCAGCATATTGGTGTAAGTATAGGCAAGTAAATAGGCTGGTGCTGCCAGAGGCAGTAGTAGCGCCCATTCAAACACCCGGCTTCCCCAGAAGCGACACATGGTTACTAGCCATGCTGTTGAAACCCCAAGGATTAAGACTCCACTACTTACACCTAGGATTAACCACAGGGAGTTGACAATGTAACTGCCTAAGACAGTGGAGACTAAATGAGTCCATACTTCTGAAGAATCGGAGAACATACTGCCCAGCACAAATAGGACTGGTGCGCAAATTAGGAGTGCGATCGCAATTACCGAGACTGTCCAACCAGGCAAACCCAGACGATGCCATGGTTTGTTACCGCTCAATAGTGCTGAAATTTTTAGTGGCATCGGGAGTTTTCAGGCAAATGATTGTTTTGAGGAATGTTTTCAAGGAGCTGAACTCAGAGGCTGTTTATACAGTCAATGTATAGACAGCGATGAGTTGCTTAATATTGGTGGGTTACGGCGGACAGCTCTCTTCAAAGGTGAGCTTTTAAAGTACTCCCCGCCTAACCCACCCTACGCTAAACTCTTGCAAGTATTTAGCAATAAACTATCCTATCAAATAATTGCTAACCTTGAACCAGAAGAAAATGATTTTTTTTTTCCGTTCAGGGGTTAAATTTTAAGATGCTTGAACTACAAACCAGTCAAGTCAAAGATATTTTGGCTCAGCAGCGCAATTTTTTCAGCACCGGTAAAACCAAAGATGTGGCATTCCGGATCGCCCAACTCAAGCGCCTCAAGGAAGTTATTTTAGAAAATGATGCTGCCATTTTAGAAGGCTTGAAAGCCGACCTGCACAAGGCGGAATTTGAATCTTATGCTACCGAAATTATCCTGGTGCAGGAAATTGATCACACCCTCAAGCATATTAAATCCTGGGTCAAGCCCAAAAGAGTCCCGGTCTCAATGGCAAATTTTCCAGGCTCGGGTCAAATTTATCCCGAACCCTTGGGAGTAGTACTGATTATCAGTCCCTGGAACTATCCATTTGCTCTAGCCATTGCTCCTTTAGTGGGTGCGATCGCAGCCGGAAACTGTTGCGTGATCAAACCCTCTGAAATCTCCCCTCACACCTCTGGTGCGATCGCAGAGATTATCCAGAAAAACTTTGACCCTGGCTATATTGCTGTAGTGCAAGGGGGAGTAGAAACCAGTCAGGAACTGTTAGCAGAAAAATTCGACCATATCTTGTTCACCGGCAGCACCCAAGTTGGCAAGATTATCATGACTGCTGCTGCCAAACACCTAACCCCAGTCACCCTAGAGTTGGGGGGTAAAAGTCCCTGCATTGTGGAGACAGATGTGCCGATAGAGACTACAGCAAAACGAATTGTTTGGGGTAAGTTTCTCAATGCCGGTCAAACCTGCGTTGCACCAGACTATCTGCTGGTCAATCGGGAGATTAAATCTGATTTACTCGAACAAATCAAAGCCTGTATCCATAAATTTTATGGAGACGATCCCGCCAAAAGTCCAGATTATGCTCGGATTATCAGTGATAAGCATTATCACCGTTTAAGTACCTTACTCAAGGATGGTGAGATCATAATTGGTGGACAAACTAATCCAGAAGACCGCTATATTGCTCCCACGGTCATCGACAATATTTCCTTAGAGGATAAAGTGATGGAAGAGGAAATCTTTGGTCCGATTCTACCTGTGATTGAATACAGTAATTTAGATGAAGCGATTGGGATAGTTAACCAAAGACCAAAACCATTAGCGCTATATTTTTTCTCCAGAGACAAAGCAAAGCAACAGCAGGTTTTGCAACAGACCTCTGCTGGTGGTGTTTGCTTGAATGAAACAGTTATGCATCTAAATGTTCCTTCCCTACCATTTGGTGGGGTTGGTGATAGTGGCATGGGTGCTTATCATGGGAAAGCTGGTTTTGATACCTTTTCTCACCAAAAAAGCGTGCTGAAGAAGTCCTTCTGGCTGGATTTGCAGTTGCGCTATGCTCCCTACAAAGACAAACTGGAACAGATCAAGAAATTTATTAGTGGTTAGTTATTATTGGTTTTAGGGAGTAGGGAGTAGGGAGTAGGGAGTCGGGAGTCGGGAGTAGGGAGTCGGGAGTAGGGAGTCGGGAGTCGGGAGTCGGGAGTCGGGAGTCGGGAGTCGGGAGTCGGGAGTCGGGAGTAGGGAGTCGGGAGTCGGAAGGTACCGCCGTCTTGGGGAGCCAGTTGCTGATCTCCCCATCTCCCCATCTCTTCATCTCCCCATCTCCCCATCTCCCCATCTCTTCATCTCCCCATCTCCCCACACTTCCCACACTTCCCACACTCCCCATCTCCCCATCTCCCCATCTCCCTATCTCCCCACACTGGGCGCGGCGCTATAATTAATCCCTAATCATCATCGGACTTCTTAGGCTCATCCTCACACCAGACTCCACTGGCTAAGCCACTCCAGCAGATCATCTTCCATTTAGCCATGGATAGTTTAGGAATTTTAGCAACGAATAGCCAGTCAGAGTAATCTAGGTGCTCATAGATACCATCTTTGGCACCACTATGATTCAGCCAGCCCCAGCCAGAGATACCTTTATAGCCCCGGTGCTCCGTATCATCACCAAACCGGAAGGAGTATTGATGTTTACCGAAGTAGTCTACTAAATCAAAGGACTTGAACTTCTTAGACTTGATTGTCCCCTTACCCATGCCAATGTTGTACTTGCCATAGGCTTTCTCCGTGACATAGGCATCGTTGTCTTTATGTCCCACAATCTTGTAGCTAAAGTCGATATCCCAGTAGTCAGTTGTCCCTTTTTTGTAATTCTTCCCTTCTTTTTGTCCACCGAAGGCTTTTCCGTAGATGTGGATCTCACCTGTGCTGGTGTAGTCGAGGAATACTTCTGCCCCCTCGTACTCAAAATCAAAGGTATAGATATCTCTGGCATTACCAGTGAGCAGTCCATCAAGACGCAAGCCATAGGGTGGCGGACTGGCACTAGCACCAGGGTGATTGCAAAGTTGGAAAGTACACTTTTGTGGAGCAAATGTGGGCTTGAATGAGAAGGGAACTAAAAAATTGACCGGAATCTCAAATTCACAGTTGTAAGAGGATTCGTGGATATTTTCGTCAGGCATGATTTGCCCTCCATCAGGTAGTTTAGCAGGTAGTCTTAATCTCTCCCAATGGTCTCATAATTTACTAACAGGTTGCGGTACCCTTAAGGGTACCTTTTAGTTAACGTTTATTATAGCATGTTTCAGTTTAGTGAGATACAAAATTTGGGGGAGTAGGGAGCAGGGAGTAGGGAGCAGGGAGTAGGGAGCAGGGATTAGGTTTAAAAGTTTTTGGAGTGGTAATTTCGGGCGCGGTAAAGGGGGTGATAGTGGAAAAAATTATGTACCTCATGAGTATGAACTTTTTGATAGCTGGTCACTTTTACCTATGTAGAGTCCTGCTCTATTTGTAATATCATGTCAGGATAATTACCCTTAATAAAAATCTCCCTATCTCCCCATCTCCCCATCTCCCCAGACCTCCCACCCTCCCCACCCTCTCCTTAATTATGGCTATTCAACCAGACTTGATATAAATGTTATGGTTATCAGCAGGAGACTGGTTAAGAAAAACCCCCTGACTTGATAAGCCTAGGGGGATTCGAGGAACTAATTTCTATGAACTAATTCAAAGCCAGCCGTTAAAAATTCCTGTCAAAGATTCCTAAGGGGATTAAGTGCTAACGGGTTCGGCTGGCTCAGTAGCTGCTCCGTTCTCTTCGATTTCCATTTCCTCATATTTAGTAAAGCACTTACGCTTAGCACCTACAGCGAGATCGAGCACAATGGGTACTTCTAATTTGATGGGAACTTGGAACACACAGGGTTTATGGTATTTGTAAGCCATGGGTTTTACCTCTTGCTGTAATTAATTTCAATCAACACATTTATATAATGTCAAATAATCCTCTGGCTTGGCAGTACCCTTGAGGGTACCTTTTTTCAACTGATGATAGTCTCCCATAACTTAGCTGTGATTATCGGTTAACCATAAAAACTCCTCCATCCTGAGCTCAGAATGGAGGCTAAAGAGGAGATATAGGAATTAATTTATGCCCAGATCTTCCTGTTAAAGATTGCTAAAGAGATTAAGTGCTAACGGGTTCAGCTGGCTCAGTAGCCGCTCCGTTCTCTTCGATTTCCATTTCCTCATATTTAGTAAAGCACTTACGCTTAGCACCTACAGCGAGATCGAGCACAATGGGTACTTCTAATTTGATGGGAACTTGGAACACACAGGGTTTATGGTATTTGTAAGCCATGGGTTTTACCTCTTGCTGTAATTAATTTCAATCAACACATTTATATAATGTCAAATAATCCTCTGGCTTGGCAGTACCCTTGAGGGTACCTTTTTTTGACTGATAATAAGATAGCCTAACTTAGCTGTGATTATCGGTTAACCATAAAAACTCCTCCATCCTGAGTTCAGAATGGAGGATATAGAGGAGAGATAGGACTTAATTTATGCCCAGATCTTCCTGTTAAAGATTGCTAAAGAGATTAAGTGCTAACGGGTTCAGCTGGCTCAGTAGCCGCTCCGTTCTCTTCGATTTCCATTTCCTCATATTTACTAAAGCACTTACGCTTAGCACCTACAGCGAGATCGAGCACAATGGGCACTTCTAATTTGATCGGAACTTGGAACACACAGGGTTTATGGTATTTGTAAGCCATGGGTTTTACCTCTTGCTGTAATTAATTTCAATCAACACATTTATATAATGTCAAATCTAACCCTGGCTTGGCAGTACCCTTGAGGGTACCTTTTTTCAACTGATGATAGTCTCCCATAACTTAGGGGTGATTATAGGTTAAGCTCTACAATAAAACTCCTCCATCCTGAGCTCAGGAGGGAGGAAACAGAGGAGAGATAGGAATTAATTTATGCCCAAAATTTCAAAGCCAGCTGTTAAAGATTCCTAAACAGACTAAGTGCTAACGGGTTCAGCTGGCTCAGTAGCCGCTCCGTTCTCTTCGATTTCCATTTCCTCATATTTAGTAAAGCACTTACGCTTAGCACCTACAGCTAGATCGAGCACAATGGGTACTTCTAATTTGATGGGAACTTGGAACACACAGGGTTTATGGTATTTGTAAGCCATGGGTTTTACCTCTTGCTGTAATTAATTTCAATCAACACATTTATATAATGTCAAATCTAACCCTGGCTTGACAGTACCCTTGAGGGTACCTTTTTAGCAGCTGATAATAAGATGGCATAACTTAGCCTCGGTATTGGTGGGGATTATTATCGCTTAACGAATAAATAAAAACTCCTCCATCCTGAGGTCAGAATGGAGGATATAGAGGCAAGGTAAGAGCATCTCAATCAGGCTTGACACAAGGGATGATAAGAATCTACCTACTCCCTAAAACCTAGAACTTTGTACCTCACCCAATTGAAAAATGCTATAGCGTTAGATACCAAGTATTTCAGCCTGTTTCGTCGCCCCTTCAGGTACAGTTGTTACTCAAACACCTACACGTTCAAGATGGATTCCACACTAGCTTTCAGAGAAAAATCTCCTGCTCCACGAAAAGAACGAACCATAACAAAATATTCACCTGGTTCTGAAGGTCGGATACTAATTTTCTCGTCAGGTAAACTGGTATACCCACGATAGTCGAACTCACTGATAGTTGGCTGCAATGCCTTTCTGACATAGAGATCGAAATCTACACCATCGGGTCCATCTAGCTCAAGGCTCAATGAGGTGCCGACCCTCACCCGATATAAGCTAGAATCGCCAGTCTGCTTTAAATGCCCTGAAACCGCCTCTCCTATTTGTAATTCCGGTATTTCTATCCGCTCTAGGGCATTGAGGATGGCTGGAACATCGATCAGCCCAAACCCATGATCGTAGTCAAAACCTGCCACACCCAAATCTTCGGCAGTTCGGCGCAACAGTTGACGAAGTTCAGCGGGAGAGAGAACCGAAGGCGGATACTTCGTCCGAATCGATGCTACAACACCAGCCGCAACAGGACAAGCTGCTGAAGTGCCAATATCTGCTGGATAAACTCCTGAGCCAACAAAATGAGTATAGGCACAAAGATCGGGTTTTTGAGAGTCGAGATGTCCTGGTCCCTGACTAGAATAGCCAACTCGCTCTTTATTAACTGTCACCCCAGCAATGCTAAGGACACTTGGATGAGAATTCGCACCATAAATGGGTCTGTTAGTAACGCCTTGGCATCTTCCATCAGGACATTCTGCACCACAATTACCAGCAGCAAAAAGAATATCAGCACCAGCATCCTCTAAACTTTCAACAATGATGTTAAAGGGATGATTGGGATTATCACTGTAATTGCCAGGATGGCCCACCGGAAAGTCCCAAGAGGGATGAAACATTGCCCAACTATTATTAACTACCAAAGCTGGTTTAGGTTCTGGGGCTGTTGAGAGTATTTGCAGCAAGTTACTGAAAGCTTTGACAGCATCACTCAAAAACCCATCCATTAGCGAGCCACCTGGTGTCTGCGATCGGAGAAGGGCATAGTCGAGAAGAGTGCTGTTTGGCGCAGCAATGCAGACATCAAAGGCACACATTGTTCCATGACCGACAGGCATATTACCTGGGGTAAGTCCAGATACTGGAGTCCAGCTTTTGCTCCCATCGAATTGAGGTGTTTTACCCTTACTGTTTAGATGGGATAGATTGACTCCGCTATCAACGATCGCCACCATTACGTTAGACCCATCCATTCCTTTTGCTTGAAGTTGTGGAAATTGCAGTAAATTCTCCACATTTCGATGGGTTCCCACTGAAGCAGTTGGACAAATAGCGATCGCACTAATTCGTGGATCTGAAAACACACCAATCGCATTAGGGTCTTGTTCAACTGCCGCTATTAAAGGCTCTAGTGCCTCATCTGCCACCTCACCTCTTAACAGATAAGTGGAAACTTCAGGGCGAGCATCAAAGGAAAATAGTCGTCCCACTTCTGTGACTCCAACCTCTTCTCGTCTTTGTCGATTAGGCACCAAAACAGGTGTATAACTTTGATCCAGTGAAAAGCCATCAATAGAAACAGCCTCTGTTGTCATAGTGAAACTCTCGGCAGTCATTGCAGCACGGAGTTCCGGCATAAATCGCATCTGAATTAACACACGCATGTTATTTATCCTCTTCTTCTTGAGATTCTGTGGGAGCTATTTTTATATCACCGTGAACTCCCTTGACTAACGGTTGTATTGCTATCAGTTTTTGAGAATCCATGTCACCCGATACACGGATGACATACAAATCCCGCTTCGGACTTATGAGAATTAGACCATAATCTTCATCAATCTCTAAGTCTTTGATTCCATCTAGTTGCTTCACGAACTCCAAAGAATTGTTAGGAGGCGGTAGATTGAGTGTAATTAAGTAACGCATTTTTCTAGCTTGGTTGACATTCAAGTGGCAAGCTACTTGAACTGTCTCTAAGTGAGCAAAAACTGAATATTCCAAGTAGAACATACGAACAACAGCTCTTGTACTTTTATTTTTATAATCCCTACAGCTAGAACAGGGTAAACACATCTAATTTTTTTATTCCTATATATAGTTTTTATTGAATTCAATGAACACTATATATAGGCAATTTATTGTCAATAAGCACAATAGCGATGCAGCGCCGCCAAAGGGGGTTTCCCCCATGAGCGACTGCATCAAGACAAGGCCGGGTTTATTGAGAACTACCCCCGGTTACCCAACAAGATGCGCTTACCCTGGATAGAGAGGAGATATAGGAATTAATTTATGCCCAGATCTTCCTGTTAAAGATTGCTAAAGAGATTAAGTGCTAACGGGTTCAGCTGGCTCAGTAACCGCTCCGTTCTCTTCGATTTCCATTTCCTCATATTTAGTAAAGCACTTACGCTTAGCACCTACAGCTAGGTCGAGCACAATGGGTACTTCTAATTTGATCGGAACTTGGAACACACAGGGTTTATCGTATTTGTAAGCCATGGGGTTTACCTCTTGCTTTAATTAATTTCAATACATTTATATAATGTCAAATCTAACTCTGGCTTCACAGTACCCTTGAGGGTACCTTTTTTCCCTATAGACCTACTTAATCATTAATGGGAGCACATTCGACCTTGAGTAAATCGTCGCGAATCCATCCTTTGGCTCCACTTACTGGAAAACCTACTCTGTGCCAACCATAGCCAAAGCTGTCTATTTTGTAATCTGGCTCTGGAGGAGTTGCTGTCAGGACGTAGACATTATCACCCACTAAACCATAACCCAAGCTTCTATAATTAGTTCCTGCTCCAGAACGTAAGGTGATCCGAGAATTGGGGTTGTTAGCAGTTAGGGTGGCTAGACAGTGGGAACGCTCACTAGGAAAAGTATGCTGAGCAAAAGCCTCAGTTGTCGGGACGGTAATTGCAGCAGCTGTAGCTAGGAATAAGATTGCTTTTTTCATTTGTTTTCTCCAATCATCGACGTTTCTTATTTACTAGTAAAATAGAAATAACAGTTGGAGTGATTGGAAACAGTGTCAGTTTATTAGTAGTCCTAAAGCTGACACCAATAAAACCTGATTTTTCCATAGTTAACACTGTTGCTAGTACAGACAGTTGAGAAACTGGTCTATGCTGGTCTTGTGGGCGGGGAATAGGGAATAGGGAGTAGGGAGTAGGGAATAGGGAGTAGGGAATAGGGAGTAGGGAGTGTGGGGAGATGGGGAGATGGGGAGATGGGGAGATGGGGACCCACCCCATTCCCCTCCCAGGAGGGGAATGGGGAGATGGGGAGATGAGCAACTGCAGTGGAAACCGCTAAAACCATGCTGCATCGCTACTTGATTAACTCTAGCATGCATGCCTCTTGCCAATGCCCTTGCGCGTAGCGCTATATCAGCAGGAGACTGGTAAAAAAAACCCCTGGCTTGATCAGCCTAGGGGGGTTTCAGGGATTAATTACTATGAGCTACTTCAAAGCCAGCCGTCAGAGATTCCTGTCAAATATTCCTAAAGGTACTAAGTGCCAACGGGTTCGGGTGACTCAGTAGTTTCGCTACCTTCGGCCTCTTCGAGCTCCATTTCCTCATATTTGTCAAAACACTTGCGCTTAGCAGCGACAGCGATGTCGAGAACAATGGGTACTTCTAATTTGATCGGAACTTGGAACACACAGGGTTTATGGTATTTGTAAGCCATGGGGTTTACCTCTTGGTGCAATTCATTTCAATCAACACATTTCTAGAATGTCAGATCTAACTCTGGCTTCACAGTACCCTTGAGGGTACCTTTTTTTTGGGCGTTGCTTAATAATGGAATGATTTTAATAGTTTTGTGGAACGGGCATCTTGCCGTGGAACGGGCATCTTGCCGTGGAACGGGCATCTTGCCGTGGAACGGGCATCTTGCCCGTTTCATTTTCGCGCGGGCAGGATGCCCACCCCACTCATATTCATTCCGCCCCTCAGCAATGCCAAAAATCGAGTAGCTCTCGCACTTTGCTAGACACGGTTGAATCCGTTTTGCTTTGGTCACGCAGCTTGGCTGGGGTAACTCCAATGGATCTGCTACACGATGCTCAGCAAAGAGCCGCTACGCGAACGCATAATTCCCCTGTCAACTGGAATGCGATGCTCAGCAAAGAGCCGCTACGCGATGCTCAGCAAAGAGCCGCTACGCGAACGCATAATTCCCCTGTCAACTGGAATGTGATCCCATGATTACCCTTTCCACAGTAAAGCGTACCCATGATTACCCTCTCAAAAGTAACGCGATGCTCTGAAATAGCGGCAATTGCAGCAGCTGTAGCTAATCAGAACATTGCTTTTTTCATTTCTTTTCTTCAATCATCAACGGTTCTGATTTAGTAGTAAAACCGAAATAACAGTTGGAGTAATTGGAGACAGTGCCAGTTGATCAGCAGTTCTAAAGCTGACGGAAATAAAACCTTATTTTTCCATAGTTAACACTTTGCTAGTACAGACAATTGAGAAATTGGTCTATGATCCTATTGTGAGTAAACTGTGCTGCTAATACTTTATAAGGGAGTATCAAGCCAGCGCCCAATCATAATTAGTGGGCAATAAGGGCGTGTTATAGATACTAGGTTCCCTAGAGTCTTAATGTAAAAATTAGAGGTAGCAAATTTAGGATGATGATCAAACTAGTACATATTCCTAGCCTTCTAGTTAGGATTCGCTTTGCAATTGCTCCCTTACTCCTTTTAGATGCCCTGGATCGTAACATCAGCTATTGGTTTATTATTGGTTATATCATTGCCGTACTGTCAGACATTTTTGATGGCATCATTGCTCGTCGATTAAAGGTTAGTACAGTCCAACTTCGTCAAGCAGATAGTTGGGCAGATATCTGTCTATACTTGTGCGTTGCCATTAGCACCTGCTTGGTATACCCCAAGGTTATCAAAGATTTCCAAATCCCTTTATTGTTAGCGATCGCTGCCCAAGTTACTTTGTTCACAATCAGTCTAATCAAGTTCAGAAAATTCCCTAGCTTCCATACCTACACTGCGAAAATATGGGGGTTAACGCTACTGGTGGCCACGGTGGGATTATTTGGTTTTGACTATGCTAAAACCCTGTGGTTCGCAATCGCCCTTTGTCTGCTCAATAGTTTAGAAGAGATTGGGATGACGTTGCTCTTGCCTGAGTGGCAATGTGATATTTTAAGCATCTTCCATGCATTCAACTTACGCCAAACCTTGATTGCAAAATTAAAAATTCAGGAGAAGATTGGCTGAAGAATAATATAGCAGTTCTCAGGACGAGTGAGGTAATTTAATCCTAGGTTTTAGGGAGCAGGAATCTTCGGAACAGTCGTCGTTCCCTGCTCCCTACTCCCTACTCCCTACTCCCTACTCCCTCAAAACCTAACCTAATTGAAAACCGCTCTACTACTACGGCAAATCAATCCTTCTGATCCAAAATGTGTGTAAGAGTATGGATTATTCTGATCTGGCCACAGTTGCTGGCCTTTCTCAACTCCAATTTCTTTAACTACCTCTAACTTACCTTCATCGATCGCTTCATTAACTGCCCTAAAGACGCTTTCCCATGCTCCGTAATCATCAAAAATGATCAATGCATTCTTAAATCGCTTTAAACAGTTATCAATATCTTGTTTGATATACTCGTATTTGTGACGTGCATCTATTAAAACCACATCAGCAGGAAAGGTTAACTCATTCCAATCAGAATTATACACATCAAATCTTTTGAATTTTACATTAAAATTCAAAAGATTGTTTAGTCTTGCTACTCTCAGGTACCTATCGTTAACATCTAAACCCAGATATTGAGTGAAGTGATCAGCTAGGTGCTTTGCGGTCAAGCCCTTGTAACATCCCACCTCTAATAAAGTAGATTTTTTTTTCGGGAAAAATTGTTTTACATGATCACGGAATTGTTGGCTAACTGTCCAACAATCTTTACTTTTATCTACAGGTAGGACTAGATCCTGCCATGTATTCTGTATTTCATTGAATATCTCAAGCATAGGTTGTAATTAGTAACAGTAATAAATAGTAAAGGGAACAGGGAGTAGGGAGTAGGGAGTAGGGAGTAGGGAGTAGGGAGTAGGGAATAGCGAACTTCGGATCAAATAGATATCCTATCAAATAAAATAACTGACACCACACACTTCCCACACGCCCTATTCCCCATTCCCTACCCCCAGGGCTGTCGCAGCACCTAAGTGCTTAAGCAAGGTGGCCATAGGAAGTGGCCCAAGCAGATGACTCCAAGGCAAGACTTGCTCTGTTGACCAGTCGGTATAGACGTAGAAGTCTAGTTCAGGTAACTGTCCTCGCAATTGTTTAAAGGCACGGCGGAAACTGCCTAGGGAATCCCCATAATGCCTGGTTAGTTCTAAGAGTTGGGATAAGCGACGATCCCCTCGGGAAATCAGTGCTTGAATTACTGACCAGTTGTAGCTTTCTGGTCGAAAGTCTATGGCTTGCGATCGCAATTTTTTCTGCAACAACTTGAGGCGCTTCTGGGCTTGGGGATTGACACCAAACCACTGAAAGGGTGTATGAGCTTTGGGAACAAAGGTGGAGCAACCGAGGGTTAAGCCTAGACCGGGGGCTGCTTTCTTAATCTGTTCCATCATCGCTACAGTTTCTTCAACATCTGCTATTTCCTCTCCGGGAACTCCTACCATCCCGTAGAGTTTCAGACGTTTTAATCCCCCTGCTTTAGCATTGACTGCTGCCTGGATAATTTGGTCATTGGTGAGTTTCTTATTAATAATCTCGCGCAACCGTTGTGAGCCACTTTCCACTGCAATCGTAATGGAACGGGTGTTCCGTTTAGTTAGGGTTTGGGCTAGCTTTTCGGTAACTGTATTGGTTCGCACTGAAGCAAGACTCAAGCGCACATGGTTGTATTGTGGCTGATTTAGGTAATCTAACAAAACATCAAACTCGGGATGCTGGGTGACGGATGCTCCCAGTAAGCCAATCCGGTCTGTTACCTTTAATCCCCTTTCTATAGCTGGAATCAACGAATCGATAGCGCTAGGAGTACGAAATGGTAACGTCAGGTAACTGGCCAGACAGAAACGACACATCTCTGGACAACTGCGCACCACTTCTACCATGTAGATGTTTTCCCAAGCGGCTTTTTCGGTGACCACTGTGGAAGCAGACAGGGTATTGCCCCGATAGGTCTGTTTAGATACCGTGGCAGGAATCTGATCAGACACTGGTTGAATGGATGCGATCGCACTCGTTAGGTCATGGTAGGTTACCTGATATAGACTGGGTATATAAACTCCAGGGACTTGAGCCAGATGCTGCAATTGAGTATTACGTTCAGCAGTGCGAACCTCTTGATAAGCATCGATAAAATTATCTAGCAGGATTTCCCCATCTCCGAGCAAAATCACATCAAAGAAGTCAGCAAAGGGTTCTGGATTAGCCGTTAACACGGGACCGCCACCAAACACTAGGGGATGGCTAGAGTCTCGTTGTGCTGAGTATAGGGGTATCTCCAAAAATTCCAATCCCGCTAAGATATTGACATAATCCAATTCCCATGATATAGAATAACCTAGTAATTCTGGCTGTCTCGGTAATGGCTCATGGTAATCGGTGAATAAGCGGCTGACCATTAGGTCAGGGCGCAAGGCTAAAGATGCCCACACTATCTGATAGCCAAGACTAGTAATACCGACGTTGTATTGATTAGGAAAGGCAAAGATAGTAGGAATGGCATTGGAGTCAGGAGTGGCTGGTGTAAACAGAAGACGCTCGGAGGAAAATACCACAGGGTTTAAAGTTGACGAATCATGTTGAACAATAGCAAAAAATAACGTTTATTTTATTATTTCCATTATGCTTTGGTTCATGAGTAAGCATATGCGCTACAGATGGTGCTACTTGAGGTGCCGTCAGCTGTCAGCAGTTAGCTTAATGCTTAAGGCAACGGAGTTGCCGAACTAGCCCGTTTCCTTCAAATTGCTATGGGTTCAGCCAGTGAACTTGAAGATCACCTGTTACTGGCAGAAGATCTTAACTTAACTATTAGCCAAAGACTATGAATCCCATCCCAGCAGAGGTAACTCAGCATTATCCGAATGCTTACCTGTTTTATTCAAAAGCTGATAGCTGAATGCTGATAGCTGAATGCTTACCTAGTACGTAGAAATCCGGATTTTAGGCAAGCAGAAAGAAAAAAGTGACAGATTCACTAAATTTAAGATTTATAGCCCTAAAATAGACAACAAGTTATAAGACAACAAGTTATGGCTGCTTTTGTATTGCTAAGGAGTTGATGTGTCAATATTTTCCCCGAAGCCCCAAGATCGACATAGCCACCACCCTCCGAATCCCTCAAAGAAACTGACGGAGAAATCGGATTTGAATAGGAGTGCTGTGTCTAATAATGGCAAGCCCCCCTCATCAAAGCCAAGACGGCGGAAGCGGTCGAGGGTAGTTGCCCAAACTCTCAACGGAATCAAGCGTGTATCTACTACAGTTATCAAACCGCTAATCGGACCAAAAGCAATCTATCGTCGCTCCTGGTTTTGGATCGGACTAGGGGTGGGTGGCAGTGCGATCGCATTGGGTTGGGGTTGGCAAAAGCTAGAAAGCTCTCTGCCAGATTCTACTAAGGATGTCTTGACCTATGTTCGAGATGACACCATCACCATCAAAGCTGCCGATAGCACTATTATCCAGCAAATTGGGCCAGCTACCCATGAGACCCTCAAGATTTGGGAAATACCCGAAACCCTGATGGAAGCTTTCATTGCTATTGAAGACCAACGCTTTAAAGAGCATAAAGGGGTAGATTCCCAGGGTATTCTCCGTGCTACTGTGGCTAACCTGAAAGCTGGGGGAGTAGTAGAAGGAGGTAGCACGATTACCCAGCAACTCGCTAGAATTGTCTACTTTGATCACGAACGCAGCATCGTACGGAAACTCAAAGAAATGCGCATGGCGCAGAAAATTGAGCAGGATTTGACCAAAGATCAAATCCTGGAGCGCTATTTAAACTTAGTCTATTTGGGTTCCGGTGCTTACGGCATTGCTGATGCGGCTTGGGTCTATTTTAGTAAACCCGTAAAAGACCTGACCTTGGGAGAAATAGCAACACTGGCGGGATTACCTCCAGCTCCTAGTGTTTACTCGCCATTGTTTGAGGGCAAAATCAATAGCTCTAGGCAAAAAGCAGCCAAAGAGCGTCGTGATGTAGTATTGCAGCGGATGTTGGAAAATGGCTACATCTCCCAGGCTGAAGCCGACAAAGCCATGGCCGAGCCCCTGAGTATTAAGCCAAGCCAACCGAAGCGACTGGAGCGTAAAGCATTCTATTTCACTGAATACATCCAACAAGAATTGCCCAAATACGTTTCCAAAGAAGTACTGGCTCAGAAAGGGCTGACTATTGAAACTACAATTAATTTAGAGTGGCAAGATGCTGCTGAAACTGCTGTCCAAAAGACCATGAAAACCTATGGTCGGTACCAACGGTTTGGACAAGCTGCACTAGTTGCCGTCGATCCCCGCAATGGTCAGATCAAAGCCATGGTCGGGGGTAAGGATTTTAATGACCTAGATAGCAATAATTACCTCAATCGGGTCACCCAAGCTCAGCGTCAGCCCGGTTCTACATTCAAAACATTCGTGTATGCCGCAGCAGTAGCAACAGGGATGTCTCCCTATAAAGGCTATATGGATGCGGGATATATAGTAGATGGTTACGAACCTAAAAACTACAGTGAGAGATTCCGGGGTTCGATCTCAGTGCGGGATGCCCTGATTTCTTCGGTGAATGTAGTAGCCGTCAAAACCCTAGTGGATGTGGGCTGGGAGCCGATCATCAAACTGGCTCAGAAAATGGGGATTAAATCCAAACTCCATTCCACCTACTCCCTAGCCTTAGGAGCATCTGAGGTAAACCTGTTAGAACTTACCAGTTCCTATGGCACCTTAGCCGCCCAAGGCATTCACCACGATGCTCATGGGATTCGCCGCATTATTGACCAGCACGGTAACGTGATTTATGACCACAAACTCGAGGGTGAGCGAGCTATTGATGCAGAAACAGCAGCCATTGTGACCTGGATGCTCAGGGGTGTGGTTACCGGGGGTACCGGAACAGCGGCTCAAATTGGACGACCAGCAGTTGGAAAAACCGGTACTACGGATGATGCCCGTGACCTCTGGTTTGTGGGCTATATTCCCCAATTAGTAGCTGGGGTTTGGTTAGGTAATGATGATAATAAGCCTACCAAGGGTTCTAGTGCAACTGCTGCTGCCACCTGGCGTCAGTTCATGTTGGAGGTAATCGAAGACTTAGACCGTGAGTCCTTTACTGAGCGCCCCAGGAAGTTATCAGGTCGGGAAGCTACCATTGAAGCTCAGCCGATTAAACCCAAACGAGTTATTAACAAAAAATTTGTTCCCACTACCGTTACCGCTTCCACAACTCGGTCAAGGAGAAGAACTAGTTCAAGAAGAGCTAGTTCAACCAGAAGAGCCAGTTCTACACGGCGGCGTAGTAGTCGGGTCAGGGTGTCTAGGAAGAACTCTCAACCCAAACGGTATTACCGTCGCAAAGCTACAACTAAACGGTCTTATCCCCGTAAAAGTACCACCAGACGCTATACGCCTAGAAACACTGCCCCGAGACGGTCAGCACCAGCCAAGCGCAGGTATGCACCAGCACGAGCAAGGCGCAGACCAGCACCAGCACCCAGAGTTGCTCCCAAGCCGGTGGCTCGTCCTAAGCCTCAACGCAAGCCAGCAGGAGGTCCGTTAGCTCCCCCAGCAGCTAGAAAGTAGGTATCGAAGCCATCATGCTGGATGGTACGATAACCGAAATACGAGAAAATCTAAACTGGCTATGTATGTATTGATGGAAGCAGGCAGTTTTCCCTTGTGGTTTACCCTAGTGTATGTTGTGGGTTTTGTGGCAGCAGTTGTGATTGGCTCGATTGCTTGGTACAACTCTAAACGTCCTGCTGGTTGGGAAGGGTCAGACACTCCTAATTGGGTACCAAAGATCGATGATCCAGAGGATAATTCTAAGGGAGACCAATCCTAACAGAAGTTAGTTTGGTTGGGAAAACCAGAAGATTTGACTGAGAAAGAGCCCTGGCTTACCGTGTTGAAGTCAGGGTTCTTTTTCAGCGCTATTAGGGGAATCAGGCCACTGGTCAGGATTTGTTGGTATCGTATAGATGTCTTACCAAAAAAATTGGGTTTAAAGCCCCGTCCTTCGTTCGACGGCTTTTTTTTAAAACTTTTTCTTGACAGTTTGTACTAGGTGTGCTAGTATAAGATTATAAACAATAGACTTTTAAAAGAGATAGATACTATCTAACCATAAGTAGGCAACGTAAAAAATATGTCTGAGATACATATTGCGTAATTTAGTCTAACGACTTTAACGTCTATGAAAAATTTAGATCTAAAAAAGTATCTATCTCTAAAAAAAAAAGTAAAGGTACGGTGGGGCACACCGAAACCTAGATCTATGATCAAAACGCTTATGAAGAATCGGCCTCTACTCTTTCTGGTTCCGACCTGGCTGAGCAAGTCGGCTCGTTGAAGTAAGAATCCCCGTTCTTACTTCGGCGGGGAGTGTCAATAAATTCCCATCATGACCGGAGCTGCTGAAACTAAGAAAAAAGGCAAGTCACTCCCGCCAACACTGATCATCAGGTTGGGAAAATTTGTCTGGACAACTCTCTGGCAAATGATGATGTCGAAGCTGGCTCCACGGAATAATTCTGGAGAGTACATTCGCCCGAAGAGCGAGTTTAGGAATTTTATTGGGACAGAAGCAGAGAATCCTTACCAACCTGAAGCAGGACGCTACTGTCTTTTTGTAGGACTCGGTTGTCCTTGGGCGCACCGCACTCTCGTCGTCAGGGCACTCAAGGGACTCCAAGACGCAATACCGGTATTCATTGCGTCTCCTTCCTCAAATCAGGGGATTTGGGTATTTAATGAGCAGCAGGAAGGTTGCGATACCCTTCCTGAACTTTACGAGCTGGGAAAAACAGGCTACAACGGTCGTTGCACAGTTCCAGTGCTGTGGGATAAACAGAGCAAAACCATTGTCAACAATGAGAGTGCAGAAATTATCGTAATGCTGAACTCACAGTTCAATGAGTTCGCTACTAATCCTACCCTAGACCTTTATCCAGAGGAACTGAAGGAAACCATTGATGGGTGGAATGAGACCATCTACCACACGGTGAATAATGGAGTCTATCGCTGCGGTTTTGCCCAGACCCAAGAAGCTTATGAGAAAGCTTGCGATCAGCTATTCACAACCTTGGATAAGATTGATCGAGCCCTGGAGACCAGTAGATACCTGTGTGGGGATAGGGTAACCCTGGCGGATGTGCGTCTATTTACCACTCTGTTCCGTTTTGATGTGGTCTATTATGGATTGTTCAAGTGCAACCGTTTCAGAATTCAGGACTACGATAACTTAGGCCCCTACCTGCGTGACTTGTATCAGCTTCCTGGAGTTGCTGATACTTGTAGCTTGGAGGATGTCAAGCGGGATTACTACGGCAATCTGTTCCCCCTCAATCCAGGTGGAATTATTCCCAGTGGCCCTGATTTGGCTAGCCTGCTTAGACCTCATGGTCGGGAATAGGGAGTCGGGAGTCGGGAGTCGGGAATCGGGAATCGGGAGTCGGGAATCGGGAGTCGGGAGTAGGGAATCGGGAATCGGGAGTCGGGAGTCGGGAATCGGGAGTCGGGAGTCGGGAGTCGGGAGTCGGGAGTCGGGAACAAAAATTCTCACAATTTATTTAGGTACCCTATAGTGTTGATTGAATTGGATGCGATCGCGTAGCGTGGCCAAAGGCCATCGCACTCAGCCGTTCACTCTTACACTAATCACAAGTATAGTAATACTAACTACAGTGGTTCTTATAGTAGCGATGCAGCCCGGTCTTGTGGGAAACCCCCATTCGCGCTTTGGATCAAGACAATGAGATACAAAAAATTTTTTCCCTGTTCCTTGCTTTCGATTCCCGATTCCCGATTCCCGACTCCCTGTTCCCGATTCCCAATTCCCGATTCCCGACTCCCGATTCCCGATTCCCGATTCCCGATTCCCTATTCCCTTTTAATAGTTAAAAGGATATAATTTTTTTACCGATTCCCGAGATAGAACAACAATCGTTAAAACTCCAACAAGTGTGCCAAATGGTCTGAACCAGCAGAGTAGGCAAGCTATCATAAACGAAAACCAATAATTCTTGCTTTTTCTGAGCATATATCCAGAGATAATGATAGCAAAAGCAAAGATTTCTCCAAGGATGAAAAGTATGGCACCAGAAATGACCAGCAAATAGCCAGGCAAGTCCGATGAGACATTTCGTGATAACTTAAACCACTCTGATAACTCTCCTGATAAGTCTGGAGGAATTGAGTCAGTTGCACCAATCATGAACAGACCAAAAGGGATATACAACATTAGTATAAACAGGGAGTAAAATCCGACAAATCCCCCAAACATGTAGTGAGTCAATGATAATATATTTAACTGCTTTTTAGGATTTCTCATAACTATAAATTAGTCGAATTCCCAAACTTCCCAAACTTCCCAAACTGTCCCAACTTAGCACACCTCCCACACTTCCCTTCAAGACTCTCTAGGGCAGCAAAAGCCTGAGTGTGAATGGCGGCATCTCCATTGAATGCCACAAATTTTCCTAGTTTAACTCCCTGCGTCATCACCGAAAACTCAAGAACTGTTTTACCTTCACCATCTTTCCTAGCTCCACGCTCCGGCTCAGGAGATTTTTCTAGTGCGATGCTCCTTTGGAGCCGCTACGCGATTGACCTTGACCAAAAGGCCACGCTTGGCCTCTGGCCACGCTGCTTGAGGTGCGAATGGTCACGCTACGCGATGAAGCGAAGCTTCCGCTAAAAGCGATCGCATGTTGTAGTACGGATTTAGTAGGGTGGGCATTGCTTGAAACCAACCCCCGAACCTGCCGGCGTCAGCTATCAGCTATCAGGCACTATAACTGCATGGGGTCGGATTAGTGCGATCCCAAATGCCTACGCTGATCTTGATAATATAGCCGAATGGCACTGATGGGGTTCCCGACTTGAGCGACTACATCAATAACAGTATCAGAATACTACTTTGGCAAGGGGTCTACTATTAGTGATCGCACTGGAATCTGAATTGTTCTATGATTGTAAGTAAACTACAAAAAAATAACAATGGCAGCCAAAGATAAATTTCATGCTGCGGTTAGAATCGCCCTAGAAAAAGAGCAGTGGAAGATTACTGATGATCCGTTGCGACTGGAAGTAGGCGGAACCAAGTTTGAAATTGATTTAGGTGCGGAGCAACTGTTAGCAGCAGAGCGAGGCCAAGAAAAAATTGCAGTAGAGATTAAAACCTTCTTGAGTGATTCGCCACTAACAGCTTACCATGCTGCATTAGGACAGTTTTTGAATTATCGGCTTGCCTTAGAAATCAATGATCCAACTCGTATTCTATATTTAGCCGTGCCTGTGATTGCTTATGAAGCTTTTTTCAAGCGCGAATTTACCCAATTTTTATTAGAAAGATATCAGATTAAACAAATAATTTATGACCCGATTCAAGAGGTAATTGTACAATGGATAACCTAGAGTATTATCGCCAGATCATTCAGTCGTTGTTGACGGATTATGCTGCCATTCCCATCGCCAATGGAGTGATTGATTGCTACACGGTTTTTGATACCAAACAAGACCACTACATGGTAATGACTGTGGGATGGGATGGCTATCGGCGGGTCTATGGTTGTGTTTTACACTTGGATATTAAGAAGGGAAAGATTTGGATTGAACAAAATATGACGGAAATGAGAATAGCCCAAAAACTTGTGGAGAGAGGGGTAGCGAAGGACGATATTGTGCTGGGGTTTCAAGCACCAGAATTTCGGCAATATACGGACTATGGTGTTGGTTAATTTATAAGCAGTCAGCGGTCAGCAGTCAGCGGTCAGCATGGTAGGGTGGGCAAATATTGAAAGTTTGGCAATTTAATGAGGAATCATCGACCTTTGCCCACCTGACAAGAGCCAATGCGATACGCGCACGCTACGCGAACAGCTATCAGTGGGGTAGGGTGGGCAAATATTGAAAATTTGGCAATTATATTAGGAATCATCGACCTTTGCCCACCCTACAAAAGCTAAATGAATTGTGATAATATTGTTCCCTGTTCCCTAATCCCTGTTCCCTGTTCCCTACTCCCTGTTCCCTGTTCCCTACTCCCTGTTCCCTGTTCCCTGTTCCCTATTATTGACTATTTATCTCCTTAACTTATCAACATCTAAACTATGCTTTCACAAAACCTGAAAATTGTTACTCTGCTCCCCAGTGCCACGGAAATTGTCGCCGCTTTAGGATTAACAGATGCCATTGTGGGGCGATCCCACGAATGCGACTATCCCGCAACCATCAAAAATCGACCTGTCTGCACCGAGGCTCAAATCAACAGCGATAAACCTAGTGCCCAGATTGATGATGATATAAACAATCTGGTAAAACGTGCTTTGAGTATTTACCAAGTAAAAACTGATGTTTTAGAACAACTGCAACCAACCCACATTGTTACTCAAGATCAATGTGATGTCTGTGCTGTCAACTTCGATGTGGTCGAGAAAGCAGTTGCTAATCTTACAAATAGCCAGCCTCAGATAATTTCCTTGCAGCCAAACTTGCTAACTGAAGTGTGGGCAGATATTGAGCGAGTTGCTACCATCCTGGGAGTAGAGTCACAATCTGTACTGAAGCAATTACAGTCTCGTGTCGAAACCTGTAGGCAAAAGACACAGGAAATGTCGGAAAATCACCGCCCTACTGTTGCTTGCATTGAGTGGACTGATCCGCTCATGGCTGCTGGTAACTGGATTCCTGAATTAGTGACAATTGCAGGTGGTAATCCTCTGTTTGGGGCTCTAGGTAAACATTCCCCTTATCTGGAATGGGATGCTTTAGTCAAAGCTGATCCAGACGTAATTATTGTAATGCCTTGCGGCTTTGATTTGGAACGCACAACACAAGAAACCCAACAGATGGCTCACCATTCCCAGTGGTCAAGTTTGCAAGCCGTACGCCAGGGTAAGGTTTTTGTTACTGATGGTAATGGGTATTTCAATCGTCCAGGACCAAGACTAGTCGATTCAGTAGAAATGATAGCGGAAATTTTGCATCCAGACCTGTTCACCTTTGGTTATCAAGGCACTGCCTGGGAACGGTTTGAGGTAGGAAATGCTTAAGAAACTTATTTTGAAAAATTGGAAAAGCTTCCGTTATGCAGAACTCCCGATTGATCCCCTGACTGTGTTAATCGGAACGAATGCTAGTGGAAAATCTAATCTAATTGATGCTTTGGAACTTTTAAAACGAATAGTGTTTGGAAAGGAGATTCAATCGGCTTTGGCAGGGGATGCTGCTTTTCCTGGGATTCGAGGTGGAGTAGAGTGGGCGTCACTCAAGCCAGAATCTCACTTTACCTTGAAAGTTGTGGTTGAGGGAGAGGATGATCAAACGGATTACCTTTATAGTATTACAGTACAAACGAAACCACGTGTTCAGTTATCTGATGAATCTCTAATTCGCCAGGTCTATTCACCAGATAGTAATCAACTCCCTACTCAAACTAGTTTGCTCCAAGTATCTTATCCTAGAACTCCAGACCAAGGTATTCAGGTTAAATTGCCGGAGCAAGAACAAATTCCTTTGCCAAAATACTGGAAAGGTTCTAATTCTAGTTTGACTAGACTTAGGGAAATAGACTCCCAT
The DNA here is from genome assembly GCF_010672065.1 of Moorena sp. SIO4A1. Taxonomy (NCBI): domain Bacteria; kingdom Bacillati; phylum Cyanobacteriota; class Cyanophyceae; order Coleofasciculales; family Coleofasciculaceae; genus Moorena; species Moorena sp. SIO4A1. Next base: position 367,896 of record NZ_JAAHHX010000002.1, on the reverse strand, counting down.
GCCGATGTTAGGGATGTAATCTTAAACCTTTGTACACTTATAGAAAATATTTTTATTTTTAATCCTATTCCGGCCAGAATGCGGAACTATTCACCGCTTTCTGATCGCATTGAGAGTGATGGCTCTAATATTGCTGGTGTGCTAGCCGCATTACCTAAAGAGCAAAAAGACGAGTTTGACTCAACGGTGTCTGCTTACTTGAAATATCTGCCAGAACGAGATATACAGGAAGTTTGGGCGGAACCAGTAGGAAAGTTTGGTACAGATGCTATGCTCTACTGTAAAGAACAATGGAAACCTGGTCAAACTACAGAAATTGATGCGCGAGGAATGTCGGATGGAACCCTGCATTTCTTAGCAATTATTACCGCACTGATCACACGACCAGAAGGGAGTCAATTAGTAATTGAAGATGTAGACAATGGATTGCACCCATCTCGGTTACATCTGCTGATAAACATGCTCAAAGAAATTGGAGAAAAGAGAAAAATCGACATATTAGTCACTACTCACAATCCGGCTTTGCTAGATGCTTTAGGACCAGAAATGATTCCCTTCGTAGTTGTGGCACACCGGGCTTCAGAAACTGGAGAAAGCACACTCACCCTTCTAGAAACTATTGATAATTTACCTAAATTAATGGCATCTGGTTCCTTGGGAAACCTAGTGACTAAAGGAGCTATTGAAAGGAATATTTCTGATCCTAAGCCACTATAGACATGAGGAAGGTTCTGATTATCGATACATCGATTCTCTGCGTTTACCTAGAAGTTCCTGGAAAAGAGACTTGTGGGTCTGGTAATAATAAATGGAATAAGCAGCGAGTTGTTGAGCTTTTGGAAAAAGAAGAAAAAGCATCGACAACGTTTGTACTACCCTTGGCTGCTATTATTGAAACTGGTAATCATATTGCTCAAGCTAGAACAAAAAGGTATGAAACTGCCCAAGCTTTAGCTGAGATTATGGAAAAAGCAGCAGATGAAAAAACACCTTGGGCAGCTTTCACGGATCAGTCAGTGCTTTGGGACGCTCAAGGACTGAAAAAATTAGCAGTGGAATGGTCTCAACTCGCAGCACAAAAAGTTTCAATAGGTGATGCTACCATCAAAACTGTAGCAGAATTCTACGCAAAAACTGGTTGCCAGGTGGAGATTCTTACTGGTGATCATGGACTTAAGGCATACCAACCCACTACACCAGCCCCAATTCCCAGACGCAGGAGAAGTAGATGAGCTGAGGGCGTGACAAGTGCTTACGCATTTTGTAGGGTGAGCATTGCCTGTTTCCCACTCCCCTACCTGCCCGAATTCACCAAAGCAATGCCCACCAACCTTTGAGAATGCGATCGCGGCATTAGTATTTTATCCTCACACTATAGGTTATTTTCACTTCCGATACTTTTTAGCTACCAAAATCTACAAATCAGATTTTGGCTCACTAATGCAAGCTGGATTTTGCCAGCCAGGGGGTATCTCCCAAGGCTAAACCCGGACTATGCCCGGCTTAGCGCATAAATTTGATTCCACTATTGACAAAAAACGCAACCCTTAAACCCTTGGTTTTCGGCTTTAATGTAAGTCGCAAAGTATCTCTAATGAAACTGAATCTATGTTTAAAGTCTAACACATCTTTGTAGATAGTGCAACATTCTTGGATAAAATCCTTAACAGTTGCCAGCCTCCTAATCTTAATGGGTAGTGCTATATCTCCTCTTATCTCCTCTTGATATTTTCCCCCCGCGCCCCCGCCCCACACTCCCTGTTTAACCCTAAATGTAAAAAACCTACCCCTACTCCCTACTCCCTACTCCCTACTCCCTACTCCCTACTCCCTACTCCCTACTCCCTACTCCCTGTTCCCTTTGGAAAATTAACAATTAACAAACTTCCAACAGCACATCCTGATGCATCCTTGCCCGGTCTACCAATGACTGAATTTGGTCTTTAGTCAATGGTTCACCATTAGCATAGTGTTCTAGCCAGGTTTTACTAATCACATTTGGGTCATCTGGTAAACTAGCAACATCCCATCCAGGTAAATCCAGTTGCTCCANCAGGAATTTAATGTTGGGGAACTGCAACGGGTTTATTTTGCTAATCCCTCTGGGATCGAGAATATTCTAACCAGGGTAACTGGGGGGAATCTATCCAATATTCTAGGGACTTTGGGAGTAGATGGACCAGCAAATCTGTTTTTGCTCAATCCCAATGGCATTGTGTTTGGCTCCCAGGCAAAATTAGATGTAGCTGGTTCGTTTTTTGCGTCTACTGCTAATAGCTTGGTATTTGGTGATGGGCTGGAGTTTAGTGCCACATCCCCACAAGCCCCGCCACTGTTAACGATTAATATTACTCCAGGATTGCAGTATGGTAAATATGACCCCAGGACAACAATTACAAATGCTGGGAATTTAGCTGCTGGAAAAGACTTGACCCTAGCAGCAGGCAATCTCGATTTACAGGGTCAACTGGATGCTGGTAGGAATTTGACTCTGTTGGCAGAAGATACAGTCAACATCACCGATAGTGTAGCGCAACCGTTTAAAGCGTACTCTGGTGGTTCGCTACTGATTCAGGGAAATCAGTTAATTACTATTGCAGCAAAGAACCATTCCGATAGTGGTTTATTGGCTGGGTTGGATTTACGGTTGCGCTCTGCTAATCCCATCACCGGAGATACTAACTATACCGTTGGCGGAAATATCATCATTGAGCAGTTGGATGGTAACCCAGGAAATTTCATCAGTCCCAATGATCCCATTATTCTGGCCAATGGGGATGTCAGTTTAGGAAACTATACCGGAGCATCACTGCATATTTTGGCAGGAGGTAGTGTTACCGTTGGTGACATCGAAATTAACTCTACCGATACCGGGGATAATGCGATTAGCCCTAGTAACTCCAATCCGTTTTTGGCTAGTCTGGCTAATGTCACCTTGTCGGACGAAGCGAGAACCTCTGTAGTGATTGATGGCAGTAAGCGACCTACTTTAGATATCCGTGCTGGCATAGATTGGACATTACTCGGCGGTTTTCCAGGAAATACCGATAGTGGTAACCTTGCGCCTAACTTTGGCAGTGCTGCTACTAGTGCAAATATCGAAATTGGTGAGGTCTCGATTAATGCTCCCAATGGACTGGTATTGTTAACGAATCAGTATCAACCTAACCCATCCTTAGTTAGTGACACCCTTAAAATTAGTTCGCTTCTGACTGGTGATGGTACGGATAAAAATAACTTCAAGACATTGAATAGCCAGAGGTTTTCAGGAAATGGTGGCTCGGTCTTGATTGATTATCGTGGGGGGATTGACATAAGCGATCGCATTGATGCGTCTTCCGCTTCTGGGCAAGCAGGGGATATTACTGTGATTACAAATGGTCAACTATCCCTTGAAAGTGACAAAAGTTTCATTATTAGCAATACCTTTGGCACCGAAAAAGCTGGGGATATTACTATCGATACTGGGTCACTCTTTGCCACAGGCGGTGCTCAAATCGAAACCAGTACCTTTGGTCAAGCAGATGCTGGGAAAATTACCATTGTTGCTGATGATACAGTAACCTTTGACGGATTCGCACTACAGCCAGAGGATCGGGACATATCTGATCGAGCAACGGGTCCAGTCAATATTATCAGAGAAGGGGCTGAAGGTAACAGTGGTGGTATTTCGATTACCACAGGTTCCTTGTTTATAACTGGTGGGGCTCAACTCCAAGTCAGAGTTGGAGATCGACAGACCAATGACGAATCCAATGACAAATCCGTTGGTAACTCGGGGGATATTGAAATTTTTGCCCGTGATACAGTTTCCTTTGGCCCCGGGCAGACCGAATTTGGTGGTACTGCCGTCACTAGTATCGAGAAGCAAGGTGAGGGTAAGGCTGGTGATATTAATATTAAGGCAAGGTCGGTTTCTTTAACTGTTGGTTCACTGCAATCTAACACCCTAGGTAAAGGGGATGCGGGTAACGTAGAAATTATCGCTACAGAGACAGTCACCTTCGACAAAAGTCCTAATTCTATTCTCAGTAGGGTTAACCCAGAGGGTAAGGGCAATGGCGGCGATGTTCACATAGAAACTGGGTCACTTTTCCTCACCAATGGTTCTCGTATTATTTCTGAGACACGAGGCACAGGAAATGGCGGTAACGTCACAATTAAGGCACGGGATCAGGTGATTTTCGATGGGGTAGGGACTGAAGATGATCCTCTGTGTGATGATATATGTCCCAATGGTGTGTTCAGTAGTGTCTCATCAAAAGCGATGGGAAATGGTGGAAACATAGATATCTCAACTAATCAGCTAATACTGCGAGGTACCGGCAAGATTTCTGCTGAGGCTTTTAAGAATCAGAATTTCCCACAAGTCAAGGGCGGCAACATCGATATTGAGACCGAATTACTGATTGCCTTTCCCCCAACTCCTCCTGATGGTAGCGATATCCTTACCAAAGCTCCAACGGGTCAAGGGGGTGATATCACAATCGATGCCTTCACCATTTTGGGTGATATTGAAGAGCGCCCAGCCACTGATGGCAATAGCACCAATGATGTAGATGCCACTGGTAGTATAAACGGTAATGTAACTCTCAACATCACCAATGACTTCCTGGAGCGCGAGCCAAACAGCTTACCCACGGAACCGGGCAAAGCTCAATTTTACCAGCGCTGTCAACCAGGTAATAGCTCTGGCAGTAGGTTTATCAATACTGGACGTGGCGGCATACCCCCTCGCCCAGGTGAAATCAGCAGCAATACCCTTTGGGAAGATATACGCCGTCCCACTGCCCGTGGACGGTATCGCTCCCGTACGGCATTGGTGAAGCCCCCCGTTAAGCCCCCCACTACCCCTAAGCCAAAACGGATTATAGAAGCTCAAGGCTTGATGATTGATGCTGATGGCAATATCTTTCTGACTGCTTATCCCACTACCGTGACACCGGATGGGTCTTGGCGGCTGTCTGGAGAGTGTGGGCACAGGTAGTGTGGGGAGATGGGGAGTGTGGGGAGATGGGGAGAATTGAGGTAAATTTTAAATTCAATGTTCACAACTCCGACTCCCTACTCCCTACTCCCTACTCCCTACTCCCTACTCCCTACTCCCTACTCCCTACTCCCTACTCCCTACTCCCTAATAATAATAAGGATTTTTCGGTTCAGGAATTTTCTTAATCCCACTGGCTTCAATCACCAGCTGGCGTCTATCATCCAAGGTTTCAGTAATCATTTGACCTTCAACCTCGATCCAGGTATCGGAGGGATAATCATTACGGTTTTCATTAATTTTTACTGGCAAACCCAAAGGATAAGCGTCAGCAGCACAACAGGTAATCACAAACCGGGAAATTAAGAGATGGTCTGGAGGGAGATTAGGAGCAATTACTACAAAACCATCCACTTTTACCTTTTGACCGGTATAGGCATCTGGTTCAGGATAAACATTCAAAAGCTTGATCCATTCAATTAGGGTGCGCTTTTCAGGATTGCTAGCACTGCGAAAGGATTGCGGTTGCGATCGCGTTATGGTGGGGGAGTCGGCTATACCCCGGTGTAGGGCGGTTTGGCTAGTAAATGCCTTGGGTGTCACGATTAAACCAACCATTGCCGTAGCGATTAGGAAGCCACTACTCCAACTAGGGGGAAATAAAGTTGTATGTTGAACAGCTGGTCTAGTTACTGCCTTACCTAATCGGTGTTTACGCTCTAACTTCAGGAGTTGGGATAACCTCAACCCTGATATTAACAATAAAATTACACCAGTGATAACTACCAAGCTAAAGTAATTGGGATGAATTAATAAGCTTAACTCACCAGTTAGCCAGGATTTCAACAATAAAACTCCCCATAAAGCTAATGCAATTACTTCTAAAAGAGGAATTGACCAGTTTCTCCTGTAAGCACTTTTTCTGGACAAACGCCCTGAATGGTTAGATGGATTCATCATTAACAAGTCAATGGATTGTAGGAATATTTAAAATTTAATCTAGGGAGTAGGGAGCAGGGAGCAGGGAGCAGGGAGTAGGGAGCAGGGAGCAGGGAGCAGGGAGCAGGGAGCAGGGAGCGGGGAGCAGGGAGTAGTGCTAAGACTTTGGGGATAGTATAAAGACATGTTGGGAAATGTTTACTACTGGATTCAACACTTATTTAAAAATTATTGATCACCCTTAATACTTAATAATGAATTGTTCATAATTAACAAATAATCAGGCAATAGGATTTTTTACTGTTCCCTACTCCCTACTCCCTACTCCCTACTCCCTACTCCCTACTCCCTACTCCCTACTCCCTACTCCCTACTCCCTACTCCCTACTCCCTACTCCCTACTCCCTACTCCCTACTCCCTAACTCACATACAAATTAAGAAACAAAGTCAATAAAAATGTTAATTGCCCTGCTATTAGAAATAGGTAAATGATTGACTTGGTTTTAAATACAGATAACAGTAAACCGATGGCTTTGATGTCAATCATTGGTCCGAAGATTAGAAATGCTAACAACGAGCCACTGGTGAAGGTTGAGGCAAAGGCGAGGGCAAAAAATGCATCGACGGTGGAACAGATGGATACTACAGCGGCCAATAGCATCATGGCCAAAATAGACATCACTGGTCCTTGACCGAGGCTAATGATAATATCACGGGGGATAACGACTTGAATGATGGCTGCGATCGCACTACCTAAAACTAGGATTGAGCCTAGCTCCCGAAACTCTTGTATAGCATTTTCGACAAAGAGCTGTAGTCGATCAGATAAGGGTTTAGTATTTATGTTCTGGCTAACGGGTGTGTTTAAGACATTAGCGTCTAAGGGCAAAGGTGTACCAGATTGACCGAGTAAATATGAGCCTGATTGTAGTAATGCTGGCTTATCCTCAGCAAATTTCCTTGGTCTAGAGCGAAACACTGCTCGTTGCAGTAGGGGGCCTAAGTCTTTCTGAGTACTGAAGACACAGCCGATAAAGATGGAAATACTTAAGGAAAATAAAATTCGCAATACCCAGATTTCCGGCTGGTCTCGAAAGGCTACCCAAGTTGACCAAATTACTACAGGATTGATGGTTGGGGCTGCGAGCAAAAACCCAATTGCTACTGGTGCTGGTGCTCCCTGGCTCAGCAACCGCCTAGCCACTGGCACATTACCACACTCACACACTGGGAACAAAAAGCCGACACAACTACCAAAAACTGCTCCTAGAAAGGGGTGGCGAGGCATACTAGCAATTAGCTTGCGCTCATCCACAAAAAACAGCAATAAGCTGGAGAGAATAACCCCCAGTAGCAAAAAAGGTGTTGCTTCAACCAACAAACTCAAGAATAGGGTGAAGGCGTTGTTGAGCTGATTCATGCATTTTCCTATTTATGCTTGAGCAACGTGTTAAGCAAGAGAAAAATCAAAGGTCAAAGGTCAAACACTAGTCTAGGGCAAGGCTTTTGGCTACCAGCGATAGGCAAATTTAATCGGGAATACCTTACCTGATACCAGATGATTCTTTTCTTTTCTAGCATAGAGGCTAGCTGTTTCCCCGTAGGGTGGCGCTTAGCTACACTTCATGAGAGGGTTGGGAATAGGTGACAGTGTTACTATCCTTGTTACTATCCTGATGAAAGGGTAAGCCAATGTCTGACCTAAGCAAAATAGTATACCCTAATCTTGACCTATTCCTCTACGATCTACGGGAAGGTCTAGGGCAAGACCCGGAAATTATTGATCACAACCGTGAACGATTCTGGCAAAGAATCTATGGTCATCCCGAGGGTGATGAATCAGACCTGATCCTAGAGCCCACCTTACTGGCTAAGCTCAAACAGGCAGAACGCTCAGAATCTAGGTTGGTGGAACTATTGGGTGCTGATGTGGTCAAGCATTTCGAGCGTCCTTTGGAAGGCTACTACTACCCTATCCAAATTGGTAACACTTACGCCCTTCAGGTCAACTGTTCCGGAGTTTATGCTGATGGTATCAGACAATCCAACCATTCCCCCCAACCCATTACAAATATTAAGAAAATCCAAGGGGAAATTCTTGCCCACATCAATCACCAACCTGGAGCAATTGGTCAAACTTGGATCATGTGGGGTCAACTGTGTGACCGTGATCAAGACCCGACACAAATTGCCCTAGAATGCTACAAGCAACTGGTGTCTCAATCCGACTGGTCAAGAGACTTCCAAGCCCAAGGCAAAGTGCTAGGGGGGACTTTATTTGAATTTTGGCGTCCTCCCGCCGATTGGTCAGAGCCAGAAGCGATCAAGCACAACCATCATTTGTTAATCTGGTTGTTTCCCAAAAAGCGGTCTATTGATTCTATCATCGACACCATTACTGGCATTTATATAGACTTAATTTACCTATTGTATTATCGTAACAAAATTCTTTGGGCTTATGGTGAAATTAACAGACCACTAGCAGAACTTAAAGCTGATCTAGTCTCAGTTAAAAGTACTATTGATCAGATCAGTATGTTACCCCAAAATACAGTAAAATTAAGGGAAATACTAAGCAATAATCTCAACCTATTGTCTCGTTATGCTACTAATTTAGGGAGGCTGGATTCCCAAACCCAAACCATTAAAACCAATATCGAAGATTACCAACAACGATTGATTAAATTAAAACAGGTTTATCAACGGAGTGATTGGCACATTCTGGGAGAGTTTAGGGATTTAGCAGCTAGCCAATATCTGCAACAATTGGAGATGGAGCATGGCAGATTAAAGTCTGGTTTAACCTTACTAGAAAATCTAATTCGGACAGTAGATGGCATGACCCAAACTTACCAAACTCAGAGTAATCGCAGCTTACACCAAAGCATTGCTCTGGCTGGTGTGGGAGTAGCAACCAGTAGCATTACCGCTACTGTCCTAGTTAAACAACAACCCCCTGATAATAATAGTATCTTTATAGTAACACCAGCTTTTGCCTGGAGTATTCTCACTGGTGCGATCGCTACTCTGGTAATGTGGATAATTTTACGGTTATTTAGTCGTTAAGGGAATAGGGAACAGGGAGTAGGGAGTAGGGAGTAGGGAGTAGGGAAATGGGGAGATGGGGAGATGGGGAGATGGGGAGATGGGGAGATGGGGAGTCGGGAGTCGGGAGTCGGGAGTCGGGAGTCGGGAGTCGGGAGTCGGGGTAATAAAATTGAATGTAGCTGATCAGCTTAAAAAACGTTATATAAATTATTAAAAATAAGGGTTAATTATAACTGTTTCATTTCAATCAAAATGCCTTGTTTAATACGTTTTGTATTAAACAAAAAACCTTGAAATAAGAGTCAATAATAATTGCTAAAAATTTTAAATTACTAAGCTAAATCATTCCCGATTCCCGATTCCCGATTCCCGATTCCCGATTCCCGATTACCTGTTACCTACTCCCTACTCCCTACTCCCTACTCCCTTTCCTTTATGTACTTAAAAAAATCCCAAACTGTTTTATTATTGCTGCTGTGGATTACGATTGGGGCTTTGCTGCGCTTTGCTGGTCTAGGAGTTTTACCTCCTTGGACTGATGAATGTGCGACAACAGTATTTAGCCTGGGTAACAGTTTTTACTCGTTACCTCTGAATCAGTTTATGGGAGTAGAAACCCTATTAAGCCCACTGAAACCATCTCCTGAGGGTGGCATTAGTAATGTTATTCATTATTTATTAACGGAAAGTACCCATCCGCCAGTTTATTTTGCTCTGACCCATCTGTGGCTGAAACTATTCCGATTAGAGGATGGTATGGTTTCCATTTGGGCAGTGCGATCGCTTTCTGCTTTATTGGGAGTAATCTCGATTCCAGCTATCTTTTGCCTAGGTCGGCTGGCCTTTCGCTCACTATTGGTAGGTCACATAGCAGCAGCAATGATGGCTGTGTCCCCTTTCGGGATTTTCCTAGCTCAACAGGCTCGTCATTATACTCTGGCTATTTTGCTGGTGATAGCATCTCTGGGTTGCTTGGTGAAAGCGGTAGAGTTAATCGACCGTGGTGAACGGTTGCCCAGTTGGCTAGGGTTAGCGTGGGTGGGAGTGAATAGTCTCGGGATTGCTACCCATTATTTCTTTATCCTGACTTTAGGTGCGGAAGCGATCGCATTATTCGGACAAGCTTGGCGAGAAACTCAGCAAGACCGACTAGCTTTCATCAAACCTTACTGGTGGCGGATTTATGGAGTAGCTATGGGTTCCTTAGCGGGATGTTTAGTGTGGATACCGGCCTTACAAGCCATTCATGATAGTCCCCCTACCCAATGGATTTATAGCCAAAATGCGATCGCACGATGGATTGAACCCATAGGACGATTCTTACTATGGCTGTTCAGTATGGTGTTACTGCTACCTTCTTCTTTCTATGACCTATCCCTAGAAATTATTATTGTTTCCGGTATAGTTACGTTAATCCTGGTGATTTGGATAGTATCCCATCTCCGCTATGGACTGAAATTGCAGCAACTCGATCACCATAACCGTTTCGCTTTCACAATCCTAAGGGAGTATGTCTTAGCAGCAATTGGGTTATGTTTAGTCTTGACCTGGGGTTTCGGTATAGATTTAAGCACAGCCCCTCGTTTTCACTTCGTCTACTTTCCAGCAGTGATCCTCTTGGTGGCAGCAAGCTTAGGTGGTTGTTGGAATCAGATAGTGGGGAATAGGGAACAGGGAATAGGGAACAGGGAGCAGGGAGCAGGGAGCAGGGAGCAGGGAACAGGGAGCAGGAACCCTCTTGATCAGGGGGGGAAAGAATACCGAAGTCTTAATCAGGAGCGGACAGAGCTGGGATCCCCCCTAACCCCCCTTAATAAGGGGGGGAAAGACCTTAATAAGGGGGGGAAAGAGGAGGGAGTAGGGAGCAGGGAGCAGGGAGCAGGGAGCAGGGAGCAGGGAAATGGAACAAAATCCGATGTACCTGATCGGGATGACAAAGGGTATACAGCAAATTCCGCCCCCCTAACCCCCCAATTCTGGGGGGAATTAGCGGATGCTTCGCTTTTTGACAGATGGGGATTTAGGGGGCTTGCAGCTAAAGGCAGTGAGGTCAATTCATCTGAAAAAGGCTATAAGTCTTACTTTGGCAGAAGGATAGTTGTAGCGGTATGGTTGATTGGGCTGTTGGGTGGATTAGTGACAGTCTCGAATCTTGGTTATCTTCAAAACGAGCGCCCGGATCTATTAGTGTCTATTGTTAAGGAAGCAAGTGAAGCACCGGTTGCGATCGCAACGACCTACAAACACCATGGACAGACCGGGCGGATGATGGGATTAGCTTGGGGATTGAAAGGTATGGTTGTTGCTAATGGTTCTAATGATAATTCCAGGGATTTTCCCCAATTTTTCTTAGTAGATCGTGACCGGAATAGTTCCAGTTACGAGGATTCTGTCCAACAATTACAACAACAATTAAAGGAATTGCCACGACCACTAGACTTATGGTTAGTCAATTTCCGTACTAAAGTTGACCTAGACTCTCAGCAATGCTTTCGAGAAAAGCGCTCTCGAAAGTGGGCTGGTCAATACAGTTATAAGCTTTATCGATGTGTTGGGGAAAGCTGAACATAGGGGTTTCAGTTAGGTGAGGTAGATTTTTTAGGGAGCAGGGAGCAGGGAGCAGGGAGCAGGGGTAATAAAATTTAATGTACCTCATTTTTTTAGGGAAAGTGCTATAACTAGCATACAGCGGTTTGCCATTCAGTTAGGTATAAAGTTCTGGGTTTTTAGGGAGCAGGGAGCAGGGAGTAGGGAGCAGTGAAGAGGGAAGTCATAAGACGGAAAACAATCCTGTGCACCTGATAGTTATGCAAACCGCCGTAAACACTATACTCTATAAATAAGTTTATAAATGTCAAACATTAATAATTTTAAAGACTTAATAATTTGGCAAAAAGGCATGGATATAGCCGAAAAGTGTTATTTATTAACTAAATTTTTTCCTAAAGATGAATTATACGGCATGGTTCAACAAATTAGGAGAGCTGCGGTATCTATTCCGGCTAATATAGCAGAAGGATATGGGAGAAGGTCAACCGCTGAGTACGTCAGATTTCTTAATATTGCCCAAGGCTCAATTAACGAATTAGAAACACATATTATTTTATCTTCTAGAGTAGGCTTATCTAAGCAAACAGATATAGAAGTAATTGTTTCTTTACTTAAAGAAGAAAGTCGAATGATTATTGCTCTTATTAAAAAGCTAGAACAATGACTTCTGTTTCTCCTTCCCTGCTCCCTGCTCCCTGCTCCCTGCTCCCTGCTCCCTGCTCCCTAAAACCCAAAAAATTGTACTTTACTAGCTTAAAAACCGCTATACCATGGATAAAGATACTAAATTTGCTTTACTAGTAATTGCGATTCCCCTGTGTGGATTAATTTATTGTGGCTCAGCAATAGCAGTGATGGTTTACAGCGAATATGTCAGAGAACATCCCCTGACATTTGGTACCCTTTTCCTACTAATTCCCTTCGCTACCGGAGCATTCATTTGGCTGAGAGCTTCCGCTAAAGCTTATCAAGGAAAGGGAATAGGGAACAGGGAACAGGGAACAGGGAGTAGGGAGTAGGGAGTAGGGAAATGGCATCAACAATTCTCACAATTCCTCAACTGATTACTATACCCTACTGAAAGACCAAGGGCGAACAAAATTCAACCTTAATAACCTTGGCCAAAAGGCCACGCTACGCGAACAACATCCTAATCTTAAACCTTCAACATCCTAACCTTCAACCTTCAACATCCTAACCTTCAACCTTCAACATCCTAACCTTCAACCTTCAACATCCTAACCTTCAACCTTCAACCTCATAACCTTAAACCTTAAACATCCTAACTTTAAACCTTAAACATCCTAACTTTAAACCTTAAACATCCTAACCTTCAACCTTAAACATCCTAACCTTCAACCTTAAACATCCTAACCTTCAACCTTCAACATTCTAACCTTCAACCTTCCCAAAAAAAATAGCCGCAGAAATCTTTTCCACGGCTAGAGGTTTTGATGATGACTACAATTTTTCAACCAAACCTAAACACAATCCCATGTGATGAGACCTAATGTTTCGGCCAGGGGGGTTACCCCCCCTAAATTAGTTTAATCGATAATCAGGTATTTGGTCATCATCGTGATGAATTCCCCTGAGATGCCAGTGGGCTGAAGGGGGCTCCACTCGGAGATTTCCGCGTAACGCAGCGCATATAGGGTATGCATGGTCTTCATTATGGCTTTACGTGATCCTTTTAAAATGTGCTTAACTGGGTATTTTTTTTGAGAAGGTTCCTGAGGAGTATTAGCGGGAGTAATCTCTTCAGGATTGTTGTTTTCGTTTGGGATAAACTCTTCAGTCATCGTTAAAACCTTTGTTTGAAGTTTATACTATAATAATAACGATTATAAATTGGTTTGTCAAGGAATTTTATAATTTATTTTCTGAGGGTATATTGAAATAAATTGTACAGAATTAATAATTTAGAATCGGGAATCGGGAACAGAGGGGAAATTTTGAAATGGAATCGCGTAGCGTCTCTTTCAGAGAATCGCATTTTTTTGAGAAGTAATTTTATCGAGAACTACGGAAACAGTAAATCGGTAAAGTAATGAATTGTGATAATTTTTATTCCCTGTTCCCTACTCCCTACTCCCTACTCCCTACTCCCTACTCCCTACTCCCTACTCCCTACTCCCGATATTTCCCTGTGTTAAACTAAATCGAGATTGGGTTTCAAGCATCTACTGGTTAATACTATATAATTAACTGGAGGCTAATCCTTGAGTAAATTAACGGACTTGATAAAAATCTCAAGCCACCAGGACTCATTTGCCAAGGCAGATGTGGTGTTTGTTCACGGGCTGGGAGGGAATGGGATAAGCACGTGGCATCCTAAGGAAAAACGGGATGATTATGACTTCTGGCCAGTTTGGTTAGGAAACGATCAGCTAGGTCTTAATATCTGGTCTTTTGGGTATAACGCTGAAGGGACAAACTGGAAAAGCAACAGCAGTATGCCCCTTTTCGATCAAGCCAGTAATTTATTAGATTGGTTAAATATCCACGATCTTGGCAAGCGTCCATTAGTATTTATTACTCATAGTCTGGGCGGGCTTTTAGTCAAGAAAATGCTTAACAGTGCGTTGACCTTTCAAAAGCAAGCTATTCTTGAGAAGACTACAGGGATTGTATTTCTGGGTACTCCCCACACTGGTGCTAATCTAGCTAATTTAATTGATAATATTAGCGTTTTGTCACGAACCACCGTAACTGTGGAGGAACTAAAAGCTCATCACCCTCAGTTACGGGAATTAAATGAGTGGTATCGAGAAAATGTTCGGAGTTTAGGAATTGCTACAAAGGTCTATTATGAAACCCAGCCTTTCAAAGGAATTTTAGTGGTAGACCCAGATAGTGCTAACCCAGGCATTGAAAAAGTGAAGCCGGTTGCTATAGCAAAGAACCATATTGACCTATGCAAACCAGAGTCTCAAAACAGTCAGGTCTATCTTGGTGTCAGGAAATTTATTGAGGAATGCCTCAAAACTCCTGTGCGCCTAAGGGATGACAGCAACGGAACAGTTTATTTTGGCGAGATTCGTATTCATGAGCATTAGCTGGAGTCGTCCGACCGGGAACGGACAAAGTTAAATCCCCCCAGTAACATTACTAATCGTGGCACTCCTCACTTTGTCGGGAGACAAGATAAACTTGAACAGCTCCATCAGGAACTTCAACAGAGCGATCAATTAATGATTTGTGCCATTGCCGGAATGGGCGGTTTGGGCAAAACCGAATTAGCTCTACAATATGCACTGAGATATCAGGATAAGTATCGTGGTGGTTTGTGCTGGTTGCAAGTGCGCCGTGCAGATCTTGGCACTCAACTTGTTAGTTTTGGGCGTAGGGACTTAGGATTAACCATTCCAGATGAACTAGAGTTCAACGACCAGGTAAGATACTGCTGGAGAAATTGGCCAGAAGGAACAGTATTAATCGTGCTGGATGATGTTCTTTCTTTCGGCAATGACTATAAACAGAGAATTGAACCCTACTTACCTCCAGCCCAATCCCGCTTCAAGGTACTGGTCACCAGCCGTCAGCGTCCAGGAGCTTCTTACCGACGAATTGACTTGGATGTATTATCCCCAGAGGCAGCATTAGAATTATTCCGTAGCCTTGTTGGAAAAGAGCGCATTGACAAAGAACTAACAGAAGCAGAAGCCTTATGTGAATGGTTGGGTTATTTGCCCTTGGGTTTGGAATTAGTAGGACGATATTTAGATCTATATCCGAGTTCCACTATTGCTAAAGTTCAGAAACATTTAGAGCAAGAGAAATTAGCAGCTAAGGCGTTACTTTATCCAACAGAACAAGGGAAGATGACAGCCCCGTTGGATGTAGCAACAGCATTGGATTTATCGTGGAATGATTTACCACCAAAAGCCCAGCAGTTAGGATGTAATCTGAGTCTGTTTGCTCCTGCTCCTTTTGAGTGGTCACTGGTAGAGGCTTGTATTATCCAAGCTCAAGATCAGGAGGAATGGGGAAAAGCACAAGAAGAATTAGAAGAATTATGCGATCGCTTTCTAGTCAATCCTAATATGTTGGCATTGACTGAAAATAAAACCTATCGACTCCATCCACTAATTCGGGAATTCTTCCAGACCAAGCTCGCTCAATTACCAGAGGCTGATTCCTACAAGCAAAGCTTTTGTCAGGCAATGGCGGCTAAGGCAAAAGAAATTCCCAAGACACCAACTCGTGATCAGATTGCAGCAGTGACACCCGCCATCCCCCATTTAGCCGAAGCTGCCACAGTCTTCACTAATTGGATCAGGGATGAAGATTTACTATCACTCTTTACTGGCTTAGGAAGATTCTATGAAGGTCAAGGTAGCTATAACCAGGCTGAACGGTGGTGGGAGCTATGTTTAGACATAACCATAAGCCGCCTGGGTGAGAAACATCCCGATGTGGGCACCAGTCTCAACCATCTAGCAGAAATCTACTTTAATCAGGGGCGATACGATCAGGCTCAGTCCCTCTATGTCAAAGCATTGGAGCTCAGAAAAGAGTTACTGGGTGAAGAGCATCCTGATGTGGCCGAAACTTTCAACGACCTGGCAGTATTCCTCGAAGATCAGGGGCTGTTCGATCGCTCAGAATCCTTTTTCCTCAAGGCATTGGAGATAAGAAAGACACTGCTCAGTGAAGACCATCCTGATCTAGTCCTAAGTCTAAATAATTTGGGAAGAGTCTATGGGATTCAGGAGCGCTACGATCAGGCAAAATCCCTCTTAGATCAGGCATTGGAGATGACAAAAAAGTTGTTGAGTGAAGACCATCCTTATAAAATATATATTCTCAACAACTTAGGAGCACTCTACTCTGCCCAGGGGGACTACCATCAGGCAGAAGATTTCTATCATAAGGCATTGGAGATCGCAAGGCACCGCCTGAGTGAAAAACATCCTCATGTAGCTCACATTCTCAATAACCTAGCAAATCTCTACAATATTCAGGGGCAGTACGATCAGGCCGAACCCCTATTGCTGCAAGCATTGGATATTATAAAACCCTGCCTAGGTAAAAAATATCCTCATGTAGCTCACATTCTCAATGGCCTGGGTAACCTCTACAATCTTCAGGGGCAGTACGATCAGGCTGAAACCTTCTATCAGCAGGCATTGAAGATTAGACAGCACTGGTTGGGTGAACAACATCCCCATATAGCCGAGAGTCTCAACAGGCTGGCTGACCTCTACTATAGTCAGGAGCAATACGATCAGGCTGAAACCTTCTATCAGCAGGCATTGAAGATTAGACAGCACTGGTTGGGTGAACAACATCCCCATATAGCTGAGAGTCTCAACAGGCTGGCTGACCTCTACTATAGTCAGGAGCAATACGATCAGGCTGAAACCTTCTATATGCAAGCATTGGAGATGAGAAAGGGCTGCTTAGGTCAACAACATCCCCATATAGCTGAGAGTCTCAATAGGCTGGCTAACCTCTACTATAGTCAGGAGCAATACGATCAGGCCGAACCTCTCTATCAGCAGGCATTGGACATGAACAAGAAGTTGCTGGGTCGCAAGCATATCTATGTAGCCCACATTCTCAATAACCTAGCAAATCTCTACAATATTCAGGGGCAGTACGATCAGGCAAAACCTCTATATATCGAGGCATTGGATATGAAAAAGCAGTTGCTCGGTAAGAACCATCCAGATTTAGTCGTCAGTCTCAATAACCTGGCAAATTTCTACTATAGTCAGGAGCAATACGATCAGGCTGAAACCTTCTATATGCAAGCATTGGAGATGAGAAAGGGCTGCTTAGGTGAACAACATCCCCATATAGCTGATAGTCTCAACAGGCTGGCTGACCTCTACTATAGTCAGGAGCAATACGATCAGGCTGAAACCTTCTATATGCAAGCATTGGAGATGAGAAAGGGCTGCTTAGGTGAACAACATCCCCATATAGCTGATAGTCTCAATAACCTGGCAAATTTCTACTATAGTCAGGAGCAGTACAATCAGGCAGAACCTCTATATATCGAGGCATTGGAGATTGCAGAGCGGAAGTTAGGGTCAAATCATCCTAAAACGGTAACCTTTCGTGATAATCTGGAAAGGTTGCGTGATATCCGTAATAATCCCTAATTTTTGAATTATTTTAGGAAAAAATTGGCTATTTTGTGTGATTTATTCCTAAAACTGATCAGTTATCAAAAGAAATTATAATTCACAGGAAGCGATTGACCTTGGCCTTTAGGCCACGCTTCGCGAATGGTCACGCTACGCGATGCTCCTTTGGAGCCGCTAAAAGCGATTGACCTTGGCCTTTAGGCCACGCTTCGCGAATGGTCACGCTACGCGATCGCATTCTCAACCCAACAACCAAACAATAGCTCTGTTTACCAAATTCCTATCAAAAGCGCTACAATATAATATTACCCTATATTCATGCCTCTACCCACACCTCCCACACTCCCCACACCTCCCACACTCCCCACCCCCTATTTTCCCTAACTCAAAAATATTATTCCGTCAACACTTCTCATTTTTCAGTAAAGTGTAAGTATATAGACCCCAAAAGCAATTATTAAAAATTCTAGAACCATGAGTTTATCCCTAAAGCAGCTGACCGTTTATCTGACATTGCTGGGCTTGGGCGGAGGTGCAGGGGTTTTGGGTAGTCGCTATCTCATGGCAGAGCAAGAGGTAATCAGACGCCCACAAATCGTTCCAGCAGTATTACAACCATTCACGCCACAACGATCAACAGTTACACCCCAGAAAAACCTGAATTTCATTGCTAAAGCGGTAGAAAAAGTAGGTCCGGCAGTAGTGAGAATCGATGCCGCCCGTCAAGTATCACGGGATATCCCACAACCCTTCCAAAATCCCTTCTTTAGGCGCTTTTTTGGGGAAGACCTGCCCATGCCACAACCGCGCATCGAGCAAGGCACCGGCTCAGGGTTTATCCTCAGCTCCGATGGACGCTTGATTACCAATGCCCACGTTGTAGAAGGCACAGAGGAAGTTAAAGTCACCCTAAAAGACGGTCGCAGCTTTGACGGTCAAGTCGTGGGCACTGACCCAGTGACCGATGTAGCCGTAGTCAAAATTGAAGCAACGGACTTGCCCACAGTCAACTTGGGTAAAGCTGAGAATTTGACCCCAGGAGAATGGGCGATCGCTATTGGTAATCCCCTCGGTTTAGATAATACTGTAACCGTCGGTATCATCAGTGCCTTAGGGCGCTCCAGTTCCCAAGTCGGGGTTCCTGAAAAACGGGTCAGCTTTATCCAAACTGATGCCGCCATTAACCCTGGTAATTCTGGTGGTCCCTTGTTGAATGCCACTGGTGAAGTAGTTGGGATTAATACCGCTATTCGAGCCAATGCCCAAGGCTTAGGGTTTGCGATCCCCGTGGAAACTGCGGAACGGATTGCCAATCAACTATTTTCTAAAGGTAAAGTTGAGCATCCTTACCTAGGCATTCAGATGGTGACCTTGACCCCAGAGTTGAGAGAAAAAATTAATCTCGACGAAAACTTTGACATTAAAGTCAACCAAGATGATGGGGTTTTAATCGTCCGGGTGGTGCCAGGCTCCCCCGCCCAGAGAGCTGGTTTCAAATCAGGAGATATCATTAAAACCGTTGCGTCGAAAGCAGTTAAAAATGCCACTGAGGTTCAGCAGGGTGTAGAAGCCTCAGAAGTTGGTGCCCAGTTAGAGGTGGAAGTGCTTCGTAACGGTAAGACCAAATTAATCAGCGTCCGACCAGGGGCTTTTCCTATGGAAAATTGATGATAATAGAGGGAGTAGGGAGTAGGGAGTAGGGAATCGGGAATCGGAACCCACCCCTAACCCCTCCCAGGAGGGGAACGGGAATCGGGAATCGGGAGTCGGGGAAGTTGATTCAAGAAATAAGGCGATTTTTATAATAAATGTGATAAGTGTGATATAATAGCAAATCAAGATAGTTGAATGAATTGATTGTGACTAGGTGGGCAGTAGCTAGCTACAGGATTAGCAAGCTGAGTTAATCGGTCTGTGTACTGCCCACCCTACATCTCCTACATCTCCCGACTCCCGACTTCCTCTGCGTGTAAAAAATCAATAAACTGTCGTGCTGTCCTACCAGAGAAACCATTGGCTCGGATTGCCCACTGTAAGGCACGACGTCTGATTTCACTAGGCTCAAGGGGGATTTGGGCTAGGGTAGCTAAATGTTGGACAATCTTCAAGTAGGTTTTCTGGTCAGCTTTCTCAAAGGTTAAGGTTAAGCCAAAGCGATCGCTAAACGAGAGTTTCTCGTGAACCGTATCCCAACCATGGACTTCTTCATTGCTAGGACGGGGACGGTCATCAAAGAATTCTCGAATCAAGTGTCGTCGATTAGAGGTAGCATAAACCACAACATTGTCAGGTCGTGCCGTTAAATTCCCTTCCAACATTACCTTTAAGGCTTTGTAGGAATCATTATCCTCTTCAAAGGATAAATCATCGATAAAGATAATAAATTTTTGAGGCTGGTCTCGCAATTGCTCGGTAATTACCGGTAAATCAATCATCTCTGATTTCGGGACTTCAATAATTCGCAATCCCTGCTCACCGTATTCATTTAACAACGCCTTGACCAAAGAAGACTTACCTGAACCGCGACTACCGTAAAGTAATACATTCAGGGCTCGGTAGCCTTTCAGCAGAAACTCTGTATTCTTAAGCAATTGCGTCCGCGCCAATTCATAGCCCACCAGCTCACTGAGTCTAATCGGATCTGGATTGGCAATACCAAACAACTGACCCGATTGCCAACGAAACCCCTGATAGTCAGCAAAAAGTCCAGTCCCAAACTCTCGATAGTATGCTGCGATCGCTTCCAAACCATCAGCCCAATCCTCTAAATTGTTTAGTTTAGCTTGCAGCTCCCCTTGCCATCGAGTACGTTTATCACTCTGGTCAGCTCCCGACCTGGATTGACTTGACTCACAATTCCAAGGCACCAGTTCAACCGGTAAAACAGATGCTCTTTTGACCCACTTACAAAGTTGTTTACTGCTGCACTGATAGATATTTTGTAAAGCTTGTAAGTCATGACGAGCTGCCTCTACCAATGCTGGCGGTAATGTTTCTAATTCAGAACCTTGAACTTGCCTGGTAAAGGAATTATCAGCCCTCAGGATTTGCCTAAACAGATAATCTTGCCAACTTTGGTTTTTGTTAGCTAACCCTTGAAACCAGTCACCATAAGCTTTTAAACAACTGATGTCATCCACATCACTGTTCACCATAGCTTCTAATAGTTTCAAAAACGCTAAACCTACTCCTTCACTCAATACTGATTGATAAACTAGCAAAGATGCAGCTTGGTAGCGGAGGTATTGAATTGAATCAATCGTTTGTTTATCCACAATAGGGTTTTCAGTTGGGTAAGGTTTTTAGGGAGCAGGGAGTAGGGAGTAGGGAGTAGGGAGTAGGGAGTAGGGAATCGGGAATCGGGAATTCATAAGAGGCAAGAGGCAAGAGGCAAGAGGCAAGAGGCAAAAGTTTCTTTAAGTTGGATTTTTTATGGTTTAAAAATGTCACATATAAACTACTTTAAAGATTTACTAATTTGGCCAAAAGTACTGATAACCCTATTTTTAATAAACTCTACTAACTGACGACTATTCCCTCTAGCCCTTTGCCTTTTGCCTAGACTTTAGCTACTAATTTATCATATAGCAATCCGTGTCGTAATTGTGAGAATTTTTTTCCCTATTCCCTATTTCCTATTCCCTATTCCCTATTCCCTAACCCCTCCGAGGAGGGGTTAGGGGTGGGTTCCGACTCCCTACTCCCTACTCCCTACTCCCTAAAATCCAATAAACAAAAGGTTGATGAGCATTTTATCACTCATCAACCTTGATTAGACTTTGGCCAGGGATCAACTATAAGCTATCAGCTATCAGCTAATGGGCAAGCTACAGGAACAGTTTTTGAATAAAACAAGCTGACCGCTGACCGCTGACTGCTGTTCGCGTAGCGTGCGTGGCACAGGCTTCTAGCCTGTGAGGTAGCGCATATGCTTACCTAAACCCCTACTTGCTTTCAGAAAACTCAGCGTCAATGACATCATCACCGCCAGAGCTACCAGAAGCAGCAGCATCAGGACCTGGTGCGCCAGCATCAGTAGGCTGAGCAGCCCCCTCAGCTTGTTGATAGAGGTTAGCACTAACACTGTAGAGAGCTTGTTGTAACTCAGTGGTCAGAGTCTTGATTTTCTCATCATCCTCTTGGCCAATTGCCTCTCGCAGGTCTTTGATCAACCCTTCGATCTTCTCCTTATCAGCTGCTGGCAATTTATCATCGAGTTCTTTAATCTGTTTCTCGGCCTGGTAGGTCAGAGAATCAGCTTGGTTCTTACGGTCAATCTTCTCACGACGCTCTTGGTCAGCCTCTGCATTAGCTTCAGCATCCTTCACCATCCGGTCTACTTCCTGATCGGATAGGGTGGACGCACCAGTAATGTTGATCGACTGTTCCTTACCAGTGCCCTTGTCCTTAGCGGTAACATTAAGGATACCGTTGGCATCAATATCAAAGGTTACCTCAATCTGAGGCACGCCACGGGGTGCAGGGGGAATTCCATCCAATCGGAAAGTTCCCAAGCTCTTGTTGTCAGAGGACATTTCCCGCTCACCCTGAAGAACATGGATTTCTACGTTGGTCTGACCATCCACAGCAGTAGAGAAGGTTTCTGACTTCTTGGTGGGGACAGTGGTGTTACGGGTAATCAGTTTGGTCATCACGCCACCGAGAGTTTCCACACCCAAGGACAAGGGGGTGACATCCAACAGTAGGATATCCTTGACTTCACCAGCCAATACACCACCTTGGATAGCAGCACCTACCGCTACCACTTCATCGGGGTTAACGGTCTGGTTAGGATCCTTGCCAAGTACCTTCTTGACCACCTGTTGCACTGCAGGGATCCGAGTAGAACCACCAACCAAGACCACCTCATCAATGGCACTCTTGTCGAGTTTGGCATCCTTGATAGCATTTTCTACCGGAATGCGGCAACGGTCGATTAAGTCAGAGCAAATATCTTCAAACTGACCCCTAGTCAAGGTCATATCCAGGTGCTTAGGCCCTTCTTGGGTAGCGGTGATGAAAGGCAAGTTAATGTCAGCTTGCATAACGCTAGACAACTCAATCTTGGCTTTCTCTGCGGCTTCAGTCAGACGTTGTAGAGCTTGCTTGTCCTTACGTAGGTCAATCCCTTCTGCGCTTTGGAACTCTTTGGCTAGGTGATCAACAATTTTCTTATCGAAGTCATCACCACCGAGGTGAGTGTCACCGGAGGTAGCTAACACTTCAAACACCCCGTCACCTACTTCTAGAATAGAGACGTCAAAGGTACCACCACCCAAGTCAAACACTAGGATAGTTTCGTTGCTCTTCTTGTCTAAACCATAAGCCAGAGACGCTGCAGTCGGTTCGTTGATAATCCGCAGCACTTCAACACCAGCAATCTTACCCGCTGCCTTAGTAGCTTGACGCTGGGAGTCATTGAAGTAAGCTGGCACAGTAATTACCGCTTGGGTAACGGTTTCCCCAAGATACTTGCTAGCATCATCAACCAGCTTGCGTAGCACCTGAGCTGATATCTCTTCTGGCGCAAATTGCTTTCCTTGAGCTGGGCTATCTAGCTTGACATTATCACCAACCTTGAGAGTTTTGTAAGATACTTCGGTAGCCTCGTTGGTGACTTCACTGTATCTACGTCCAATGAAGCGTTTGACTGAATAAAAAGTGTTTTCGGGGTTCATCACCGCCTGACGCTTAGCAATTTGACCGACTAAGCGATCGCCATTTTTGGCATAAGCTACGACTGAAGGGGTTGTCCGAAAACCTTCTGCATTAGCAATAACCGTGGGTTTACCACCTTCCATTACTGCTACGCAGGAGTTTGTTGTACCTAAGTCAATTCCAACAACTTTTGCCATAAGAGTGTTCCGGGTGCGTATAACTACAAATACTGGTAGGGTAGGAGAGGATTAGAGAATTATCCGTCAGATTGGTTCAAGGAATAACCGTTGCCAGTTTTTATACCATCGGTTGGATTACCATTATTTATACTGAACTTGATTTGCCAGTCTAATGAAGGGTGGTTTCCCGAACCTAAGATGGGACGGTTCTCTATTGATTGAACCTCCCCAACCTAAGAGGATGGGGATTCCCAGGCACAACCAACTAAGTGGCTGTTAACTCCATGGGCGTAACTTTCCCTCGTTCCGGGGGTAGCCGGGTAGGATTGATACCCAGTTTTTTCGTTTATTAACGCCATTGAGGGTAAAATTCATCCCCGACCTAAGAGGACGGGGATGAATTTTACCCTGGCCAAAGGCCACGCTACGCGAACAAACTCCCCTCTTCGATAACCGATTATCTACTGATTTTCTCGGTCAAGGGGCAGCAGGAAAGAAAAAAGTTATGGTTAATCAGCGCCATTTTCGATTAGGTGTGATAGTCGGAACATAGGGAAGATCACCGAAGTTGGGGAAGAATCCACCCAGAGTTCTGATTTCCGTCACGTTTCAATTAGGACTGCTATGGTCAAAACCCATGTCTGCTTTTTTCCTTATCCGTTTTTCTTGCCTTGCCTGTGTCTAATTTACGAAAATTAACTGCTGTTGGGATTGGTGTGAACCGTAAAAAATCAGTTGTGTTTGCCGTCTTGAGAGTAGTGGAGGAAACTGAAACCGGGTAGGGAGTAGGGAGTAGGGAGTAGGGAATAGGGGTAAGAAACTTGACTTTACCTGATAAGTATGATCAGCTAAGTATAATCAGCACTATAGTATCTTTAAAGCATCAATTATCTATTAATAAGGGCGATCACGACGGAAACAGCACCATTACCCATGCCAGTTCTATCTCCACAATTACAGCAACGGTTAGCGTCACCCCTTAAAATTGGCTCGGTTGAGGTCAACAGCCGGGTTTTACAGTCACCCCTGTCTGGAGTAACCGACTTGGTGTTTCGTCGCCTAGTGCGTCGCTACGCCACTGAGTCGATGATGTATACCGAAATGGTTCATGCTAGCCAGTTAAAGTATCTCCGAGAATTGCCCAAGATTATGGAGGTAGACCCATTAGAAAAACCGATCAGTATCCAATTATTCGACTGTCGCCCGGACTTTCTGGCTCAAGCAGCACAAAGGGCAGTGGCAGAAGGGGCAGATACTGTGGATATCAATATGGGTTGCCCTGTTAATAAAATTACTAAAAATGGTGGCGGGTCTGCCTTACTGCGAGATCCAGAAACGGCGGAAGCAATTGTACGATCAGTAGTCAAGGCAGTGGAGGTACCTGTAACAGTCAAAACCCGTATTGGCTGGACTAATCAGGAGATCAATGCGGTAGAATTTGCCCAACGTATGGAAGATGCCGGGGCTCAGATGTTGACCCTCCATGGCCGTACTCGTGACCAAGGGTATAATGGCTCGGCTCGCTGGGAATGGATTAAGCGGGTAAAAGATGTGCTGTCTATCCCAGTGATTGCTAATGGGGATATTTTGTCCGTCGATGCAGCAGTGCGCTGCTTGGAAAAAACCGGTGCTGATGGGGTAATGTGTTCTCGGGGAACCCTGGGCTATCCCTTTCTAGTCGGAGAAATAGACTATTTTCTGAAAACCGGACAACTGTTCCCCCCAACCACACCCGTACAACTGCTTGAATGTGCTAAGGAGCATTTACAAGGTCTATGGCACTATAAGGGGGAGCGGGGTATTTATCAGTCCCGGAAACACATGAGTTGGTACGCGAAAGGGTTTCCTGGAGCAGGGGAATTGCGTCAGAAACTCAGTAGAATAGAGACGGTTGAGCAAGGAGTTGAGTTGATTGAAAATGCGATCGCTAAACTTCATCCATAAGCAATCAGCCGTCAGCCGTCAGCCGTCAGCTGATAGCTGATAGCTGATAGCTGATAGCTGATAGCTGATAGCTGAATCCTTACCTTCATCGAGATCAACCGCAATTGTTAATGAAATAGTCTTTTTTTCCAGTATTTGACGGTTTGACACTCCCCGTCCTATAAGAACGGGGATTCTTGGATCAACGACTCGTCTTGCGTGGGCCAGCCGGAACCAGGAAGAGTAGAGGACAAATCTCCCCGAGCGTTTAGATCATTTCAGATCCAGGTTCCGGTGTGCCCCACCGTACCTTTTTTTTATATTAGATAGATAGGTACTTTTTTTTATCTAAATTTTTCGGCAGACGTTTAAGTCGTTAGACCAAATTACGCAATATGTATCTGATACATATTTTTTACGTTGTCTACTTATGGTTAGATAGTATCTATCTAGTCTTTTATATTTTTCTTTTAGCACACCTATCACAAACTGTCAAGATAAAGTTTAAATAAAAGCCGTCCTATAAGGACAGGGCGCGATTACCCAAAATTTTTGGTAATATCTTATGACGTCTTGTTATCACCAATCTTGCTAGATAGTATAATTGTATGATACTATAGGTAGAATTTTTTGTTCAAATTTAGGAGGATTAATTTAGTATGACCCAAGTGGTTGTCGGTGAAAATGAAGGTATTGAGTCAGCCCTGCGTAGATTTAAGCGACAAGTATCTAAAGCAGGAATTTTTGCTGATATGAAGCGTCTACGGCACTTTGAGACTCCCATTGAAAAGAAAAAGCGCAAAGCGATCGCTCGCAGACGCAAGCGTCGTTACCGCTAAACCTTCAATCCACTGTCAACACTCCCCGGTCATGAGACGCGGGGTTTTTTGGTTGACTTACTTGCCATCACCTGACCGGTTTAACCAACCACAGTAAGGGAATCGGGAATCGATAACATAGATTTGGTATGGGATACGGTGACTTACAGCAATTCCAACAACTGGGATTCACTTAATTGGCTAATTCCTAATTCTTTAGCCTTTTCTAACTTAGCCGTCCGGCAAAATTCATCCCACATCTCAATGCGTAGCATGAGTGTGGGATGAATTTTGCACTGGGTCTTTTGGTATTGGTAGGCGAGCTATGAAGCTTCTTACGTTCCTCAGATGGAGTCATACCCCTCCGCTCGGCCTCTTGTCTTAACTGCCTTTTTTCAAAATCAGTCAATCTGACTACTAGTTTTTTGTATTTCAATTTTTGGGCTATTCTGGGTTTGCAATTGGTCACCCACATGCTAGCATGGTTTTAGGTCGATAGACAGGAGAACAGTAAAGTGATATCAGCTTACCAGTACAAGTTGCGACTAAACAAAAATCAAATAGCCAAGATCGAAAAATGGCTTGATATGTTGCGTTGTCAGTACAATTACTTGTTAGCTGACAGATTTAATTGGTATGAGCGGAATCGCTGTTCTATTAACTCCTGTCCACTAACCTGCTATCTACCAGAACTAAGAAAAAAACCAGACTATTTTTCTCAGAAAAAGACACTACCTGGACTAAAGAAAAGTAGACCCTGGTATGCAGAAATCCACTCTCAGGTCTTACAAGACTGTGTAAAGAGGGTAGATCTGGCTTTTAAGCGGTTTCTGAAAGGAGACTGCAATGGCAACAGGAGCGGAAAACCAAGATTCAAGAGTAAGAGCAGATACCGCTCTTTTACTTTTCCATCCTTGTCTAAAAATCCAGTTAGCGGCAATATTCTGACCCTACCAAAATTTGGTAAGGTCAAGATGATATATCACAGACCAATCCCTGATGGATTCACAATTAAGACCGCCACGATAACCCGAAAAGCCGATGGTTATTACGTTACCCTGTTGATTCAAGATGACTCTGCACCGGAGATTATCCCGATCAACAGTGTCACTAATCCTGTCGGGATTGACATGGGTCTTAAGTCTTTCCTTATCAAATCTGACGGTACCGAGGTACCCATCCCTCAGTACTACCGAAAAGCTCAAAAACGGCTAAAAAAAATTCAGAAAGCCGTTAGCCGCTCCAAGAAGGGAAGCAACAACAGAAAAAAGGCTGTTCTTAAATTGGGAAAGGCTCACAAAAAGGTAGCTGATACCAGGAAAGACTTCCATTTTAAGACCGCGAAAGACTTACTAGACAATCACGATCTAGTGGCTCATGAAAAATTAAACATTAAGGGTCTGGCTAAGAGCAAAATGGCCAAGTCAGTTTTAGATGCTGGTTGGGGTCAATTTCTGTCAATCTTATCAGTCAAAGCCGAGATCGCTGGACTGGCCACGAAAGCAGTGAACCCCCGAAACACCAGTCAGAACTGTTCTAATTGCGGCAAAAAAGTTCAAAAAAAATTAAAAGACCGCATTCATTCTTGTCCTCACTGTGGATACACGGAAGACCGGGACGTGAATGCGGCAAAAAATATATTGAAGTTGGCGGTGGGGCATCCCGTCCGAAGTAAAGCTTACCGAGTATCCGAACCAATAGGTGGAGTTGGTAAGAAGCCTACACTGAATCTGAAAAGATCAGTGTAGGAGTATGTCACAACCAGCATCTTCCCCAACCACCAAATAATCAGTTTTGGCACTAACGGCACTAGTAACTTTACCACCAGCGTTTTGAATCAAGTCTTTCGCGTCACTACGCTTAAGGGTAGGCAAGGTGCCAGTAATCACAAAGGTTTTTCCGGTTAATGGTTGGATTTTATATAGCGCTATAGTTTAAGGTGATCCTTATAACTGTAAACCCGCTTCTCGCAATCGATCAATCAAGGTCTGGTTGCTGGAAATCTGAAACCAATCCCAGACAGACTGAGCAATTTCTGATCCAATGCCGTAGATTCCCTCAATATCGGGGATTGTTGCTTGAGCCAACTGCTCAATGGTAGGGAAAGTCTGGGCAAGGTTTTTAGCCTTGACACTACCCACATGACGAATCCTTAACCCATAAAGGACTCGTGACCAAGGTTGAGTTTTGGATTTTGCGATCGCATTTAGCAGCTTTTGGGCTGACTTATACCCCATACGCTTCAATGACACCAGCTGCTCTAGGGTTAAATCATAAAGGTCAGCAACGGATGTGACTAAGCCTTGGTCTACCAATTGTTCGACAATCTTTTCCCCCAAACCATTAATATCAAGAGCATCACGACTTGCCCAGCGGGTCAGAGGTCTCTTGTCAATCGACTGTAAACCTGCCTCTCGCAATCGATCAATCAAGGTCTGGTTGCTAGAAATCTGAAACCAATCCCAGACAGACTGAGCAATTTTTGGTCCAATGCCGTAGATTCCCTCAATATCGGAGATGGTTGCTTGAGCCAACTTCTCAATGTTAGGGAAAGTCTGGGCAAGGGTTTTAGCCTTGTCACTACCCACATGACCAATCCCTAACCCATACAGGACTCGTGACCAAGGTTGGGTTTTGGATTTTGCGATCGCATTTAGCAGCTTTTGGGCTGACTTATACCCCATACGCTTCAATGACACCAACTTCTCTAGGGTTAAATCATAAAGGTCAGCAACGGATGTGACTAAGCCTTGGTCTACCAATTGTTCGACAATCTTTTCCCCCAAACCATTAATATCAAGAGCATTACGACTTGCCCAGTGGGTGATAGTTCCCTTCACAATCGCAGGAAACTTCTGGGTAAATCTTAATAGCTGGGATTCACGTAATTGGGTAATTCCTAATGCTTTAGCCTTTTCTAACTTAGAACCAGGATCTTTCCCAACCACCAAATAATCAGTTTTGGCACTAACGGAACTAGTAACCTTACCACCAGCGTTTTGAATCAAGTCTTTCGCTTCACTACGCTTGAGGGTAGGCAAAGTGCCAGTAATCACAAAAGTTTTTCCAGTTAAGGGTTGGGGTTTATCTAGCGCTATATTGTTCTGGGAGGCTGCTAACTGTAAACCTGCTTCTCGCAATCGAGTAATCAAGGTTTGGTTGCTGGAAATCTGAAACCAACCCCAGACAGACTGAGCAATTTCTGGTCCAATGCCGTAGATTCCCTCAATATCGGTGACGGTTGCTTGAGCCAACTGCTCAATGGTAGGGAAAGTCTGGGCGAGGGTTTGAGCATTGACACTACCCACATGACGAATCCCCAACCCATACAGGACTCGTGACCAAGGTTGAGTTTTGGATTTTGCGATCGCATTTAGCAACTTCTGGGCTAACTTATGCCCCATACGCTCCAATGACACCAGCTGCTCTAGGGTTAAATCATAAAGGTCAGCAACCGATGTCACCAAGCCTTGGTCTACCAATTGTTCTACAATCTTTTCCCCCAAACCATTAATATCAAGAGCATTACGACTTGCCCAGTGGGTGAGAGTGCCCTTAACAATAGCAGGACAAGATGAATTAATACAGCGAGTCACTGCTTCACCCTTAGGACGCACCAAGGGTTGATTACAAACAGGGCAATGGGTAGGCATCTCGAAGGGTTTAGCATGATCAGGACGTAACTCTGGTAAGACACGTACCACCTCCGGGATAATTTCCCCCGCTTTCCGTACAATCACCGTATCCCCAACTCGCAAATCTAATTGGGCAACATAATCACCATTGTGTAGGGCAGCCCGTTGTACTGTTGTCCCTGCCAATTGCACTGGTTCTAAAATAGCCAAGGGTGTCACTGCTCCGGTGCGTCCCACATTAACTGTAATTGCTTCCACACGACTGGGAGCTTCTTCAGCCGGATATTTCAGAGCAATCGCCCAACGAGGAAACTTCTGGGTAAACCCCAATTGTTGTTGTATCGGGAAAGCATTAATTTTCACCACTACCCCATCGGTCAGGTAAGGTAAATCTTTCCGTTTCGCATCCCAATGATTGTAATAATCCTGAACATCTTGTAGGGAAGCACAACATTGGCGATGGGGATTCACCGGAAAACCAAGCTTTTGCAGCAAATCTAGAGCATCCCATTGGGAATTGGGCATTGGGATGGTGTACTCCTCACTACTATCCTGATTCGGAATATGTAAGGTATAAGCAAAGAAAGCCAATTGCCGTTTAGCAACAATTCGAGGTTCTAATTGGCGCAACGTACCAGCAGCGGCATTACGAGGATTAGCAAATAATGGCTCACCTGCTTGTGCTCGTTCCTGATTAATCCTCTCAAATACATCCAGAGGTAAGAATGCCTCACCACGCACTTCTACTAAAGCTGGCAGTTGGTCTAGATTTTCGTCTAGATTAAGTTGATCTAGATTCAGCCGCAAAGGAATGGAGCGAATAGTGCGGACATTCTGAGTAATATCTTCTCCTGTGGACCCATCACCCCTGGTCACTCCCCGCACTAAAATCCCATTTTCATAGGTCAGTGCTAATGCTGAACCGTCAATTTTCAGTTCACAAACGTATTCAGTATTGAGTCCTGAGTCTTGGGAAATATCACCAGAAATATGACGCTGCCATCGTTCTTGCCATTGATTAAATTCCTCAAGGTTAAAGGCATTATCCAGACTATACAGTGGGATATTGTGGCGCACGGAAACAAAACCAGTAGCTGGTTTTTCTCCTACCCGCTGGGTTGGACTATCAGAGGTTACTAACTGAGGATACTCTGTTTCCAGCTCTTGCAGTTCCCGGTAGAGTTGATCGTAGATGGCATCTGCCATGATGGGATTGTCGAGGACATAGTAGGCATAACTAGCGTTTTGCAACAGTCGCCGCAGTTCCTGAACTCGCTGGTTTACGTCGGGGGTTACTGGTGCCACAGGGGTGATTATCCTTGATGGAGATTGACTCTAGTTTATTGGTCAGATTAACCAGATTAACTATAGCCCTGCTTGAGGTGGAATAGGAAACTTTCGCAAAGTCTAGTCACAAGTTCAGTATTTCCACTAATTCCATTTGCGGTCACCAATGTCATCTTGGTATTAACTAAGGTACTTTTCCAAGAGACAACAAAAATGGGTCTGTTTGATAAAATTTCAATTAGTCGTCAACACAGCCAGACAACACTCGGACCAGCTGAAGCATTTGCTGCGATCGCATTAATCGCTGTTGCTGCTGACGGATACGCGACTAATTCTGAAGTACAAGCCATTATTACTGCCTTATCTCGAATGCAGCTGTTTAGGAGCTACTCAGCTGATGTAATGGCAAGAATGTTTGAACGAATTTTGATGCTCCTGCAGCGACAAGGTTCTTATCCTCTTCTTAGTGCAGCCCTGAAATCACTCCCCTATGAGCTACAAGGAACAGCCTTTGCGATCGCCACTGATATTATCTTAGCAGATGGAGAAATTACCGATGAGGAAGAAGACTTTTTGAACGAGCTTTCTCAGGCTTTAGAGATATCAGAGGAAACTGGCGTAAAAATTATAGAGGTAATGTTAATTAAAAATCAAGGGTAATAGGATTTTTATTTTAATTAACAATTACTGACTTAATTAATGTTGACAAAACTGGCTAAGTCTGTTCAGTTGAGGGTTCACTGCTGAAAGTGAACCCTCAACTGTTAATTATGATCTGAATCTAACTTGTGATCACCTGGGATTGGATAGAATTACTAACAGAGTGAGGTTCTAGTATCCGACCTGTACTTCACAAGAACCAGTCAACGCACTGTATTCGGTTCCTCCAGGACATTGGCAAATGCTCGGATAGCCACACGCATTGATGTCTCGGGTGCAAATACCCTGCGGTGGGATTGCACACTTGCTATCAACAGGTTTTCCAGGACCGCCTGCCATAGAAATGTCTTTGATCATGCACTTGCCGACAGATTGATCATAGGAATATCCATCCGGGCAGAGGCAAATGCTAGGATTGCCACAGGGATTGATATCACGAGTACAGGGCACACCAATATCAGCCGGATCTAGTACACAAGGGCCAATGGGTTGTGCGATCGCAGGGGGGGCGCTAGTTAAAAACAGTTGTGCCGCTACCAACAAAGCGCACAGCACTTTCAACGCTTGGGCGAATTTGAAGTTCATGCCGTTTTTGATAACTTTTAAGATTTTCATCACCTAACTTATCTCTAATGTTTGTTTCTGATGAAACCAAAATGATATTACTTCGCCACGGATATTTTTGTCAAGTTATTATCTCGAATTAAATAAAAATTACTGACGTGTTTACCAGGTAATAGGGAATCGAAAATAAGGAGAAGGTAACAGCGAACAGCGGATCTGGGAACAGGGAACAGAAGGAAAGAGATCCGAGGATTTTTTGGTTTGATCAGAATCTATCTGTGTAAGTATTCAACCGGACATGATATAACCGGTACCGAAGAGCCGATTTTCTAGATTCTGGGTTGGCTCTCCCAAGGGAAGCTCACCTTCATTAGAGCGCAGTACTTCTTTCCAACTTGAGTTAAACACATCCTTCTACATATGCCACTTCCGGTAGTTTCCCAGCGCGTAAACTAGTTACCTTACCCTCTGGATTGGTTTCAAAAATCACTCGATAATTTTTATCTGAAGTATCTGTTGGTACGAAGGTTGCATATTTACCACCCGGTACATATTGATGGGGTTCAAGTTCTATTTTGTTACGATACAAAGACATAATTTTATCTAACTTATCCCCCACTTTTATCCCGCTAATTGTGCTAATCTGTGGAGAACGTGTGTCTACCCTGGTAATTTTTCCTTCTGTCACCATAAACCAGAGATTTTCTATTCCTTCTGGCTTGTAGATTAAGCAACCATAGTCTTCTCCACCACTAGTTTGTTGCACTAATTTAACTTGCCCAGCCTGGGATGCTTCTTTCACCGTCATGCCCACGGTGATGGGGCCAATGCCATTAATTGCTATTTTAGATTTAGTAGAAAGTCTTTCTCTCTTGCTCCCAGTCTTCAAACAGAGGTTTTCACCACTTAAGTCCCCAAAACAATTGCCGTCTTTGTTGAGGATAACTACCGATTTGATAGTTGAGAACTGTTTGAGGGTAGATTGAATAGCACTGGTAGCTCTAGCATCATAGCCTACTCCAGGGGAAGGAATGGCACGGCAAAACTTGAGGGTGGCGGTTTCTGC
The DNA here is from genome assembly GCF_010672065.1 of Moorena sp. SIO4A1. Lineage (NCBI taxonomy): Bacteria > Bacillati > Cyanobacteriota > Cyanophyceae > Coleofasciculales > Coleofasciculaceae > Moorena > Moorena sp. SIO4A1. The sequence continues at coordinate 334,483 of NZ_JAAHHX010000002.1, read as the reverse complement.
TGCAATAGAGAGAGTAAAATCTTTACCACAGTTGGAGCTACCTTTAAGTTTTAGTGCTTCGGTGAAACCAATTTTAGTTTCTGCTGTGGTCGGACCAATAATCAACTGTTCAATGGCAAAAGTAGCCACTGCACGACTATTGGTGCTTCTGACTACAGGTTCCACATACCTAAAATCCTCATTACTTTGAGGTTGCTTGGGTAAAAAAACCTTAACTTTTCTTTGCTTAGGGGTATTTTGAGTTTGGGTAGGAGTTGGGGATGTTTCTACTTCTGTTATAGGAGATGGAGAGGAAGTGGATGTATCCGGTGGCGGTGTCCCTTGTTCGTTACAAGCATTGAGACTCAAGTATGCTAAGAGTATGCTACTCAAGAGTATAGTTTTAGATTTGTGTAGATCCATTGCGCACCTCGAAGTTATCCTTGTTAACGTTAATAGTACTTTAGATTTTCAATTATCTTTAAAGCCTGGCTTTGTCCATGTTGAGGAAATTGTTTCTATCGGCGATTAGACCAAAGGGGTAGCGCTTCCGGTACGTACTGTACCTCACGTATTTGATAAATGCTATATAGCGTTTCTGGCAGTTATAAGGTACAGTCTTGATGCAGCGCATCCCTATTCCCTATTCCCTATTCCCTCTTCCCTCTTCTCTCTTATCTCTTATCTCTTCCCTGTTCCCTGTTCCCTGTTCCCTGTTCCCTGTTCCCTAAAATCCCGAAATTGTGTACCTTATAGCTATGATAATTGCTATATTTATAGCAAAGTAGCTTTCCCTTTGATTATGTATCAACTTACCCTATCTGTTCCAGAAGAAACCGCACAGGCTTTAAACCTAACACCACACTAGGAGAAGAATTATGTTTAAGTGCTGCGATGAAACTTTATAAATTAGGTAAACTTTACTCTGGTGCTGCTGCTCAACTAGCTGGTATTGAGCGAGTAGTTTTTTTATCTAAGTTGAGTGACTATGGTATCAACACTTTCAGATTAACAGAAGCAGAATTAACAGAGGATTTAGCGAATGCCTAATGTGATTGCTGATATAGCAAAGGGAACAGGGAACAGGGAACAGGGAGCAGGGAGCAGGGAGCAGGGAGTAGGGAACAGGTAACAAACATTCTCTCAATTGATTTAGGATTACTATACCTAACCAATCTAATATCTCTATCAAACAAATTTACTAGATTTACTCCCACAACTTTATGGCTCCGTTATTGTCCCTCAAGCTGTGGCGAATGAATTAGCTGCTGGAGCAGCTTTAAAAATTTCCCTGCTCCCTGCTCCCTGCTCCCTGCTCCCTAAAACCCATAAATTTGTACCTCACAAGTCGTAGAATTGCTATATGTCTTAACCCTCAATCCATGAAATCGCTTCTTTCACTTCCACCTCTGATTCAAGAACTGCCATAATTCCCGGTAAATATTCATCCATTGTCATCACGTTAGCATAAACTATTGGTTTAATTAAAGCAAAACTAAGATTGTCCTCTTGTACATCAATGCTGGTTTTGTAGCGGATTTCTCCATCGTCTAAATCGAATTCAAAGTTACCCATAATCATGCCATAGTTGGCGCGAGTGATAAATTCTGTAATGGGTAGGCGCTTGTTTTCTGGAGCCTTAACGGGGCAAACTGAATAAAATACAAATTGTCTTTGTTCTTCTATGACTTTGGCGTAGCAAGTCCATTGTCCATTTTCCCCTCGGAATAAAAGACGCAAGGCTGATGTTTCTGGTATATTGACAAATTGCCATTCGTCTGATTCAAAAAAGTTAACTATTGCGGTAAAGATTGATTGGTTTGTGGTGGTATCTTCTTCTGTGTCGGAGAATTTTTCATCAACTAATTCGTTTAAAATGCTGGTAATTCCCTCAAGAAATTCAGAGGTAGCGTTTTGGGTAGCTTCAGCTAAATTGGCTTGGGTCCATTCTTGGAAAAAGTTAACAATTCCTGCGGAAAGTTCTTCGCTGGTAGCTTCTGGGTGGTTAATGGTGGAAGGATTAAGGTAGTTCCAGAAGGTGTTATAACCGACTTCACCGTTGGGTTGTTGCTGTTTTACGGATAAGCATAGCCAGCTTTCGGTGTTGAGTAGTTTGTTTGTTAAGGGGTTTTCGGGTTGTTGACAAAGGTCAAGCAGGTAGTTAGCAGCTTCTTCTGCGGTGGAAGCGTTTTCTAATAGCTGTGGCAGTAAATCCGGTTGGAGAGTGGTTTCAATTTGGATGTCACCACTGGGGAGAAAGTTACCACCACTCATGGGTGCCCGTACTTCTGGTTTGAGGTTGAATAGTTTTTCGGTGTCGATGCGGTGGTAAAGTTCGGGGGTTACGTGGAAGTTAAGGCGACATTCGATGATTTGCTCGTTTTGTGTGGTGAGAGATAGGGAAGTTGTGGGAATGGTTAAGGGATTGGAGGAGTCGCTTAAGGTTAACTCTTTGTCTAAAGGGAAGTTTTCAGTATAATCATTCATTTTTTTGATAAATTAAAGTAAATCCAGTTGTTGTTAATGGCAGTCCTGGTTTTAGTTCCAGGTTTAGGGCTTTGCTAGTATAGCTGTAAGCTTAAGCGCTACGCGCACGCGTGCGCGTTCAGCTATCAGCGGACTGGAAAAATTAAACCTCAAACTATGGAACAACTCGTCGATGCCTGCTAAAGACCTTTATCATGATACTGTCAAAACCGCCCTGATCAAAGATGGTTGGACTATTACTGATGATCCACTGATTATCAAAATCGGTACCCGTAATGCCTTAGTTGACTTAGGTGCTGAAAAACTGATTGCTGCTGAACGAGGTGCTACAAAAATAGCGGTTGAAGTAAAAACTTTTATCAGCCCTTCTCCTATTAATGATCTTGAAAAAGCATGGGGACAATTCTTTTTATATAGTAGGATACTCAAGAAACGAGATCCTAATCGCCAAATATATCTGGCAGTTGCTCGCAAGATTTTTGAAACATTGTTTGAGGAGGAAGCTGGACAAATTCTGTTGGAAGAACCTGGTTTTCGCCTACTTGTTTTCGATGTAAATATTGAGGAAATTATCGAATGGAAACCACCAATCAACGTTTAGAGCAATGGGGTGAAACCCTAGAAAATATTTTAAAGTATTACGCCAATCTTCCTTACCGCTATGGTGATGTGACAACCTCTGTAATTATCAGTGGCGATCGCAATCATTTTATGCTGCTCGATGAAGGCTGGGAAAATCATCGCCGTGTATATGGTACCATTGTTCATGCTGAAATCCGCGATGGTAAAATTTGGATTCACTACGACGGTATTGAAGATGGTATCACGGATGAATTGGTTGCTTCAGGAGTACCGAAGGATAGGATTGTTCTTGCTTTTCATCCCCCCGAGATTCGTGAACATACTGGGTATGGGGTTGCATAGGGTTTAGCATCGTTATCTGAATCTAATTCACTGCAAAGTCAGTATATTGACGTACAGCAGGTTCTTGAAATGCTAGTACAATATCAGTCTTTGGTACTCCCAATTTGACAAGTTCGTTGGCAAAACCAATTTCAGTTCCATCATGATGTATCCAAATTTTCCTATTCTTGATACTCATATGTAGAACACAACCATACATTGGTTGGCGATTCTTCCAACCAGTATAGACAACTTGGTAATGGTCGTGGTCTGAGTCAAAAATTAAGGCAGCTTCAACATCTTCATCAGATGGACTTTTACTGGCATAATCACTCAGAAGTTGTTTAATGTATTGGCGATACTGGATTATTTTTTCCATTCTAAAATCACCTCTTCAGATGGATCATAAACCAAGAGACTGAGCTGAAAACGCTTAACTACTGTTTGCACAAATGGTAGACTAAAGAAAGTCCTTAATGCCCCAACAGGTATTGCCAAAAACAGTTTGAACTCAGGTTTCTCTTGTTCTAAAGCAACTTGGTAATTTAAAAATTGCCCCAGAGCAGTGTGGAACTCAGAAATATTAGAGGGATTGGTGAAGCTTTTGATCTCAACAGCAATTTTTTCATTTCCTTTTGTTGCTGCAAGTAACCTCTCAGCTCCCAAATCTATTTGCATATCAACTCGGCCAGACCGAATCCTGAGAGGATCATCGGTAATTGTCCAGCCCTCTTTTTCTAGTCCGTGCCTTACAGCATTATGAAATACGTCTCTCATTCGCTGGCTATGACGGGAAATCTATGCAAATCTTGATACAAAACCATTATACAATAATGGACTTCCTTTAGAGTTTTGAGTTATTCTGGGTCAGGTTAGCGATTGACCGTAGGTCACGCTACGCGATGAAGCGTTCGCGAAGCGTGGCCAAAGGCCTCAGCTTCCGCTAAGAGCGATCGCAATTATTTTCTGCTGCTCCATGAAGACTGGGAAAATCATCGCCGTGTATATGGTACGTAAGCTATCAGCTATCAGCTCTCAGCTCTCAGCTCTCAGTGATTAGCTCAGAGCTATCAGCTATTAGCTCTCAGCTTTTGAATAAAACAGGTAACCATTTGTTTAATAGTCACAAAAGTCCCAGCGTCGTTCGCACAGCGTGGCCAAACGCGCCCCGCGTGGCCTTTTGGCCAAGGCCAAAGCCTGTGCCACAAAGCAGACGGCTGACCGCTGACCGCTGACCGCTGAATGCTTACTATGGTACGATTGTTCATGCTCAAATCCGCGATGGTAAAATCTGGATTCACTACGACGGTATTGAAGATGGTATCACGGATGAATTAGTTACTTCAGGAGTACCGAACGATAGGATTGTTCTTGCTTTTCATCCCCCCGAGATTCGTGAACATACTGGGTATGGGGTTGGATAGTGTTTGCTTTGGAAGGGCTAGGCTTAAGGAAAATAGTACGGTTTCTTTTGTGTTTATGGTTCAGGTTACTGATTACCTGTACTTTGTTCGAGATGACCAGATTCTCAATAATGAACCGATCATTAAGGGGACTCGAACTCCTGTGAGGGCAGTTGTTGAAACCTGGCGTATGGGAGTTCCTCCGGAAGAAATTCCCATAGGAATGCCTCATCATAAAAAGCTACAATGAATAAATTCCATAGCAATCGCTCTGTATGAGTAGACTACTGGCAATCGAGAAAACGATTTCAAGCTTTCAAGCATTACATGAGCGCTTGGGGTTATGTCGCGCCACTGATGAATCGTTTTTTTCAGAATGGCAGGTATCCTCTATTGAGATATTAGATGATGATAAATCTTTTCTGGACCGTCTCCGGCAGCGATATCATAATTACTACAATGCTGGTCTCTTAACTGAAGGAACGGTGCTTTTATCTATTGTTGCACCACTGCTGGAACGGTTAGAATTTCATGAGCCTCCGTTTTTCGTACAATCTGAGGTTCCTATCAGTCTGGAGGTGGAAGAACACAATGAAGTTTATCGAGGTCGGATAGATGTATTGGTGATTCGCGATCTTGTTTGGATACTGACTGTAGAAGCTAAACGATCTAAGTTTGCGGCGGATATTGCTTTACCACAGTGTTTAGCCTATATGAGTGCTGCACCACGACAACCAAGCTTTGGCATGGTAACGAATGGCAGCGATTTTATCTTCTGCAAGTTGAAGGATAAAGTATACGATTTTTCTGATGCGTTTTCATTATTGTCTCGGCAAAATAAGCTCTACGAGGTTGCGACTATTCTCAAGAAGTTAAAAACCAACAAATTTTCCGACAACTAGAGATTGCTGTTAGCGAAGCGGATGAAAAATCAAGGGACAATTATTCCGACTACCTCCTGTATAATTCCCATTTCTCCTAACTCCTGACTCCTACCCATACCAAAAGACTTTTTCAGCAAACCCTAAGTAATATCTATGACTATCAAACAACTAGAAACCCAATTACTTGCTCTATCTCCCACAGAGAAAACAGAAGCAATTCACCTTTTAGCCCATAGTTTGAACCAAAACTGGCGTGGAATAACCAAAACCAGAAACGTTTGTGGTGGTGATGCTTGTATTGCTGGAACTCGTATTCCTGTTTGGGTATTGGTAAATGCCCGTAATCTAGGCATTAGCGAGTCTCAACTACTCTATGACTATCCTACATTAACAGCAATTGATTTAGCGAATGCTTGGATCTATGCCCAAGTTAATCCTGAGGAAGTTGCCACTGCAATCCAAGAAAATGAGGCAGATTAATGATGGTTCGTTTATATGCTGATGAGCAGTTTCCTAGACAAGTAGTAGAATTACTTCGTTCTTTAGAACATGATGTTTTAACAGTCCAAGAAGCTGGTAATCAGGGTTTATCCGATGAAGCAGTATTAGCTTTTGCTGTGAACCAAAATCGCGCAGTATTAACTTTAAATCGCCGTGATTTCTTTCGTTTACATCGTTTAAATCAGGAACATTGCGGAATTATTGCTTGCGTAGATGATGGCGATCGCCAGAGAATGGTAATGAATATTGATCAGGCGATAAATGGATTAGAAACTCTCGCAGGTAAACTTATTCGAGTTTATCGAGTACAACCTCCTAATTTATCACAATAATTGTGGCAAAGCGTTGATCAAACACCTGAAAAATTTATCGAAAGCCACCAAAAGTGAAACCCAACACCAATTCTCCCTGTTGGGTTTCGCGAAAGCTTTACCCAACCTACAAGATTATGCGATCGCACTGGTAAGTAGGGTTTGTTGAAACATTGCCTTGTTGTTTCTTCATTTTGGGAATGTATTGTAGTATTGTAGGTTGGGTTGAGGCAACGAAACCCAACAAATTCAGGTAAAATAAGAGATGATGTTGGGTTCCGCTCTGCTATCAAATCGATAGGTTTTCTCAAAAATATTTATTCGCTCAACCCAACCTAGGGGCGATCGCACTGAATTTGCAATTGCTTAGCGTTGCACTTTGTTTGCTGAGGGATAGGTAGGTGCGCTCTTACCATTAAGAATTAAATTCGCCACGGGTCGCACCTGAAGTTGTGGAAATGGTTAAGGGATTGCAGGAGTCGCTTAAGGTTAACTCTTTGTCTAAAGGTAAATTTTCAGTATGATTACTCATAACAATTTACAATTCATAAAGTCAGATCAGGTTTTGGTTTCAAGGAAAGCATCTGTTGCTAGGTAAGTCTTCAGCTATCAGCGTGTCGCGTATCAGCTATCAGCGTGTCGCGTATCAGCTATCAGCGTGTCGCGTATCAGCTATCAGCTTTTGAATACAATAAGCTGACGGCTGACGGCTGACGGCTGATGGCTGAATGCTTACGTTGCTTGATTTGGAATAAGTGATATAATATATGTACGTAAATCTGTACATAAACTGATGTTTGATTACGAGATTACATCTCAAAATGATGCTAAAAATAACTTATTTAAGTTGTTGGATATAGTTGCACAAAATAATCAGGTATATATCATCAATCGTCGTGATGGGGAGAATGTTGCTTTGATTACAGAATCGGATTTGAGGAGTTTAGTAGAGACGGTTTATCTGTTAAGAACCCCTAGCAATGCAATTCGCCTGCTGGATGCAATTGAGGAGTCTAAGACTGGAAAAATAAAACCTCAAACCATTGAAGAACTTTACTCTGAGTTGGGAATTGAGCAAGAAGAAGAAGAAAAAGGCTGAATTGGATCAAGTAAAGCCAGTTGTGGTTAATCGCAGTCCTGGTTTTAGTTCTAGGTTTAAGGAAGATTTGGCTTGGTGGTTCAAGCATGATTTTAAAGTGGCGTCGAAAATTTTGGATTTGGTTACTGCTGTAATGGACAATCAATCCATTTGAGGGCATTGGTAAACCAGAACCATTAAAGTATATGGATGCAGATATTTGGTCACGCCGCATTGATTTGGAACATCGGCTGGTTTATCGGGTGGGAAGTAGTCAGATTGATTTTCTGGCTTGTCGGTATCATTATGAGTGATGTTTTGTTATATTTTATTGTCAATTAATCCACTACTAAGCCACTCCGTAGCCTGTGTAAGGACGTTTATAACTGGGATGTAAACCGAGAAGAATGTCCTCTTTTGGTATACCCATGTCCACCAAATATTGCGCCAAATCAGCTTCTGTCATATTTCGCTGAATCCAAACTTTACCATCTTTGATATCTAAATGGATGAAACAGTTGTAAACTCGTTTGAGTCCATCCCAGCCGATATCTAGAAGTTGATAATGGTCATGTTCTGTGTCAAAAATAAGTTGACACTCAATCTCTGAATTTGGATTATTCGCTTCTAAGGTGGCATGATTAGTTAATAGCTGGCGGATGAATAATCGGTACTTTTCTAGTTTTTCCATTGGATGATTACCTCTTCAACAGGATTATATATACCAATCCTAAATGAATTGTGAGAATTTTTGTTCCCTTTTCCCTACTCCCTACTCCCTGTTCCCTGTTCCCTGTTCCCTGTTCCCTGTTCCCTTTGGTATAGCACTACCCATTAAATTTAGGACATTGATACATGCTCAAAAGCTGTTGTAGTCAACTTTTGCCTCTTGCCTCTTGCCTGGCGCGTAGCGCTATATATGAGTAATTTTCATTTATCCTTCAATAGTGAGCGGGATGCTTACGCTAGCAAAGGGAAACCATAGTGATGAGTAGGGTGCTTCAGGCACTTGTTTGGTCAATATAAGGAACATTTTGCTATTTTGCGGGCGTTAGTACCGTTATCGATTCGATTGCTTTGGTGCGTTACGCTGTCGAAGGGCGCACCAAAGCAAGATCAGCGATTAGCCCAAAGGGCTACGCTTCGCGATCGCACTAAGCTGAACGCCTACCACCATACTATGAGGTATGTCTAGAGTGTGTCATGGGATTGTTTGCTTGAGGTAAGAGACATTTGGCTCTTTTGCGCCGTAACGCACCAATAATCTTGTGATTTTCTCTTTTATCTCAGTGTCTGCATTCTTCGGCAGCCTTTCTATTGGTTTTCGGTAATCGTTATCAATTACTTCGGGATCGGCATCTCGATCGAGAAGCGTTTTAATTATCGGAATATTCAGCTTACTTACCGCGATCCCTAATGCATTCATTCCACTAAATCCGCCAGCTTCATTGATTGTGTCTTTTGCTCCGTGATTAAGGAGCAGTTGAACCATTTCTATATTTTCTTCCTCTACACTCCATCTCAGAGGAGAATTGCCTTCATTATCCTTGACATTAGGATTAGCTCCCGCTTTCAATAGTAAGCTTACTATATCTTTGTGGCCGCCCCACATAGCCATGAGTAATGGATGAGAATCCCGGTCTAGATTCCAAGCATTGACATCAGCTCCGGCTTTTATCAAAAGTTTTACAATTTCTATTTTTCCTCCATAATCCACTTCATCTATCGCTTCTTGTAAGGGAGTCCAGAAAGGGGGATTAGGCATGTAAAAATTAACGTCGAGGCCTTGTTCAATCATTTTCGCAAGATTACTATCATCATGGTCTCGAATTATATCAAAAATATCTTGATTGTTCATTTTAATTAACCAAAATAACATTATGATAAACTACTGTAAACTCAATACTTGAGATTAATAGTAACGTTCAAGGCTTGAGCTAAAAATATTCTCTATATATAATCTCCATAATTGTCTAATAGCTCTTGGCAGTTTTCCAGTGCATTCTTCATTTGATTGATAGCATCTTCATGTCTTTGATCCGGTTTTCCACCAAAGCATTCATCTTGTATTTGTTGTCTTTTATCAATACATTCTTGTATAATTATAATTCTGTTAATAACATGGTTTTTCGTCATTCCTTTGACTGATCTTCCTTTGAGTTTTTTCCCTGCTTTTAGCTTATCCAAAGCTGGCTTACACTTAGGCAGTGGTATAGAACCACAAATTGCATCTTTTTCCTCTTGGAGTCTCTCAAGGACTTCATCTTCACAAGTCTGATTTGAATGTTTTCTATCTCTTTCCGCTTTTTTTTTGCCATCTTCTCTTTTACTTCTTCGAATTGTATAATCATAATCCCAATCTTTTCCCCCATCAATAACTGTGATAGAGCTGAATATAGGATGTTTATTCTTTGTAATCTTGGCAGCTTTCATTGCATTAGCTTTAGTTATTTTATTGTTCTTTAAATATTTATTCTCTTCAACATGTAAGTCTCTAAGTCCGGCTTCAACTACTTTTTCTTTACTTTGCTCATTCTTACTCCCCTTACCCTTCTTCCCATTAAACAACCCCCTCGCCTTCAACAACACCTTATCAATCGCCTGATCAATCCGCTCGCGAATCTTACCAATAATATTCTCAACCTTCTTCGCCAAACCACCAATACCCAACAAGGAAGCCAAGAACCCTATTACCACAGGTACAGCTTTCGCTAAAGCATTCTCTACCAACTTCGCTGCACCACCAACTGCACCAGATGCGATCGCACTCACGGCATCCACAACTGCATTTACCAATTCCAGCACCTGACTACCGCGATTGATAAAGAACATGATGATGTCATAGATTGCCATGGCGGCTTTGACAAAAGCTGATGCTGGATTTAACAAGCTCAGAACCCACTTCACCCCGGCGGTGATCACCTGGGTAACTACCATGCTCTTGATTTCTTCGATGACTGTTTGTTTCAGGTCGTTGAACTGTTCCTTAACCTGTTCCCACAGTCCCATCGGTCCGCGATCGCGTAATACCTGGAATATTTCCACGCTTTTCTCCATCCCAGCATCTCAAGTAGCCCATTAGCACCTCAAGTAGCATCTCAAGTAGCCCATTAGCACCTCAAGTAGCATCTCAAGTAGCGCATATGCTTACCCTCTTTGTAGCGACACCATTTTACTCTAATTAACGGCAAACTCAGTATATTGACGTACAGCAGGTTCTTGAAATGCTAGTACAATATCAGTCTTTGGTACTCCCAATTTGACGAGTTCGTTGGCAAAACCAATTTCAGTTCCATCATGATGTATCCAAATTTTGGCATTTTTGATGCTGAAATGTAGAACACAACCATACATGGGTTGACGATTCTTCCAGCCAGTATAGACAACTTGGTAATGGTCGTGGTCTGAGTCAAAAATTAAGGCAGCTTCAACATCTTGATCAGATGGACTTTTACTGGCATAATCACTCAGAAGTTGTTTAATGTATTGGCGATACTGAATTATTTTTTCCATTCTAACATCACCTCTTAAGATAAGCAATCTCTGCAAATCTTGATACAAAACTATTATACAATAATGGACTTACTTTAGAGTTTTGAGTTATTCTGGGTTAGGTTAGCGATTGACCGTAGGTCACGCTACGCGATGCGACCTAGGAGCCGCTAAAAGCGATTGACCGTAGGTCACGCTACGCGATCGCGTATAGTCCAAGGGGATCGAAAGTGCGATTGACCGTAGGTCACGCTGCGCGAACGCCGATCGCTCTTTAAGTGGCGTTGCTGAATTAGGAAATGAATAGGAGTGGGATGGGCATCCTGCCTGCCCGGAAATGAAACGGCCAAGATGCCCGTTCCACGGCAAGAGGGTGCACTGAATTTTGGAATTAGGCACAAATTCGGGCAAAAATTCCCACACTTCCTACACTTCCCGCGCCCGGGTACCACAGTCCTTACAAGGGTAGGTTTTTTACAAAGGTAAGCTTTGAGGTATTGATAGTACACGTGTATGGGTAACTTCAGTTATAATGGTAATGCCTGGAAAATAATTTCATTATTTATAAAAAAATGACTATAACGCTTCAATTTAAACCAGAAGTAGAGGCTCGTTTAATTGCTCAAGCTGCTGCCAAAGGTTTATCATTAGACACCTATCTTGAATCTGTAATTGAAGATAGTTTGATTAACCAAAAACCAATATCTTTATATCAAACAGCAACCGATCAAGAATGGAACTCGGAATTGATGGATTTAATCAATAGTCCAGCTTTTACTGTAGCACCGCCACTTGCGGATACAGCAGTTGACCGAGAAAGTATCTACACAAGAGAAGAAGAAATGTTATGAGCTATTTGGTGGATACAAATGTTTTGCTGCGTTTGGTGCAGAAGACTAGCCCGATGCATCCCGATGCTCGAAAAGCGATTTTTATACTTAGAAGACAAGGTGTTTCCTTATGTATGTATTATTCCACAGAATCTTATCGAGTTTTGGGCTGTTGCTACACGACCAATTAGCAATAATGGTTTAGGTTTATCTATTGATGAAGCTTCACAAGCAACAGATAAAATCAAGATACTATTTGTACTATATCCTGATCCTCCTGGGATTTTGGCTGAGTGGGAAAGTATTGTTATTAAACATCAGGTTAAGGGAAAACAAGTACATGATGCTCGTTTAGTCGCTGCGATGGTAACTCATAAAATTACACATTTACTTACATTTAACATTGATGACTTCAAACGTTTTTATGAGATTATAAGTGTTAATCCCCAAAGTGTTGCTTCACAAGCTTAGATATATTCGGTGATGTAACAACCTATGTGAGTATCAGTGGCGATTGACCGTAGGTCACGTGGGGCGCGATGAAGCGAAGCTTCCGCGCTTGTGCGAACGCAATTATTTTATGCTGCTCCATGAAGGCTGGGAAAATCATCGCCGTGTATATGGTACGATTGTTCATGCTCAAATCCGCGATGGTAAAATTTGGATTCACTACGACGGTATTGAAGTACGACGGTATTGAAGATAGTATCACGGAGGAATTGGTTGCTTCAGGAGTACCGAAGGATAGGATTGTTCTGGCTTTCCATCCCCGTGAGATTCGTGAACATACTGGGTATGCAGTGGCATAGAATTGGTTTTGGTGGGTTTGATCGAGCAATGGGCTGCTAGTTACAAGATCAGCGATCGCAATTTAATAGCTTCTTGAGAATTTAGTTGACGTTTTCCGTTTAATATGTCTAGTATTGTTTGTTCTTGCTGGAAAATTACTAAAAAATCCGATATCTTCAAATTGTAGTCTTCCATTAAGGTTTGTAATAGTTCTTGATCATTTAACTGAGGGAATTGCTCGTTTTTTTCTTCATAATCATAGACTAGCATTCCTAATACTCTTAGATAATCTCGATCATCTTGATTAAGATTGTTTTTGTCTAGTATTGAGTTAATTCTTTGTTGAGTTGCCGTTAATTCAAGATCATTGGTGATAGGACGAGGTGCAAATTCTGTGAGCAAATTGAGGTAATAATGGCTAGGACTTGTTAAACCAGTCGTCATTTTTCCAATTCTCCTTATCGTAATCTGCGTGGGTTAAAACAGCACGAATAAAAATAATTTGTGCTTGGTAGTCAATGTAAGTAATTAAGCGATAATTGTTACCACTGATATTAAAAACGGTAAAGTTGCCAACTAAATCAGCAGAAGGAAATAATTGACGCAATTGGGCAAAATTCTCAATGGAAGGTTGAGTGATTCTTTCATACCATAATAATAAGCTATTTCTCGCTGTTGAGTGCTTTTCCCAAAATTCTCGTAAACTCCTCCGACTAATCACCCGCATGGTTTTAACAATCAAACTTCATTATTTAACACAGAGTATCATCAGATCAATGAAAAGTCTGGTTCCACAACGGAAAGTGTTTTAGCTTTTGATAAAGTACACAATCATTACCTTTTGCTGCTGATGGGTTGGCACAAAGATGAACGGATTAAGAGTGTGATGATTCATATCCGTTTGAAGGATGACAAGATTTGGATTGAGGAAGATTGGACAGAGGATGGGGTGGCGACAGATTTGTTACAGAAAGGAATACTACGAGAGGAGATTGTTTTGGCATTTCATCCACCTCATGTTAGACAATATACCGAATTTGCAATTGCTTAGGGGCTTAGATGAGAGTATTTCTTGATAGTTTTTCCCCAGGAAATTAAACTATGCTGCCTTATTAATAGTTGGTTCCGGAAGAGTTTCACCTGTTTCTTGATAGGCTATTACCAAAGATTCTAAAGCTTCAGTTCCATTCTTAACTGCTTCTTCATAAGTTTCTCCATGAGTCCGCCATTGTTGTCCGGGTAAGTCCGGGAAACCAACTAAAAAACAACTGAAGGGGTGACATGGAAGTTGAAAAGCACAGTGGGACTGAAATCTGAGAAAATGGGGTCAGAAAAGATGAGAGAGATTCTCACCGCGACCCCATCAAACAAAAATGATAGCTAAATTGTACACCTCACACCTAGAAAAGCAACTATCGAGAGCCCACTACTTAGTCTTAATGCTGGTAATAGGGATACTGCAAAAAGTCAAAAATGTCAAATTAGAAGTGCTAGCACAAGCACTACCAATCCCGATTTTATTTGAGAGTAGAATAAAAAAACTACAAAGATTCTTAGACTTAGAACAACTAACTATCGAAAAGTGCTGGCTCCCCTGTGTAGAGCTATTATTAAAACAAGTTTTTTGTGAAGAAAAGACGTTATATTTAGCCATAGATAGAACGAGTTGGGGATTGGTAAACATCTTGATGGTGAGTCTAATTTTGCAAAAACGTGCCTTGCCAATAGCTTGGATACTATTAGACAAAAAAGGGAATAGTAATCTTGAGAACAAAAAGTCCTCAACCAAGTATTCCCCTTATTTACTGAGCATCAAGTGGTCGTATTAGGAGACAGAGAATTTTGCTCACCCAAACTAGGAAAGTATCTCACCGCCAAGGGTGTAGACTTTTGTTTGAGACAGAAACAATCCACAAATGTTAGCAGTCAACACCAACTCTCAACTGCCTTGAAAAACTTAGGATTATCTCCGGGAATGAAACTTTTTTTTCAGGGCGTAAATCTTACTAATCAAAAGGGCTTTGGTCCGTTTAATCTGGCGGGTAAGTGGCGCAAAAATTACCGAGAATTTAGTGCTAAAGAACCTTGGTATCTGTTAACTAATCTGCCTAACTTAGAACTAGCTATTAGAGCTTATAAGAAACGTTTTGGCATTGAGGAAATGTTTCGAGATTTCAAGACTGGTGGCTACAATCTTGAAGAGACTAAACTGACAAGCAAGCGCTTATCTACTTTAATTGTACTAATTTCTATTGCCTATACTAGCGCATGCTTAGAAGGACGTATGCTTTCCAATATGGGCTTACAAAAATACTTAGTTCGTCAGCGAGAACCTCAACGTTATATCCGTAGACATAGTAGTTTTTATGTTGGTATTCATGCTCATTTGTGGGTTGATTTATTTCAACTTTACTCTGAATGTGTGCAGGAGTTAATGCAAATTAACCGCCATAAGTTGCCTAATTATCTAAAGGGTCTCAGGGCTAGATTGCAAGTTCTGTCTGCCTTGTAGCTTTCATGTCGCCCCGTCAGAAAAAACAATTATCTTATTCTGACCATTTAATTATCATTTGATATTTAAGTTTGCTCATCATTAAGATTATCTTTAGCTTTTTCTACATCATATTTTATTTTAATCTTATTTTCCTCATGAGCTGTCTTGACTTCTTTGATTACAGGCTGAGAAATCCTTTCTAGTAATTCCATATATTTGATTAGCAGTGTTAGAGTATTAATCTGCACAGAGTTTGCCGAAGCCTTTTGAATCGCTCCTGTGATAGCATTTATTGCTTCTTCATCTATCTTATTTTCTGCCATTAAAGTATGATCATCAAGATCTGCTGCTTTGAATTGCTCACCTTCTTCACCTATCTTTAGATCTGTTGTGTATTCAATATTGACATCATCAGTCTTAATTTCTTTACCTTGAGTCCAATTTTCTGGTTTATTCATATCCTCCTCCGCCGTGGAAGTAGGTACCATTTCATGGAGCTTTGCTTCAATTTTTGTTGGAATTAGCTTGTCTTCAGGAATTCCACCTGGTTCATTTTCTTGTTTGCCAGCATCTGTATCAGTTGCTGATACGCTGGTTTTATTTCCATAGGTGACTTTCACAACATACTTGATAACCTTATTTTCTTTGAAAACCGCATCTTTTGCATGTCGCTCCATATTCTTTTCCATTTCTGGATTATTTTTAATGCTTGGAATAGGCGTTAAGTTCTCCGAGTCATTGCCCTTCCCAAATAACTGATGATTTAGCAAGTGAGCTGATACAATGGTTCGACCTTTTTGCCTGAGTTTCTTCCATAAAACTGAACGCCCAGCCGAGGTAGGCTGGCTTCCAGAAGTATTACTTGGTCCTTTAATAGACAGCAAAGGTGCTGTCATAACTTTTCCATCTTTACTTATTGTCCCATCAGATAAAGTTAAAGGAGTCGTTTCAAAGTCAACATCCTTTGATTTTGGCCGTGCCTGAGAAGTATTGTCTACGAATGATAGATTCCCTTTGTCATCCTTATAAATTTCAGGAATATTTTCTAGGGAATTAGCAATAAAATCCAGCGTTTCTTTAATTATTTTACCATGATCAATACCAAAATTACTAGTAGTTCTTCCTTGAGAATTTGTGAGGAATTTCTCAATGGCATCAATCTTAGGATCAATATCATTTGTCAAGGCCTTTTCAATTTTATTCAAGCTTCCTGACACATTATATTTCTTGATTATTTGTTGATTTTGCGGATCGGGATTGCTTATTGCAGCTCGAATATTCTTAACATGTTCCCTCAAGTCAGTGGGAATGCTCTTTCGATAAAGAATAATGTCTTTACCTTTCTGTTCAAAGTCAAGTGTGTGCTTTTTATTCGATTTATTTTCATAAGGCTCCACCATGCCTAGCACGTCTTTTAAAAGCTTTTGCGAATCTGGCTTTTCCTTTCGTTTCTCTTTGCTATTGTCCTTACCCTTCTTCCCTTTAAACAACCCCTTCGCCTTCAACAACACCTTATCAATCGCCTTGTCAATCCGCTCGCGAATCTTACCAATAATATTCTCAACCTTCTTCGCCAAACCACCAATACCCAACAAGGAAGCCAAGAACCCTATTACCACAGGTACAGCTTTCGCTAAAGCATTCTCTACCAACTTCGCTGCACCACCAACTGCACCAGATGCGATCGCACTCACGGCATCCAC
>NZ_JAAHHX010000002.1:0-317529 GCF_010672065.1 Moorena sp. SIO4A1 | reverse complement strand
AACCACCAATACCCAACAAGGAAGCCAAGAACCCTATTACCACAGGTACAGCTTTCGCTAAAGCATTCTCTACCAACTTCGCTGCACCACCAACTGCACCAGATGCGATCGCACTCACGGCATCCACCACCGCATTTACCAATTCCAGCACCTGACTACCGCGATTGACAAAGAACATTATTATATCATAAATTGCCATGGCGGCTTTGACAAATGCTGATGCGGGATTTAACAAGCTCAGAACCCACTTCACCCCGGCGGTGATCACCTGGGTAACTACCATGTTCTTGATTTCTTCGATGACTGTTTGTTTCAGGTCGTTGAACTGTTCCTTAACATGTTCCCACAGTCCCATGGGTTCGCGATCGCGTAATACCTGGAATATTTCGACGCTTTTCTCCATGCCAGCTACTACTGGTTCCCCAAAGAGTTTGACTGCTTTACCACGAATGTAATTAAATGTCAAGCCCAAGACTTGGGTTACTAAGCTGAATATTCCCGGTAAGCTAAAGATGTCATCGGGTAGTTGAATACCCATCGGTCCCAGGGTTCCAGTTAACCAGCCAATTAAACCGGCTTGTAGATGTTGCCCAATGTTACCGACAAAATTCTCAAAGCCTTGTTTGATACCACTAATTAAGTTACCTAGGAAGCCGATGGGGTCTTTAATAATGTTACCAATCACACTAGCCGCTTTACTCAAGACACTCAGCAACATGTCTTTGAGTTTCTTAATAGTATCGATGACTCCAGTTATGGCATCAAATGCCTTGGCGAACCAGGGTTGATTGGATGCCTTCATCTCCTCAATACGGGCATCCAATTCTTCGAGGTTTTTAGTGTAGGCTTGTGACAGGGTATCTATGAGCTGACCGTGTTTATCATCAACACTTTGCTCTAGCCCATCAAACTGACTCTGAATATTATTAGCAGCTTCTTGTCCAACCTGCTGCAAAGAAGCAGGTAATCCGTCTACATATTCCTGAGTTTCTCGCCTACCTTCTGCAATCTTCTCCTTGGCTAGGTTAAGCTGCTCAGTCACATAGTTAGCAATATCAGTAAGGGTTACATCCATCTCACTGAGATATTCATTCCGCCCTTCTTTAAAAAAGGCAGTAACTTCTGGGGGAACTCCCAAAAGCTTGTCCTTAAACCACCTGCCTGCGCCCCAAATACCATCGTAACGGCTTTTATAGTCCTCCATGTATGGAGCAACGTAATTTTCATAAGCCTTTTTAGCCCGCTCGGTTCCAGCATTAAAGCGACTCATGACCTCGCCTTGAATGCCATTCAGGATGTTCTCAACTGACGTTTTTGTGTTTTGGTAGATACCATTGATGTGGCTAGCAACATCAATTCGCTTTTGCTCATCCTTACCCTTAGCTTCAACTTGCTGATTGGTAACCTGAGCTAATAATTCAGCGCGGGAGCCATGCATTCCTTGCAGTTGTTGCCCAGCTGTGGTTGCAGCTTCCCCTTGGGCTTGGGTTAACTGGTTTTGCTCGAACTGACGATAGGCTTGGGGTGCTTGGCTGGCATTAGTTTGAGCCTCTTGTTTTGCTGCTAAAGCCGTTTGGAATTGGGGTTCATTGGAATTGGCTAACTGTTCCGAGGTAATATCAGCGTCAGCCATCTGTTGGTCAAGTTTTTGGCTACTTTCTTGTAGCGGTGCCTCCACTTCACCTTGTCCCTTGGCTTTAGGAATAGCTTTTTGAGCACCAATATTTTTGGTTACTGCTCCGGCTTCATTGGCAGGTAGGGGAGTTACTGATTTCGGTTCGATACTGCTGGTATCCGGTGCTTGTTTCGCCTTCTGTTCTAAGGGTGCTTGAGATGCAGTTTGCTCTTGCTTAACGGTATTTTGGATCTGGCTCTTGACAGAAGCCAGTTTGTTACTATCCTTAAACTCATCCGCTTCTTCAAGAGTTTTCGGAGCTGCTGACTTGATGCGCTCCATTAATTTAGCCTTGAAAGCAGCAGCATTAAAACCAGGAGTGGGAGCCTGTTCCATCTCACCCACTTGATTGGCCTGGGCTTTGCTTTCTATTTCCTTGGCAGGACTTTCCGCTGCATCTTGGGCTTCTTTCGCTTTTGTACTAGCTGGGGCGTGTTGTTTTTCCTTATTGGCAACTCCCTTAGCCTTAGCAACCACTGCTTTAAAATCTGGATCTGACTCTGGGGAAGCAGGAGTAGTTTCTTGGGGTGTTGCTTCAGCAGGTGTTGCCGTGGTTTCTTGATTTACCTCAGCTTTAATCCCTTGATTAGCTGCTTCTGGAGCCATTGCCTCCTGGTTTTTCCCTGGAGTTTCTCCAGAACTAACCGATGTTGCATTTGTTTCCGGCTTTGGGGCTGTTTCAGCCTTAGGAGCAGCAGTTTCTTGAGGTGCAACTACCTCTGTGTTAACTGTATTTTCCCCCTCGACTTCTGGTTTTATATCAGTATCCTTGACAAGAGTCTGAGATTCTTGATTGACCCCATTCCCCGGACTATCCTTGATCGGAACAGCAAACCCAGTCTTATTTTCGAATTTATTTGTCTTCTTGGCCTGTTGATCAATTACCTTCGCTTGAATTCCCCCGGTCTGCTGTATGGTATGGGTCAACTCATGGGCCGTCAAACTATTCTTACCAGGAGACTTCCCCGCACCATAGAAAATATCCCTACCATGGGTAAAGGCTTGGGCTCCCAACTCCTTATTCATCTGTGAAGCACTAGAGTCAGTATGCACCCGCACGTTACTAAAATCAGCCCCAAACCTTGGTTCCATAAAACTACGGATGGATTCTGACAAAAGTTGACCCGTACCCCGTCGGGATTGGATTTTGGTTTCTAAATTAGGGGATACTTGTGGGGTTTGACCAGGATTTGCTTTGGTTTGTATTTCCTCTTCCTCGGATTGTAACTGTAGGGCGATCGGCTTAGTTTGTATTTCTTCTTCCTCGGATTGTAACTGTAGGGCGATCGGCTTAGTTTGTATTTCCTCTTCCTCGGATTGTAACTGTAGCGCTATGGGCTTAGTTTGAATGTCCTCTTCCTCTGTTTGATTTTGCACTGGTGGTGCTGGCATGCGCATTACTTGGGCTGCAACTGTGTCCGCTTCCTTTTCGTACACATCATCTGGTTCCCCCACTTGCATTTTTGTCTGGATGAGACGATTGACGGCTTGGTTACCGATGATGCTTTGCAGTTTCAGGAGGGGGTGAACCGGACTATGGGTAGCCAAGGGGGTTGGCTTGGCTTGAACGGTTTTCCCCGTTGGGGTGGTTTGGTTGTTTTTGGTTTGGCTTGCCCGTTGATTACCCATATGGTTCACCTTTCAGTTAGTTGTTCAGAAGTAATTTTTGAACTAATCTTTTAGCTCCCCCCTAGCCCCCTTATCAAGGAGGGAAAGCAAAAATCAGTGTTTTCTTACCTCCCCCTTATTAAGGGGGATTGAGGGGGATCTAGTCTTAACTATTGACTTTTGTGTTCCAAAGTTTGTACCTTCTCCATTAGCAAGGAAATCGTGTTATTTTGCTCCTTCACCACTTTAGTTAAAACCGCCACAATATCCATCGGACTGAGGGTTTTGCGATCGCGACTTGCTACTAAATCTGGCACATCTTCGGCAATAAATCCAATGTGGGTTTCTTTTTGGTGATCTTCTTTATAGCGGAATTGGACGGGATTGAGTCCTTCCAGGGTTTCTATGGCATCTTCTATTGCCAGGGTATTAATATTTTCTTTGAGCTGTCGTGAGGATCTTTGTTGGAGATTGTTAGCTCTTATAAACTCCTTAGCAGTTATATTACCTGTTACATGCACTCTACCATTGAAGTAGCCAGCATAATTGTTGCCAGCACCTTTGGCACTACCGTAAACACCAAAGGAGGTACTTCCTTCACTACCTGTTACTTCACCGTAAACTCCGTAGACAGTAGATGCCCCACCATTGATAGCAGTGAAATAGCCACCATATCCAGATTTTAAAAAACCTAGCTTTGAAGGTATGTCTCCTTCAATGGTATCAATGGTATCAATAGGTTGAACAGTACCCCCTTTAATGGTATCAACTGCCTCTACAGATATCTCAGTTCGCTGTTCAATAAAATCCCCAGGTTTCACAGACTCAGGACTGTTTTCCGGAGTAATGCCTCCTAAAATTGAAATATTCTCTTTAAGAATATCATCTGTGGTATCATTAGGCTCATCTTTAACTATAATTTCGTCGTCTGGATGTTTTTCATCTTTTACAACGATAGACGTTAGAAAACCCTGGAAATGACCCCTAACACCGTAGCAGCGCGGAATATTATTTACTTTTTCTGTTATGGCGAAGCTGGCACCGGATACTCCTCTTTCTTGGGAGTCATTAGTTCTAGGGAGAAGGTAATTACCAACCAAAACACCGCCATTGTAGCGAATATGGTTACCGGATAAGGTCTGCCACTTTCCGTCGCCACTAATACCAGTTAAACCAGAACCATCCCCTTCAAACTTAGTAGCTTTAACCGTTCCAGATACCTCTAATTTGCTATTCCTAATGGTGATATTACCATTGCGATAGAAAATTATGCCTTTGTTCCAATCCCACTCCCCGTCAGGTTTATCACAAGTGAAGTGGAGTAAATCTCCATTTTTAAAAGTTCTTGAATGAAAAATAAACTTCTGGTTATTGGCATCTTTGCCAAGAACTAAGTCACCGACAATATGCTGTGTGCTTTTAGGGGTTTTGGTACCAATGCCGACATTGCCAGCATTATAGTAAATACTGTTACTATCACCATCAGACCACTTGGTTTCACCACCAGCGCTAATCCCAGTTAAACCAGAACCATCCCCTTCAAACCTAGTGGCTTGGACAGTTCCATCTACCTCTAATTTTGTACTAGGATCTGTTGTCCCAATCCCAACATTACCAGAAGTAGGATGAACTGTTAACCCATCCCGCGAAAGCATATCAGAAACACTAGGAAGCCAGCTATCATTATCTAAATTGGCTAGGTATGGTAAGGCTAGATATACTTCAAAAGATCCGTCAGCGTCGTCACCCGCTATACCCATAGAAAAACTCTGACCACCCAACTTCGTTACCTCAGATGTGGGAATTACGCCATCTACTCGATACCAACCATCTGGAGCATTATCACTTTGTTCCTTGGTAATTATCAATCCACTATTAGGCTTTCCGTTACCCCACCCAGCAAGTTCGCCAAATCCCACTTGTTTACCGGAAGAAATCTTGAGCCAAGCTTTGAGATGTACGTACTTTTTGGTTAAAAAATTACCTCGGGACTCAAAGGGAAAAAGTATCATGGTATGTTGTCCTGAATTATCCCCAGTAATTTTCAAAATCTTACCGTCAGGAAAACTAGCCCAACCATCAGCTAAACCACCTCTTTTTATTCGCGCACCTTTGTTAGATATGCCAAACCAATAAGGATTTTCTTCGGTTGCATCATCTACACTATCGGCAGCATTGGCTGGTTTTGTTCCTACATAGGGTCCTTCAAACCCTTTCGTGAAAGGGTGGGCTGCTTCTAAAGTAACATTCCCAAGGGTGGTGTACCCAGCAGGCTTGTTGCCATCGAGTATATTCATGTAGGAATTTCTGATTAGATTAGGCGGCATTGATGACCCCCTAATCATGCCAGAGGTTGTAATCTTGCCATTGACAGTGAGGTTGTCTTCGATAGTCAGCGACTTTGCCTTAACAGCTCCATCCACCTCTAATTTTTCAATAGGATTATTTGTCCCAATGCCGACATTGCCAGCATTATAGTAAATCTTGTTACTACCACCATCAGACCACTTTCCAGCACTAATACCAGTTAAAGCCGAACCATCCCCTTCAAAGTTAGTGGCCTTGACAGTTCCAGCCACCTCTAATTTTTCACTAGGATTGGTTGTCCCAATACCGACATTACCATCCACTGTCAGAGCACCAGTGGTATGTAAAGCATCATCCACCCTCAGTGCCCCAGATGAATGCCCTGAGCGAATTACCCCTGTAACTTTCACTTCATCATTATCCGCATCCCCCAAGGACACATTCCCTTTTACTTCCAGCAAACCATTCACTGTCAGGGAACCATCGATGGTTGAGTCTCCTGCCCCCTCAAATTTAGTGGCTTTGACAGTTCCAGCCACCTCTAATTTTTCACTAGGATTATTTGTGCCAATACCGACATTGCCGTTTGGCTGTAACCTCATTATTTCTTGACCATCTGCAGCACCACCGGTCGCCGCAAAAATGAATCTGAATGCATCATTGGTATTATCTCCCCATGCCAGTACAGAATCTTTGCGATCTGCCCCTTGATCTTTCAATCCTAGAAATAGATGGTCAGTATCCCAAGCAACTTGTAGTCCTCTTGTCATCCAGGGGCGGGGGGCACTAATACCTCCTACTCCAACTTGCAAAAGGGATTGTGGATTAGTTGTCCCAATACCCACATTGCCATTGGGGTCAATCGTCATACGGTGTTGATAGTTAGTAGCAAAGGTTAATGGGTGGTTCGATTCCGTTCCAATTACGCCTCTGGCTCCATTCCAATCATCATGACTAAAAACACTGGTTACTACCCCACCACCAGACCTGACATTTAACCGAGCATGCTGTGAACCTAAGATGTCTAAAACTTTGTTCCAATCCTGAGGATTATGAATAGAGGTTGTGCCAATGCCTACATTGCCATCCACTGTCAGGGAACCAAAAGCAGAACTAGTGGCCTTAACAGTTCCAGCCACCTCTAATTTTTCACTAGGATTCGTTGTCCCAATGCCTACATTCCCATTTCCTTTAATAACAAGGGCAGTTTCTTCAACTCCATCGTTACCCGTATTAACAAAAGCAATTCCTCCATCAGGATTAGGGTCATTCCCATCGGTTTTTTCAATCACTAAAGCATCTTGACTAGTCCCAAAGAAATTGTTGTCGTACCTGAGTCGAAAACCATCTCCAGTAGGTGTACCGGATTCATTAGTACTATGAAAAATCTGAGTTCCTGTAGTCGCTAATTTTAAAGCCCCAGATACTTCTAAAGTGCTAGCCAGCACACCACCCACAGTTAAGTTATTTTCTATGGTAAGGGAACCTGTTACCCGATCGGTCACACTTAATTGAGCAGTAGCGATCGCATCCCTAACACTGAGATTCCCATCCACTGTCAGAGGACCAGTGGTATGCAAAGCATCATCCACCCTCAGCGCCCCAGATGAATGCCCTGAGCGAATTACCCCTGCAATTGTCACTTCATCATTATCCGCATCCCCCAAGGACACATTCCCTTTTACTTCCAGCAAACCATTCACTGTCAGGGAACCATCGATGGTTGAATTTCCTGCCCCCTGAAATTTAGTGGCTTTGACAGTTCCAGCCACCTCTAATTTTTCACTAGGATTATTTGTGCCAATGCCGACATTGCCGTTTGGCTGTAACCTCATTATTTCTTGATCATCTGCAGCACCACCGGTCGCCGCAAAAATGAATCTGAATACATCATTGGTATTATCTCCCCATGCCAGTACAGAATCTTTGCGATCTGCCCCTTCATCTTTCAATCCTAGAAATACATTGTCACTATCCCAAGCAACTTGTAGTCCTGTTGTCATCCAGGGGCGATTACCACCTCCTAATCCATCTCCAACTTGCAAAAGGGATTGTGGATTAGTTGTCCCAATACCCACATTGCCATTGGGGTCAATCGTCATACGGTGTTGATAGTTAGTAGCAAAGGTCAATGGGTGGTTCGATTCCGTTCCAATTACGCCTCTGGCTCCATTCCAACTATCATGACTAAAAACACTGGTTACTACCCCACCACCAGACCTGACATTTAACCGAGCATGCTGTGAACCTAAGATGTCTAAAACTTTGTTCCAATCCTGAGGATTATGAATAGAGGTTGTGCCAATACCGACATTGCCATCCACTGTCAGAGCACCAGTGGTATGTAACGCATCATCCACCCTCAGCGCCCCAGATGAATGCTCTGAGCGAATTACCCCTGCAATTATCACTTGATCATTATCACCATTCCCCAAGGACACATTCCCAGGCATATGCTCGGTATCACGGGCAATCACATCCCCCTGTACTTCCAGGTTTCCAGCAACGGTTAGGGAACCATCGATGGTTGAGTCTCCTGTCAGGTTTAAGTTGGTGGCCTTAACAGTTCCAGCCACCTCTATTTTTTCACTAGGATTATTTGTCCCAATACCTACATTGCTGTTTCCTTTAATAACAAGGGCAGTTTCTACAACTCCATCGTTACCCGTATTAACAAAAGCAATCCCTCCATCAGGATTAGGGTGATTAAGATCTCTTTGTTCAATCACTAAAGCATCTTGATTAGCCCCAAAGAAATTGTAGTCGTATCTGACTCGAAAAGCATCTGCAGTAGATAACTTAGCACCAGCAAGCTTGCGTACAGAATTATCCACTGCACTAACCTTACCGTTGTTGTCTAGGGTCACCCGTGCCAACAGAATCTCTTTATCATCCCTAGGGTCACTATCAGCATTTTTTAAATCTACATTACCGTCTTGGAGATTGTCTTGACTTGTGTTACTCCCGTAAATTAGAAACTTGGGACGTTCAGTGGTGCGAGTGTATTTGATCTCGCTACCTACTCGGTAACCCTTGTCCTTAATTTCCCGATACATGACGGTAATTTCAATAGTTGCCTTGAGTGGTAATCCATCTAAGTTAATCGTGTTAATCGTGTCCGGTACTGTACAATTGGGTAAAACAATAATTTCTTGACCATCTTTATCAATGGCCATACCCTTACTAACGGCAATTTTTTTATCCCCGGCTTTAGTTACTTCTAATCCTTCCACCACACCCCATTCATGGAGTAAACGATTGTGACGCAGGCGCATGTCACGATGGTAGGCTTGCTCATCCTTAAAATCTTCTTCTACTAGAAACTGGGAAGTAAAGTAATTGGGACGTTGAATATTTTTCATTATGGTTATTATAGTACTTTGAAATTGGGTCTGGGAAAAATTATTGGTTTTAGGGAGCAGGGAATAGGGAATAGGGAGCAGGGAATAGGGAATAGGGAACAGGGAATAGGGAATAGGGAGCAGGGAGCAGGGAGCAGGGGAAAGAGGCAGTATTCAGAAATTTTGGTTAGTTAAATAGCCTCATTTTCCTTATAAATTCAGCTTTCTGAGTGTTTTAACTGGAAATGAGCGGATAGCAGGTACTGAAGAAGGCTAAAAAGCGCTAGATTGAGTTTTCTGTTCCAAAGTTTGTACCTTCTCCATTAGCAAGGAAATCGTATTGTTTTGCTCCTTCACCACTTTAGTTAAAACCGCCACGATATCCATCGGACTGAGGGTTTTCCGATCATGACTGGCCACTAAATCCGGCACATCTTCCGCAATAAATCCAATGTGGGTTTCTTTTTGGTGATCTTTTTTGTAGCTGAATTGGACCGGATTGAGTCCTTCCAGGGTTTCTATAGCATCTTCTATTGCCAGGGTATTAATATTCTCTTTCAACTCTCGTGAGGATACTTGCCCAATAGTGCGATATGTTAAATGACCTGTTACATTTGCATTACCATCGAAGTAGCCAGCATAACTAGTTTTGCCACCTCTGGCACGACCGTAGACACCGTATACAATTGCACTGCTATTATTCTGAGCATCGGCTCTGCCGTAGACACCAAATCGGCTACCACTGGTACCACCTGTTGCTTGTGCATACAAACCAAATTTAGTGCCATTGCGATTGCCTCCTACAACGCTTTGAACTCCATAGGCCGTTCTATTGCCCGTATTAGTAGCAATGGCCTTGACGCTTCCAGCCACTTCTAATTTTTGAGTAGGATTATTTGTGCCAATGCCGACATTGCCAGCATTATAGTAAATCCTGTTACTACCACCATCAGACCACTTTGTGCCACCAGCCCTAATACCAGTTAAACCAGAACCATCCCCTTCAAACCTAGTGGCTTTAACAGTTCCAGCTACCTCTAATTTCTGCCTAGGATTATTGGTGCCAATACCAACTTTTTTAGAACCAAGACCAACTGATAAAACGGGTTCTCCGCTTCCTTGAAAAACTATTAGATCTCCGTGCTCTCGGTATTCAACTCCCCAGTTTCGATGAGATGGGGAATGAGCAATGATTGGTCGAGATGCATTGTTTCTAGCACTTTGATGGATGTACATCATGGGGGCTGTCCCGTTGGCAAATCCGATTGAGCCGTTAACCGTGAGTTCAGCATAGGTGCTATTTGTCCCAATACCTACATTGCCATGGTTATAGTAAATACTGTTATTACTACCATCAGACCACTTGGTTTCACTGCCAGCCCTAATGCCAGTTAAACCAGAACCATCCCCTACAAACCTAGTGGCTTTAACAGTTCCAGCTACCTCTAATTTTTCCGTAGGATTTGTAATGCCAATACCAACTTTTTTATAACCAAGACCAACTGATAAAACGGGTTCTCCGCTTCCTTGAAAAACCATTATATCTCCGTGCTCTCGGTATTCAACTCCCCAGTTTCGATAACGTGGGGAATGAGCAATGATTGGTCGAGATGCATTGTTTGTACCACTTTGATGGATGTACATCATGGGGGCTGTCCCGTTGGCAAATCCGATTGAGCCGTTAACCGTGAGTTCAGCATAGGTGCTATTTGTACCAATACCTACATTGCCATTGTTATAGTAAATACTGTTATTACTACCATCAGACCACTTGGTTTCAGCGCCAGCCCTAATACCAGTTAAACCAGAACCATCCCCTTCAAACCTAGTGGCTTTAACAGTTCCAGCTACCTCTAATTTCTGCCTAGGATTATTGGTGCCAATACCAACTTTTTTTGAACCAAGACCAACTGATAAAACGGGTTCTCCGCTTCCTTGAAAAACCATTATATCTCCGTGATCTCGGTATTCAACTCCCCAGTTTGGATGAGATGGGGAATGAGCAATGATTGGTCGAGGTGCATTGTTTGTACCACTTTGATGGATGTACATCATGGGGGCTGTCCCGTTGGCAAATCCGATTGAGCCGTTAACCGTGAGTTCAGCATAGGTGCGATTTGTACAAATACCTACATTGCCATGGTTATAGTAAATACTGTTATTACTACCATTAGACCACTTTGTGGCACCAGCGCTAATACCAGTTAAACCAGAACCATCCCCTACAAACTTAGTGGCTTTAACAGTTCCATTTACCTCTAATTTTTCCGTAGGATTTGTAATGCCAATACCAACTTTTTTATAACGAAGACCAACTGATAAAACTGGTTGTCCGCTTCCTTGAAAAACCATTAGATCTTCCTGATCTCGGTATTCAACTCCCCAGTTTCGATAACGTGGGGAATGAGCAATGATTGGTCGAGGTGCATTGCTTGTACCACTTTGATGGATGTACATCATGGGGGCTGTCCCGTTGGCAAATCCGATTGAGCCGTTAAGCGTGAGTTCAGCATAGGTGCTATTTGTACCAATACCTACATTGCCATTGTTATAGTAAATACCGTTACTACCACCATCAGACCACTTTCCAGCACCAATACCAGTTAAACCAGAACCATCCCCTTCAAACCTAGTGGCTTTAACAGTTCCAGCTACCTCTAATTTTTCCGTAGGATTATTTTTGCCAATACCAACATTACCATCCACTGTCAGAGCACCAGTGGTATGTAACCCATCATCCACCCTCAACGCTCCAGATGAATGCCCTGAGCGAATTACTCCTGTAACTTTCACTTCATGATTATCCGCATCCCCCAAGGACACATCCCCAGCAATATGCTCGGTATCACGGGCAATCACATCCCCTTTTACTTCCAGGTTTCCATTCACTGTCAGGTCACCATCAATGGTTGAATTTCCGGTCAGATTTAAGTTTTCGGCGGAAATGGTACCATCTAGCTCTAAGTTATCGAGGTTAGATAACTTAGCACCAGCAAGCTTGCGTACAGAATTATCCACTGCACTAACCTCACCGTTGTTGTCTAGGGTCACCCGTGCCAACAGAATCACATTATCATCGGTAGGGGCAAAACCAGTTTTTACATCTACATTACCGTCTTGGAGATTGTCTTTACTTGTTTTACTCCCGTAAATGACAAACTTGGGACGTTCAGAGGTGCGAGTGTATTTTTTATCATTACCTACCGCTACTTCGTCACCATCATCCTTAATTTCATCATAGATGACGGTAATTTCAATAGTTGTATTGGCTTCTAATACATCTACATCTAAGTTAATCGTGTTAATCGTGTCCGGTACTGTACAATCGGGTAAAAGAATAATTTCTCGACCATATTTATCAATGGCCATGCCCTCACTAACCGCAATTTTTTTCGGCTCGGCTCTGGTTACTTTTAATCCTTCCACCACACCCCATTCATGGAGTAAGCTATTGTGACGCAGGCGCATGTCACGATGGTAGGTTTGCTCATCGTTAAAGTCTTTTTCTAATAGAAACTGGGAAGTAAAGTAATTGGGACGTTGAATATATTTCATAATCATTACTCTCCTAAGATAGATTCGTCATTTTCGGTAATATTGCCCAAAATAGTATTAATTCCAATCTGGGAACCCTTAACTTCTTCAGAATCAGAATCAGAATCAAAAGTACCACCAATCTGCGTGGTGTAAATAATTTCTAGTCTGTACTTGCTATGGGCTGGTTTTTCCTGTTCGATGATGGCATTAGCGATTTCTATTTGTCGTTTGAGTTGCTCTGGGTTTAATCCTTGAGCTGGAGTAATTCTTACTATAAAAAAGTGGGGTATACCACCACCAAGGTAAGTGCCTCTACCAAGCAGCGATCGCGAGGGAAGTCCTTCCGGGTAAATTGGAATTTCTTCGAGGTCAATTGGGTTTTCGGGCTCCAGGAGTTGGGTGTCACCAATTTGAAATTCGGCATTGGAAGCGTCGATAATGGTGACTTTTTCCTCGTCCTCTAGAAATAATTCTAGCAGTTCTTGTAAATTGTCTTTAGTCCCTCGGAAACGATACAGTCTGACAGTATTGGCCAGAAATTTCCGTTGTTTTTGGACATCTAAATCTGCTCTGAGACTCAACGCCACCCAGCTAGATAACCAGGGTAGGAAGTCTGGGGGTGTTTTTTGGGGATGGAAGTAATTAGAAATACGGGCAATATTTTCTTCTAAACCCTGCTCACAAAAGTTGATCCCATGTGCACGACCCAAAAGAATATTTTCAAAGGGTAGTAAAAATTGACCAACGAAAGGATCGCTTTGATAAATCTCTGGCAGATAGTCTAAAAGTTTACTGGGGTAAGGGGCTGAGTTTTTCATTGGTTTTTAACCGTTGAAATCAAGGGTTTCTAAGGGGGATATGATGTCTATATCGCTGGCGGTAAGATCTAAATACACTAGTTCTTCTGGTTTGACCTCGATGGCACTTAGCTGTCCGTTGGTGTAAACTAGGCGTTGTTGATTGTTTATGGCATCAGGACGAGGAAAAAATACTTCGTCTTGGTCTTTATCTTCCTTATTGGTTTTTTCTACATAATCCACACCTTCTAGTTCATCAAGTAGTTGATAAACTTCCGAAACATAAACATTTCGACCAAATGGCCAACCTTGAGGATTGTCAGGATTTGGTAGGGGATCGAAAAAGTTTTCCAGTGCGTTATTTATGTTGGTCCTAGTGGTTGCTACGTCTGCTTCTCGGTTGAGGTGTATGGTTAATCTGATGCTAATGGTGATGTAGCGTGGCATAACTACATGGATTGCCGTGCCAATCAATCGCCGTTCTTCTAAGTGGTTTTTTACCTCGTTAATCAGCCTTGAGCTTGGTTGAGGGGGGCTATTTTCACGATTATTGCTGTCGGGGATAATCACAATACTCACATGACCTGGTTGATCCACAGGTTCGACTAAGGTATTTTCGACTAAGGCATTTTCCGAGTCCAGGTTACGTCGAGGTATACAGTGTGCCCTAGCAACGGTATTATCTGCTTCTACTTCTCGGGCTAATTCCACAAAGTCGGCACAGGTGATGGCTCGGTAGCGATCGCGTACTTGGGTAATTGCCTCTTTAATCTCTGTCTGTAAATCCTTGGTTTGCTGCCAATCTGGTCCATTCAGCAGTTGTAAAAACATCCGCATATTGGCCTCTGTCACCCGATTTTGCCGATAGAGCAGCATTTCGGTAAGGTAGGCAAACAGCTCAATGACGGTAATACCAGGATCAGAAGGATTGTGATTAGTCCATTCCGGTGCATAGCTGGGAATCATACCCAGGGCTTCTTGCACCAAGTCATCATAGGTGCGGTCATCAAGATTAGGCAATTCTATTGGCATGAGTTACCCTCCTCAGGATTCCACAAAGGTTAAAGTGATGGTGTGGTTGCCGGAATAGACTAAAAAGCGATTAGTCTGGCTAGCACCTTCTAGTTCTTCGATGTCATTCACCTCCAAGCTAGAAACATGGTCTACTCCCGGCACTCTCTCCAGTAGTCGGTATAAGTCCGATTTATAGGGTTGACGACCAAAATTCCAACCCATTCCGTCAAAACCCCCCGTGAGGGGATGCAGAAAACTAGCTAAGGTTTGTTCCACGGTTTGTCCTACCTCACGAGATCCTTCTAGGGAAGTAACCGCAATTTCAGTGGTAATATTGACACGGACATAGAGAGCGCCCACTACAGAGATTGCCACTGTGGGTTCGGTGTAGGCTTGTAGGTAGTTTTGGACGCGCTTGATTAGCTCCAAACTGGGTAGGGGTTTAGCTTCCGTGGAGCGGGGTACAATAATTACACTCACTGTTCCCGATGAATCCGGCTTGGTCTCCAGTCCAGCCAGGGGATTGGTTTTCAAATTGGCTAAGGGTACACACTTGGCTCTGCTTACCTCTGGTGAAGCCAGCTTGGCTAAATCTTCGTAGTCTTCCCTAGTCACAGCACGCTGACGATGGCGAATTTCCTTAGGTGCCCGCTCGATTAGGGAGTCAAGGCTTTCCGCTTGGGCCCCCCCTGCTGCTGCTTGATGGTTAATCACTTTGTCCACATAGGGGACTGTGGTTTTGAGTTGGACAATCGCCCCAGCCGGTTTGTTTCCAGCAGTTCCACCACCAGTTTGATAACGACTCATGCGGATATTGCCTTGACCAGGAGGAGGAATCAGTCCATTGCGTCCATCCCCAAAGGTGATTTTTCCGGTAAGATTATCAAAGACATAATGGCGATCCCGTGGTTCTGATTGATAGAAATCCGGGACTTGATGCCAACGGACCCAAATCTCTTGCGGTCTTCCGGTGTCATTAGTAGTAACCGTAATAGCCTTTTCCCCTTCTTCAAGGAGAATTTTTTCCTTTTCTAGGGCAGAAGGTATTTCCGGTTCCCGCACTTCCAGCTCTTGACCTG
Source organism: Moorena sp. SIO4A1 (assembly GCF_010672065.1). NCBI lineage: Bacteria > Bacillati > Cyanobacteriota > Cyanophyceae > Coleofasciculales > Coleofasciculaceae > Moorena > Moorena sp. SIO4A1. Next base: position 302,171 of record NZ_JAAHHX010000002.1, on the reverse strand, counting down.
CTAATATTGGCTGACTAGTTGTCTGAAACGTTTGATTTTCAGTCCCGTCACTGGAGCCAACAATTTCCTTTTGGATCGTAGCTGTTTGTGCTGCCATGGTAGTATTCAGCAGTACTTGTTTCAGCCTAGGTTCAACGTCGTAGTCACCCTTGAACCATTTAACCCGCAGCCAATAACGGGGAGGTAAATTAAAGTCTTCCCTTGGTGCAAAATCCCCTGGTGGCAGAAATTCAATTAAACCGGAACGGATAAAGTTTTCCGTTTCATCTCTTATGGTTAGTTGTTGCCATTCTTGGCCATCCCAATATTCCCATAATAGTTGAACTTGTTCAGTTTTAGGCAATTGTGTACCTACAATTGTCTCGAAGACTGCATTGTAAACAATTGATGAATTCTTGTTTTGACTAACTTGTAAAAACCCGCGATCTTTATCTTCTAGTTTTGCATCAGCAGGAATTTCTAAACGGATTTCTAATTCCTGTTCTGAATTAGCTTCTCTATCTAATAATTCCGGTATATTAGGTTCCCAATTGGTGCCGAAAATTTTAACCTCAAATCCGGCTAATGAGATATTATTAGTCAGGCAAAAATTATGGATAACTATTGAGCCAGGTTCTCCATTTTTTTTGCTTTTATTTGGTGAAAATGGTACTAATTTTTCTCCATATTTAACCTCATTTACCCAGTTAAACAGGCTGATCTTACGATTGGAAAATTCTGTTCTAGCTAATGGTAAACTAAAGCCCAGATAGAAAGCTTGTTTATCAATATCGGTTCTTGTAAAAGGAAAGAAAGGTTTAGGACTATTAGTTAAATAAACGAAGTCATTATAGGTGATAACGTATTCTGGTTCTTCGTCTGATAGTGTTAAGGTGTGGCTAACTACAATTGAGTCAATCAAGGGTGGCGCAAAAGTTGCTTCCTGAAATTGATAGCTGTTTCCTGCTTGTTGATAGGATGCTTCTCGACCATAGTTACCTGCACTAATTCGCACACGAATCCAGAAACTTTCTACGCCATTAATAGTTGTGGGAGCAGGTTTTTCAAATAAGGTCAACTCTACCTGACCACTTTGAGTAAAAACTTGAGTAGTGTCTCTGAATCCAGAATTTTCTAAGCTAGCAATACCTAATTCTTGCCAGATTTTTCCATTCCAAAATTCCCATTTAAGTCTTAAATTGCTCGAAGCTCTGGTCGGTAAAGGAAAGTCATCTTGTTCATCGCTAGTTTCTGTGGCGGGATTTCTCAAGTTAACCTGAAGAGTAATTTGAGCATGTTGTTGAGAAAAAACTTTACTACTTGCCAAATATAAGGTATCCCCAAGCTTCGGTTTTTCCCCAAAGGGAAAAAACTCTTTAGTTAAATCAACGGGTAATTGATTAAGAAAAGCCGTTTCGATTAATAGTTGATTGGAAAGGATAGTAGCTTCAAGTTTGATATCCGCAATTCTCGGTAATTGATTGAAACTGGTAATGGCAGTAACTAACTGGCAGCGAAGCCAACGACTAGTTACTGAATTAACAGTAGTTAATGGTAAAGCGGTAATATTACTAAATTGAATGTCGCGATCGCCAATTTGAGTCAAGCCTTCAGTAGTTTCATTATTGCTCGGTGTAATATTTTGCCAATTAGCTCCATCTTCCGTTTCCTGCCAAATTTGCCATTTTACGTTTACTGGATTACTAAGGACTTCTGATAAATTAATCGTTACTTTAAAGTTATCAATTTCAGCAAACCCTAAAAGTTTGCTATGCCCAATGTATAAACTATGTTCAATCCTTTGGTTGCCCCGAAAAACATCCACACCTGGTGATGCTGGGGTAGTAATAATTGAACTATGATTACTATACAAATCCTGTTCTGTATTCCGCACAAAAATAGAGTCTAATTTTGCGGCTGTTACTACCAATTCCCGTTCAGTTTCAAAAATAACAGGGTCTTGTTCTCCTTCCGCTGGAGGTGCAGCAACTTGTGTCCCTTTTGGGACTACTGCATCAACGGTAGTTCCGGCAGCTAAGGAAAATGTCAAGGGTACTCGTGCTGGTTGGGGGGGTAAGCGAGACGCTCCTAATAAATCTAAAAAGGCTAAGAAGTTTTTATCGGGAACTTGATTGAGTCGCTCGATAATTATCTCGGCAAAACGGGCAAAGATATTAACTATAGCAGCACTCCTTCCTTGAACAGGTTGAGTTTTTCCTGTATAGTGTTTGATAAGTTCCTGAAGAGGTTTAGTTTCTCCTGTATCTGTATGTTTTCTAAATTCCTGAAGTAGTAATGCGAGTCGATATAACCTGCTCTGTATAAGGAGCGAGAAGGCAAAAATCACTACTTTACAGGAATTTTGTCCATAGAGAACTTGATCGGCAATATCCTTTGCTGTCCGTTGATCAATTTTGGGCGCTAGTTTAACCATCAACCTGCACTCCCTTCTAGATAAAATGGATAAACTAGGTTAAAGACATTATTGGTTGCTCGCACTTGATAGTCGATATTGACCAGCATTTGTTCTGGAATAGGGGATTGAACCCGCACATCTATAACATCAATGCGGGGTTCAAAGAACAGTAGGGCTTCCTGTATAGCTTGGGATACTTTACCAGCAGTGGCAGGTGAATTGGGCTCAAAAACTAAGTCATAAATGCTGCAACCAAAGTCGGGACGCATGGCTCGCTCGCCTTTGGCAGTACCAAGGATAATTACGATTGACTGGCGCACACTCTCTTCATATTCCGCAATTTGGAAATCTCCCTTAGTATCTAAACTGATGGGAAATCCTACTCCAACACCTAAAAATGGTTTAGACATAACCTTCTCCTTTTCAGCCAATAAAAACTGTACCCACTGCGATTACTTGCCCCACTGGTGCATCTGCCGGATCATTACAAGTCTCAGCAATATCTCCATTTCTGGCAGCTTGTTTACCGTTAATTTTTACCGTTGGGCTACCAATTTTAATCGTTCCTTTATTAGCAGGAGGACTTTGAAAGGAAGTGCCAGGAGGTGTGGGAATATGAGGTGGAGTATTATCCGCAGTGCTATCTACAGTTGCTGCTGGCATTCCCATAATATTGACATCACTGCTGAGGTTGCCGTTAATAATGCCCGCAAAAGGATGAGGTAATGGAGTAGGTACTGTTCCTGTTCCTGAGGGTACCATAACAATATGAGTATCAATGGCTGTAATTTGGTCCCCTTGTTTGGCTGCTGGTTGTCCCATAATTAAATTAGACTAGTTGAGATTAATTGTTTGACCTTTAAGATTCATGGTGCTGCTGGCGTTAAGCTCCATTCCCGCACCGGATTCAACTTTGGTATCTGCTGAAGATTTGATTTCAATATTTTGTGCCTCTAGTTTAATATTACCTTGAGATGCTGATAAAGTAATGTCTCCTTCAGTGGTAATAGCAATGGTGTTGTTAGCTGTATCAAAAATAATACTATTTTTCTCGGTTTTATCCACAATTTCAATAGTTTCTGCCCCCTCTTCATCATTGAGACGGATTACATGACCGCTACGGGATTTGATTACCCGGATATTATTAGCACCATCTTCATTAGTTGCTGGTGGTAATTCTTTACCATTCCACAAAGACCCGATAATATAGGGCAAACGGACATCACCATGTTCAAAAGCTACTAATACTTCGTCATCTACTTCTGGCAAAAAATAAATCCCTCTTTCATTTCCTGCCATTAGTGTAGCTACCCGCGCCCAGTCACTTTCATCTTCATCACTTAGCCAGGGATATTTCACTTTAACCCGACCTAGTCCTTCTGGGTCTTCATTGTTGGTAACTACACCAACTACGACACCATAAATACGAGATGCGATCGCTCGGTGGGATTGACTATCCAAAAGTAGTTCAGACAATTTCATTGAGCATTCCTCCGCACTGTAAATTTAGTATGATATTGGCTATTACAATAGCGATGCAGGACACTGGTAAGATAGTATTGACCGCTAAAGCGCTTGCCTACACCATCAATTTGAACTACTATTCCTGCTCGTAAATCTGTACGCCCTCGACAAATTCCTTCTCCACTAATTAACTCTAGATTGAGTTGCTTAAAACGGGCTTGAGCCAGCTGATCTGCTTCCGCTTGGGTAATCATTGGGTGATTGCTCAGGGTTTTTACTGCTGTACCAAAAGCATCTTCGCTTAAAGCTGCACCACTAGTTTCTCCCCCCATCTTGCTACCTTCATCACCAGTGGTGGCGCGTCCGATAATTGATTGCTTTTCTTTAGGATTCCAACCCTGTACTTTGACTTCATTCACTTGACTTGCAGAGGACATACAGGGATAAAATTCCAGTAGGTCATCAGTAAACATTAGGGTGAGAATGTCACTATCTTGATTAGCCGTAGGTCGAAATACTAAATTTCGATCTTCCACCATCACCTCATAATTAATTTTTCCTGCCCGTTCTTGCAAAAACTCCATATGAGTTTGATTGGCTTGGAAAATATAGTCATGCACTACCCCACTATCTTCTACTTGGGCAGAAAGTCCAACCTGCTGGGCAATTTGCGCTGCGATGTCACTATCTTTTAGTTGCACAAAAGTCTGGGTATGACGACCACGATGTAAGCGATGGCTGCGATCATAACCCCTAATCATTACTTTGGGTAATCGCTGAATCGTAAACTCTGGTTCTATAGCGGTAATTTCCCCAACCATGAGGGTAGTTAGGTTTCCCCGGTAACCCAATTTCACTTCTAGCGTACTCCCAATAGTGAACAAAGAGTTATCCAGCCACAATACTTCCCCTTTCTGCACATCCAAACTGCCCAATTCTAAGGTAAACATATTGGGCAAATTAATCTCTTCGTCTACTGTTAACCCAGTAATATGGAACTGTGCTGATTCTGGTAAACTCGAACCATTAACCAGAATTTCATAGTCGGTAAATATTGAGGCTTGGGGTTGGGTGAATGGCATTTTTAAAAGTTAAAAGGGAGTAGGGAGTAGGGAGTAGGGAGTAGGGAGTAGGGAACAGGGAACAGGCAAGAGGCAAGAGGCAAGAGGCAATAGTAGTGCGTAGGGTGCGTTAGGGGCGGACTTGCCCTTATTTTTCGCCTCGTAGCCAGCCTTGGGATAGTCCGCCCCGTAACGCACCACCCTTGGGCTTGCTACAGCAATCAATCATAACTATCAAAGCAATTTGGGAATAGTTAAGGTTTTACCAATGTCAAGCTGACGGGGATTATCCAATTGATTTTCTTCGGCAATGAGTCGCCACAGCTTAGGATTACCATAGACATCCGCCGAAATGTTGCTGAGGGTTTCACCGCTTTTGACAATACGAGTAGTTAATTCTGGATCGGTACGCCGTTTATCATCTTCTGGATTGAGATATTCCAAAAAAGTGATGTTGACTTTTGCTCGTATCGGTTTACCATTACTTTTGAACAGGGTGAAGGTTTGGGTAAGATTAGTAATCACCCCCACAAAAGGGAAGTCAGAATTAGTTGGTGCTTCACCCCAGTAAACCTTACAAGCTAGTGGTGGTTGTTCTTTACGTTCAACACGTCGCGTGCGGGTAAGGGCAACCAGTTTATTGGTTTCCTCCCGTACATCGTCGATGGAAGTACTATCTAATGAACTATTATTCTCACGCTCAAAATTCTGAGATCGTGAATTTTTAATCCCTTCGGAAACATCAAATAACAATTCCAAAGTTAGTTCCCGACTTCCCCCCCCACCAAAATCTAAAATTGGCGCATTATATTCTTTTTGGCTCGAACCACTCCAAGTAACACCTTTTTTGACGGTATAGGATTCGGGGTTAAATAAAACCTTAATCTCTGGATAATTTTCTTTATCTCCCAATACAGCACGGTACTTCTTGTCTTGAGTTTCTTCCCACTTCAAAGGAATAATACTTAGTTTCTCTAATGCCATTTTTCGATCCCCCGACGTTCCCTTTCTACCATTAGTTTACGAGCCAGAATACGACTGACTTGTTCAGCCACTTTAATTAAATCTATCCCTGATGCTGATGCTGTTTCTGGGGTAGACATCGGGGTTGTAGCATTTCCCGACTTTGCTTGAACCGTAGAGTTTTCCACTGCATTGGTTTGACGTGCGATCGCTCCATTTGGTTTTATTTGGGTGATTGCTAGAGGTAGAGGCAGTTTCTGATGATTGGAGCTTGTGCTTGATAACCCTTTACTAGCCTCGATGGTATTAGCCTCGATGGTATTGGTAGTTTTCAGCCAAACCCTGTTTAACTCAGATGAGGAAGATAACTGGGTAGGGGTTGTGGAAACTACACTAGGGTTACTAGCAATTGAGGCTTTTTGGGATAGTTGTACAGGTGAATTTTCCTGCTGTTTCTTTATGATACCAGTTGGTTGATAGTTTTTTTCGGCTAGTTTGGTTTGGATAATTCTTTTACTTAAAGGTTGATTTTTAGCTTGAATCGTGCTTTGGTATGATGGACTATTTGTTTTAGCCAGAGGTAAATTTGGACTAGAGTTACTGTGAATTATAGTTTGGGAATGATTAGCTTTACTTATTGTATCACCTTGAGAGGTAATCTGACCTAATTTGGGCTGATTCGGGATAACTTTTGCTTGAATTACAGTCTCATCGTTATCCTCTTTTCTAGATACTGTAGTTGGGGATGAGGCACTTGTAGTTTTAGCCAGAGGTAAATCTGTAATAGATTTACTGTGACTTATAGTTTGGGAATGACTAGCTTGATTTATCGTGGGACTTTGAGAGATTATTTTACCGGAATTCGGGATAATCTTGGCTTGAATTACCGTATCCTCGTTATCCTCTTTTCTAGATACTTGACTTGGGGATGAGGCACTTGTAGTTTTAGCCAGAGGTAAATCTGGACTAGAGTTACTGTGACTTATAGTTTTGGAATTACTAGCTTGATTGACGGTGGGACTTTGAGAGATTTTTTTACCAGAAGTTGGCGAGAGTTTAGCTTGAATTACCGTATCCTCGTTATCCTCTTTTCTAGATACTTGACTTGGGGATGAGGCACTTGTAGTTTTAGCCAGAGGTAAATCTGGACTAGAGTTACTGTGACTTATAGTTTTGGAATTACTAGCTTGATTGATGGTGGGACTTTGAGATATTATTTTACCGGAAGTTGGCGAGAGTTTAGCTTGAATTACAGTATCTTCGTTATCCTCTTTTCTAGATACTTGACTTGGGGATGAGGCACTTGCAGTTTTAGCCAGAGGTAAATTTTGAGGTGAGTTGTTAACAGAATCACCTGGAGAGGTAATCTTAACTGATTTGGCTTGATTCGGGATACTTTTGGTTTGAATTACCGTATCTGAGCTATCCTCTTTTCTGGAAACTGTACTTGAAGATGATGGACTATTGGTTTGAGCAAGAGGTAGATCTGGAATAGATTTACTTTGAACTCTAGCAACATTACTAGCATTAGCTGCTGTCATGGTTGCTTTTCGACTAATCCGCAACGTTCCAGATTTTTCAGGGTAGGGAGGTGAGGAAGAGCTACTGGTTTCAGGTTTAGTTTGAGTTACTGTAGGATTGGTACTAGATTTAGTACTAGATTTAGTATCTCTTTGCGCTTGTACAGTATGAGACTCATGACGTGATAAGGTATTAACTTCTGCCAAGGTTGCTTTGCGATTAATCTTAAGCTGTGGTTGTGTTCCTCTCCTATTTCCCTTGTCCCCAGTTTCCTGAATTGTCTTCCCAAGGGGAGTAGAGGAAGCCGACTTAGGCTTTTTTTCTACCAATGAAACTGGGCTTGTACTCTGGTTGTGGTTAGTTTTTTTGACCAATGGCTTGGTCATTACTGTTACTTTCTGGGATATTGCTGGGCGTTGCTGAATTGAAGTATGAATGGGCGATCGTCTGGTTTTGGTCAAGCCCCCTAAATCCCCCAACTTTGGGGGACTTTCAGAGTTTTGTTCCCCCCAGAATTGGGGGGCTAGGGGGGCGGAATCATACCCAGAATCAGCAACGCCTATTGCTGTCGGACTTTTCCCTACAATTTTCCTACTATTGTCCCTACTATTCTGAAATGCTCTTGGTTGAGTCTGCACAAAGGTTTGAGCTGTTTTTCCTGTTCCTGAATAGCCGTCAGGATTGACTCGCCATTGCCCATCAAAACCCTCGGCTGATTCTGTGCGCTGTCGCTGAAGACGTGACATGATCGCTGTAGGCTGCAAAACTCCAGAACCATAACGGAATTTTACTTGTTCCGGTAACATTGACTTTTGTACAAGTCTTCCCGCTGTGCTTTGAGTAGCTTGGTAATGAGAATGTAACTGCTGGGTATTAATGACCCCAGCAGGTTTAACCAGTCGCCGCTGTAGACGTTGCCCTAAGGTTGAACTGTAAGGAAAATCTTCCATTGTTTTGTTGCAATATAAAGAGTAGGGAGCAGGGAGCAGGAAGTAGGGAGCAGTAACGGGCAAGATGCCCGTTCCACCCACCAGATCAAGTAGCTTTGAGGAGATACACCCCAGCTCAATAGCGATCGCTATTTCTGTGAACCTTCAGATAAACTCTATCTGACCGGTTTGGGCATTCAAACGCCGATTAATCTGGGCAATTTCCTCCACCCACCGTCGCCGCTGACTGTGTTCCATGGCCATGATGGATTCATAGTGCCAATGAAAGTGGTAGGCCAGATAGGCTACCTCCTGATGGAGTTGATCCAGGGGGTAGCCTAAGATTCCCCCGACATATCTAGTTCCACAGCAAAATCTTTTTCACAGTGGGGACAGATAATCTGGAGCGATCGCATGCCATTGCCATTGATCCGATTGTAAAGATCCTGCAAATAAGCCAAGTCTGAGGCAAATAACCCTTCAATTACTTTTGGGTTAATCATTTCCACAGAACCGATGCGGGTGACCACCCGAGATAGCAGAATCACAATTAAATAGGCTGGGTTAGATTGTACGCGAGGGTCTTTCAGGGGAACAATTTCATCAGCAGCCGTTGCCAATCGCATTGTCCCTTCCCGATGTAAATTCCCCTCTTTGTCCACATAACCTGCTGGTAATGTAAACTCATACTCAGTTTGCAGCATTGTTGCTTGCTCAGGCATGGTGAAATTAGTCATAATTTATGCCCGCTCCAGACGTTCACAACTCACGGTGAGGGTATCAATAGCAACATCACTTCCTTTGGCATCCAAACTAGGTGCTTCATACTTACTAGCCCAGGCGTTGAAGAAGTTCCAGCGTACTTTCTCCTGTCCGGTATCATCAAGCAGAATGATGGAACCATTTTTGCGTTCAACCTTGCCATTGACTGCGGCTAAGTGCCAGTCATAGAGTTCACGGGAATCGGTTATTCCCCATTTCAGGGAAATATCAGGATAACTCGCTTTCCCTCGCAGCTTACGTACTGTAGCATCGTCTCCACCTTCACGATATTCAACGATTTCTACTTCAGAACCAAAACCACTACATTCAGAAAATCCTGCCTGAACAATACCATCAATTTCCATCAGGAAACGATAGTTCTTATAGGGATCAACTCTTGCCATGACTAAATCTCCTTTCCAGTTAGTTCAAAAGTTTATTACTCGCCTGATTACTCACCAGCGGTTTGCTGGATGCGGAAGATAACAAATTCCGCAGGCTTGACAATAGCTACCCCAATCAGGGTGACAACTTGCCCCAATTCCCTTACTTCTTTGGGATTGGTTTCCGCGTCACATTTAACAAAGAAAGCTTGCTCTGGTGTTTCCCCAAACAAGGCTCCATCGCGCCATTCATTTAACAAGAAGTCACCCACTGTCCGTTTAATCCGTTGCCACAGGGCTAGATTATTGGGTTCAAAGACAGCAAATTGAGTACCATCATCAATAGATTCTTGTAGGTAGTTGAAATAGCGACGGGTACTGACGTAGCGAAAATCAGCAGTAGCATCATCTGCCATAGTCCGCGCTCCCCAGACTTTAATGGTGCCTTTGAAAGAACGGATAACGTTAATCCCTTCCGGATTTAAACCATCTTGCTGGGCTTTACTAATGGGACGACTGACATCGAGGGCATTAACAATAACTTCGTTAGCAGGTGCTTTAAACACTCCCCGGGTGGCATCATTACGAGCATAGATTCCAGCAAGATGACCACTAGGAGGTATAGTATCTGGGGCATTGCTAACGGGATCAAAGACTTTAATCCAAGGATAGTAGATAGCAGCATAGCTGGCTTGCTGACTACGACCAACAGGACGGATACCGCTTACATTGCTAGGTTCTTGATCTGCATCACCATCTAAGATGGCCACTCTATCTCCCATCTTGGCGCAGTGAGCGATAATAGCAGTGTGTTGAATATCACTGATTGCTCCAGGGACGGCAACAATGGTGATTTCATCCTCTGTTTCAAACTTCTCTAACTCTTCAGCCGGGTTATCAATGTCTGTTGCAGCGGCAACCCGCAGTACATAACAACGGGAACCTCCGTTGAAGAAGAAGCCATACACCCCATGGGCTAAGATTTTATTGCCCTCTTGGAAATCACCAAACCTAGTTTTGAACTCTTCCCAACTGGTAATTAATGTTGGTTCACCTGCGGTCGTCAGCTCATACGGGGCAGGAACAGGATTACCCTGATCATCTAAAACAGGGTTACCATCACTATCATTTTGAAACTGTCCTGGTTGCTGTGGCATAGTAACATTATCAGCTACCACACCAATAAACCCAGCGACACTGGTTGCAACTCCAGCAACAGGTAGGGAAGCGGGTGGCACGTATTCAACATATACGCCTGGCGAAAGATACTGTGGCATAATTCTTACTCCTTGATAATCACGAAAATTACTGCTGTAACTCCAGGTTGTAATTACTTGCTGCCGATTCTACTGGGATAGTGATAGTAACCTCCTGTACTGCATCCTCTAACTGCACCCGTAAGGTATAAGCACCAGCGGTAATTGCCCCGATGGTGTACTGTCCATCTCTATCAGTGGCTGCGCTGAGATTACGCTCAACCAAAATAACCGTTGCGCCAACAACAGGTTTATTCTCAGCATCGGTAACTCGCCCACCAATCCGGAAAAATTGTTGTGCGGTGCCTGGCACCAGTTCTTCTGAGGATGGTGAAATCCGCTGACCTAATTGCCAATCTTGAGTAATGACAATGGGGGTTGGCTCTGGCTCAAATAGTTCCTTGATCGCAATGGTTACTGTGACTGTGATGGAAGCACGTAATTGATTTCCCAATGCAGTCCAAAACTCAGCAGTGCTTTGTACTCCATCTACTTGAGCAGTTACCATTGGTAAGGCTGGTTCTTGCCCAGCAAGTCGAGTATTTTCTAAAAAAGGTATTTCTGGAATAGTTGGATAGGCTGAGAATACTTGCAGGACTTGGCTGAGTAATCGGTGTTCTTGCAGGGGTAATTCTTCGCCACCAATGGGCCAAGCTGTGACTAAATAAGAACAGGCTATGCGCTTTGGAGGATTATGAATAATTGCCTGTCCATTGCGCCTCTCGATCGTTGGTTCATTATTACGTAGTTCCAGGTGTTCCCGAATATCGTACAGAAATAAATTCACCGTTGTCTGTCCAGGACTAAAGGTTTCTGAGGGACGCTCAAAAGAAATTTGAGCCTCCGCTAATTCTGGAAACCTCGACGATAGGCTGGTCTGTTCCAAAATTCTTCTCAACACTTGACTCAGATCGCTAATCATCCTAACTGACCTGGTTGGATTTACTGAGCAGCCACGCACCAGACTCTCAAAGCTTAGGGCGTTATTTATTAATAATTCTTTTAGACATCCTCTACAAGTCACGTTTTCTAGCTAGTCAAGTTAAACTAGCTCATTTGAACTAATCCATTTGGAGTAGCAAGATCCTGTGACTGGTTTTTGAAATCCAAAATTGATAAATTAACGCTATTCCTCTGGAGATGGGTAAATGGGGAGATGGGGAAATAGAGAGATGGGGAAATAGAGAGATGGGGAGATAAAATTGATGGCTAGCCGTAATTTACAGAATTGGTATAAAAACTGCTATTTTAATGGGAGTGACGTCTTGAAAATGCTCATAACTCCCCTTTTCAGCCAACTTGATTCCAAGCAATGGATTTGTGTACTGGATCCAGCCTTGGCGCTCTCCTATTATGGAGTCCACATCGCTCAGCAGCTAGGAGAAATAATGGAACTCTGGATAGCAAGAGAGCTTTGGCATATTCTCAACAATACTAAGTTTTATTTACAACAACCAGAACTACTTATTCCCAAAAGCACTCTCAATGACAAGGCACCTGAACAGGACAGAGCCACTTTAGAGAGTGTGATTTGGTCGCTTCAAGAGTGGAAACGATTACAAACCGAGAATGATTTGCTGGGACTCAATCTATTCTGGCTGGGGGATAGTCTCAGGGAGTCTTTACTGCCAAAAGGTACAACTATCAAGCTCTTGCCACGATGGGAATACTTAGCACGCTTATTAGATCGACGCATTAAACATTCACAGGTGAGCAACTATACCTTAATGGCGTCATTCCGGGATACTATAGCCCTAAGTGCGAGTTTGGGTTCTGCTTTTATACTGAGCTATCAGAATCCTACAGATTTTAGTGATAATCGTCCTCCAGATATCTGCAAAGCCTTGGACAACTTGGGAATCTCTTGCCAACTTGTTAGTCCGCAGGATCGAATTGTGGCTTTGGAATCGGAGTACTTACGCCAGTTGATGATTTACACCGGACTGGCAAAACTTTTATGGGAAGGGCTTCATTTATGTGTTATACATCTTGTGACACCTGCAGTTACAGCATCTGACAGAATGTCTAAGCTGTCTTGGAGCGATAACTTTGCCTGTGATCCTGAAGACTTGGGGAATTTCCCAGAGTTGAAGAAGGATCTATGGATAAATACTAAAGCGTTCTGGTATAGTCTTTCGATGTGAGATGTAAACATAGAACTAAACCCTTTAGAGAAGAGAAAACTCCGGATCGGCTAACAGGAGTAAGGAATACAGCGTTTTTTTGATTATAAAAAATTACCATCTAGTTTGACAACTCATTTGTAAAGCCTAGATAAACTATAAGTTTTTTAACAATTTAATTCCTTTTTGATTGCTATTCAACAAAATGGAAGGGGGGGTCAGACCATCCATGGATCTGATCTTCCTAAATCATTTGTGAATAGTTATAGCAATCGGTGTAATGGTGTTGACAAATTTAAGGAACGAAGCTATGCAGCGCAGTCTTGGGAAGCTCAATCATTCCCTGGTCCGACGTTCCCTATTCCCTATTCCCTACGCACAGCGCTATAGTTTTTGCGTCAGCAGTCAGCCCTCAGCAGTCAGCAGTCAGCAGTCAGCCGTAGCCCATAAGCTGATAGCTAATAGCTGAACGCGCACGCGTGCGCGTAGCGCATAAACTGAAAACTGAACGCGCACGCGTGCGCGTAGCGCTAATCGCTGTTCGCTAATAGCTGATAGCTGATAGCTGATAGCTGATAGCTATCAGCTTACTTTTATCTTTCCCCAGGTTCCGCTCATCAATCAAACAGGATGTTTATAGGTACTTGACATTTTTATTATGAAAGAGAAACTTAATTTTCCTCTTTATCGTCAAGATATAGCTAGTAAAGATCTAGAATCAGAGTTAGGAAATCAAGTGATTGGTAAGCTGTTTATCAATAATTCGTGTTTTTTAGTTTGTGAAACAAACCACGAATTTAAACCTAGTTTAGGGTCTAGCTCGAATTCACCCCTTCAAAGCAGTTGTCCTTTGAATGCAGTTGGTTATATGGAGGTTAATGGAAAAGTTTATGCAATTACAGAATTCCAAGACAATACTACTTCCGTTACCTCTCATCTTGCTAGTATCTTAACAGAACGAGAGTTACAAATTGTTACTCTTGTTGCTTTAGGTCAGTCTAATAAGCTAATTGCTAAACAGCTTGAAATTAGTGAATGGACAGTTTCTGCTCATCTACGTCGGATCTTCCTGAAGCTGGATGTAGATAGTCGAGCGGCTATGGTTTATCAATGTGCTCCTTTGATTCAGCAATTACAAATGAAGTAGCTATAGCAGAAGTCAGAAGTCAGAAGTCAGAAGTCAGAAGTCAGAAGTCAGGTATGAGCTGATAGCTGACTGCTGACCCATGATATTGTATGGCACTGGATGCGATCGCATTATCTGGCCGAGCACTGGATGCGATCGCGTAATCTGGTCGAGCACTCGATGCGATCGCGTAATCTGGTCGAGCACTCGATGCGATCGCATTATCTTGTACGGGTATTGGATGCGATCGCATTATCTTGTACGGGTATTGGATGCGATCGCATTATCTTGTACGGGTATTGGATGCGATCGCATTATCTTGTACGGGTATTGGATGCGATGCGTGAGCATTGAGCCGCTACGCGAACGCATTTTATTCTAATGATGTAGACAGGCTTTTTAGTACTTTAACTCTTACCTACTCTATGCTCCCTAATTTTATATCATAAGCTCCCTTTTTATATCAGTAAATTTTAAAAAAATGTCAAATTAAATTACACATAAATGAGTCTATAAATGGCTAATTATAATAGTTGTAAATAAATTTAAACATTATTCATTTAACCCTTGCATTTTTTCGAGGAGTTATCTATACTATAGAAGGTGACGACCGATACTAATAGCCGCGCTGGTCAGAACCGTTAATAACTACCAGCGCGGCTTTCCTCCCAACCAAGTAGGAGTTACTTCCATGATGGCAGAAAAATCACGATCATCAATCCCAGCTGTTCAGCAACCCACCGGTGCTAATGATGCTGGTTTGGTTAAGATTTGGAATTTTTTACTCTTTTGCGCTTGCTGCGTTACCCTGTCGAGGGCGCACTCTACAATATCGTAGATTAGCCCAAAGGGCTAGGCTTTGCGTAGGCACTAAAACCCAGAACAAAAGTACCTCATCTATTTGGGAAATGCTATACTATTAATTTATAGTAAATTTTGTTCAGCAATAAATACTATCTTTAGTAAATAAATTGAAATCAAAAATGAGTCGAGAATTTAATGTAATTATCGAGCGCGATGCTGATGGCTACTTTGTAGCTTCTGTTCCCACTCTTAAAGGGTGTCATACCCAAGCAAAATCTTTGGATGAATTGATGGAGCGTATTCGAGAAGCGATTGGCCGTAGGCCACGCTACGCGAACGCCCTTTGTTTGGAATTTGAATAAAATCTAGAAAATTCCCTTGACTTCTTTGGTGTACAGCGAGAGGACGTGGAAGTATGAGTCAATTCCCAAATGTAACTGGACGGGAAATTATCGCAGCACTGGAGAAAGCAGGGTTTACAGTGGCGAGGGTACGTGGAAGTAACCATATTTTAATTCATGATGACGGACGTAGAACAGTTATCCCGGTACATTCTGGTGAAACCATTGGACGTGGTTTATTGTCCCAAATCTTGCGTGACACTCAGCTTAGTCGTGAGGAATTCAGGGAATTGTTGTGATGGCTGTGTCAGTCCACTACAAGATCGGCGATTAGCCCAAAGGGCTAGGCTTCGCGATGCTCCAAAAGAGCCGCTAAAAGCGATTGACCGTAGGTCACGCTACGCGATCGCAAAAATTGAACGTATCTTGGGTAGGCTCCTCAATCCCAGATCTGATCCATCTTGAGCACAAACCCAGGTAAAACTGGCTCACCACTCACCGTCGCTGGATTATCCAGCTGTTCAACTTCCGCCCCAAGACGATAAATATAAACTTGGCGCTGATCTGGGTCAATCAGCCAACCGAGCAAAGTCCCATTTGACCTATACTCTGCCATTTTGTCTTGCAAGTTTTCCAGGCGATCACTCCCAGAACGCAGCTCAATCACAAAATCCGGGCATAGGGGTACAAACTTCTTTCGTTGTTCTTTAGTTAGGGATTCCCACCTCTCTAGCTTGACCCAAGCAACATCAGGAGAACGATTGGCTCCATTGGGAAGTATAAAGCCAGTAGAAGAATCAAAACCTTTTCCTGTACCATCTTGGCATACCCAAATGCCAAACTGAACAATCAAATCAAAATTGCGACCGCCAGTTTCCCCTCCTGTAGGAGTGCTAATAATAAGCCTTCCATCTTGGTCCCGTTCGATCCGTAACTCCCGATTAAGCTGACAAAAAGCAAAGAATTCCTCATCACTCATATCAAAAGCCGGACGAGTCTTGAGCTCTAAGGGCGTTGCTAGTTGTGGTGTGATCGATCCAGTCATAATTATCAGGCGCGATTTGCGTTCCGTAACGGGCATCTTGGTGGAACCAGCATCTTAGTGGAACCGGCATCTTGCCGGTTACAATTTCCACCGCAGGCAGGATAGCCACCCCACTCATAGTCATTCCGCCCGTCAGCAATGCTTATCGCTCTACTAAGATTTTAGCTCAATTCGCGACAGCTCCATAGCTGCCCATGTCCTCCAACCTCGACCTAGGGAATAGAAACGTTACACTAGAAAAGCTGCTTCACCATCTGCCACCATGCCATCTACCAGTCAACCCCTGAACTATCCCAAAAGCCGCAAATCCGACCAAGTCGATGATTACCACGGTACTCTAGTTGCTGACCCTTACCGGTGGCTAGAAGACCCAGATTCAGAGGAAACAAAGGCTTGGGTAGAAGCACAGAATCAAGTCACCTTTGGTTATCTCAGCGAAATACCAACACGGGAAACACTTAAGCAGCGCATCACCAAGCTATGGAATTACGAGAAATATAGCACTCCCTTTAAAAAAGGCGATCGCTACTTCTATTTCAAAAACGATGGTCTCCAGAACCAAAGTGTTCTCTACACCTTGACCTCCCTCGATGCTGAACCAACCCTATTACTTGACCCCAACACCCTTTCAGAAGACGGTACCGTTGCCCTATCAGGTTTAGCCATTAGTAAAGATGGCAAGCTGCTGGCCTATGGTCTGTCTAGGTCTGGTTCTGACTGGCAAGAGTGGCAAGTGCGGGAAGTAGAAACCGGTCTTGACCTCTCGGATCAGATTAAGTGGGTAAAGTTTTCTGGGGCATCTTGGACTCACGACAATCAAGGTTTCTTCTATAGCCGCTTCGATGAACCCAATGAAGCCACTAAGTTAGAAGACCTCAATTATTATCAAAAGCTCTATTACCATAAGCTGGGAACACCCCAGTCAGAGGATATTCTCATTTATGAGCGCCCTGACCAGAAAGAATGGGGTTTTAGTGGTCGAGTCACTGAAGATGGTAATTATCTGATCATTACAGTCTTCCTGGGTACTGACCCCAAGAATCTGGTGTTTTATAAAAATTTGCAAGACCCAGATGCCCCCGTTGTGGAACTCATTAAAGAATTTGATGCCAGCTATAGCTTCATCGACAATGATCAATCAGTATTTTGGTTCCGCACAGACTTAGATGCCCCTCGCAGTCGAGTCATTGCCATAGATACTAATCATCCTGCTCAGGCACAGTGGCAAGAAGTAATTCCCCAAGCGGATGAAACCCTAGAAGCTGTAGGCTTACTCAACAACCAATTTGTGGCCGATTACCTCAAAGATGCTCACTCCTCCATCAAAATTTTTGACCTGGATGGTTCCTTTGTGCGGGAAGTCGAATTACCTGGTATTGGTTCCGCTGGTGGTTTCAATGGGTTACGTTATGATACTGAAACCTTCTACACCTATACCAGCTTCACCACCCCTGCAACCATCTATCGCTACGACATGGTAAGTGGGGAAAGTACTATTTTCCGGCAGCCCCAGGTAGACTTTAATCCCGATGACTACGAGACCAAACAAGTTTTCTACCCTAGCAAAGATGGCACCCAAGTGCCTATGTTTATCACCCACAAGAAGGGATTGCAGTTAGATAGCAATAACCCCACTTACCTCTATGGCTACGGCGGCTTTAATATCTCGATAACCCCCAATTTCTCCATTAGCAATCTAGTATGGATGGAAATGGGAGGTGTTTATGCTGTTGCCAATCTCCGTGGTGGCGGTGAGTATGGGGAAGATTGGCACCAATCTGGCACAAAACTCAACAAGCAAAATGTATTTGATGATTTTATAGCGGCAGCGGAGTGGCTAATTAGTGCTCAGTACACTTCACCCAAGAAAGTTGCGATCGCAGGCGGTAGCAATGGGGGATTATTGGTCGGTGCTTGCATGACTCAGCGTCCAGACTTATTCGGTGCAGCCCTACCAGCGGTGGGAGTACTAGATATGTTGCGCTTCCATAAGTTTACCATTGGTTGGGCCTGGTGTTCCGATTACGGTTCCCCAGATCACCCAGAGGAATTTAAAGCCCTTTACGCCTATTCCCCATTACACAATCTCAAACCAGGAACCGCTTATCCCCCTACCCTGATTACCACCGCTGACCATGATGACCGGGTTGTCCCTGCCCATAGTTTCAAATTTGCGGCAGCCTTACAGGAGGCCCATGAAGGGGAACAACCAGTGTTAATCCGGATTGAGACCAAAGCAGGACATGGTGCAGGGAAGCCCACCAGTAAGATAATTGAGGAGATTGCTGATAAGTGGGCGTTCTTACTCAGAACCCTAGAGGTAGAGGTTTAGAGAGTAAATAGACCATAATTTGCCTAGGATGTTCAGGCTAGGATCTAGGACACAGTTCACGATAGGATATAGGGATCCCTGTAGGGATTGTGAGAATTTTTTTCCCCTACTCCCTACTCCCTACTCCCTGTTCCCCTCCTGGGAGGGGTTAGGGGTGGGTTCCTGTTCCCTTTGCTGTTCTTTTTAACAAGACTGCTGGTCAATCATGGACTTATCTGCTATTTTAAACGTTGCCCTTGGCTTATTTTTTGTCTACCTGATCACCAGTCTGTTAGCCTCTGAAATCCAAGAATATCTCGCTAGCGTTTTACAATGGCGGACTAAACACTTACAGAGGGCTATCGAAAATTTAATTAATGGTGGGATTCAGTTACAAAATCTAACCCTGAAAGATGTGGTCGATGAGTCAGATGGAGAATCAGTTAATGTAACCGTTGATCAGATTAACAATTTAAAAAAGACCAAACGGCTTTTAAAAAAAATCTATCAAAATCCGTTGCTTAAATCAGTTAATCACGAAGCCAAAGACCTAGATAACAAAAATGAATTAAAGTCAAAATCTAACTCAAAGGTTAGTGGCCCTTCCTATATTCCATCAGATACCTTTGCCACCGCTTTAATCATGACCATTGTTCAGCAGGCATCAACCTTCAAAAATAATGCCGAAATTACCCTGGACAATTTTAAAACAGCCCTTGAAGAAGAGAAGATAAAAAATTTACTTCCTGAAGACTTAAATATAACTCTTTTAACCCTGATTGATAAAGCCAAATTTGAATACTCTGACCGAAACAAAGACCTGAAAAAACTCCAAGAAGAACTAGCAACATGGTTTGACGAATCCATGGCACGAGCTGCCGGGGTATACAAGCGTCAGTCTAAAGCCATATCTTTTTTAATTGGATTAGTGATTTCCCTAGCCTTGAATATCGATACCATCAATATCAGCAATCAATTCTATAAAAACCACAGTGTAAGAGCTGCTGTCAATCAAGTCACTAATAGGATTGTTAATGAAACCGGTGCCTGTTTACAGCAAGAATCAAACAGTAATGACTGTTATGATAGTATCACCTCAGCTGTAGATGACCTAGCTTTCCTTCCCATTGGCTGGGGAGAAACTAATCTTGTAGAGCAGTTTGAAGAACCCAATCATCTTCCCAGAGAGCTGGGTTTGACTTGGGTTTACTTCAAATTCGTTGTAGGGATTATTTTGAGTGCGATCGCGATCTGTATGGGAGCCCCCTTTTGGTTTGAAGTACTAAATAAGTTGGTCAACGTTCGTAATACTGGAGAAAAACCAAAATCCTCTAAATAGACTCCCAACTGCTAGCCCTATTTAGGCTGCAAGGCAAGAACTATAGCCTCGGTCCAGTCTAACTTGATAGGTTTAAACCTACAGGGTAAGTAGCACGAACTGCTTTTTCCAGTATTTGCTTCCTCTATCTTGAAGTATAATTGGAGATTAAATTTACCACCCTTTTTAATCACATTCTTCAAGTCTTTCTCCGGAAATAAGGCATCTTTAATCTTTTCATCGCTCAGCTTAAATTCGCAATTTTGACCAGGACGAATTTTACCAACGTCTTGGCTTTTGGGGGCTTCTTCCATATCATCAGAGTTTACCCAAACCATGGGTCTTCCATTATTTTCTAAGTCAGTTATCAGACTCTTGTCCCAGTCTATTTCAATATAAACAGGATTCTCGTTGGTTTTATTTTTAACAGTCAGTTTAAGATCCTTTAACTCATCCAATTTATAGCTAGGATCGAAGCCAAAGTTGACTTCCATGAAATCATTAAGTTCTTTCTTTTCCAGTTGCTGATTGATAGCATCAGAGTCTACCTCAACGGTTATGAGTTTGTCTATTTCCTGGAAAGCTTTGTACAAAACGTAAGTAACACCGATTATATAAATCGTCAGAATTAGCAAGTTTTGGTCGTTATCCATTTATAGTAAACCTCTTAAAAATAGTAGTTGAAGGTTTTATTCGTAACGGGGGATAAGTACAGTTTGGATAATTATTGGTAAATTATACTCCATAAATAAGTTTACCCAAGATTGACTCACGCCATTACTAATGACGAATCAAAAAGCAGCTTGTCCTAACGGACAAGCTGCTTCAAGGCTTTATGCTAGCAAAGCAAGAGACTAGCTAATGGCACTAGATCATGGCACTAGATCATGGCACTACATCATGCCCATGCCGCCCATGCCACCCATGCCGCCCATGCCGCCCATGCCGCCCATGTCGGGAGCAGGAGCAGCGGATTTAGGTTCAGGTTTCTCTACCACCAGGGCTTCTGTGGTCAAGACCATACCAGCGATAGACGCAGCATTCTGTAGGGATGAGCGTACTACCTTGGCAGGGTCAATAATACCTGCAACAATCAAGTCTTCAAGGGTGTCAGTAGCAGCATTATAGCCAACGTTACCAGTACTCTCCCGTACTTTCTCCACAATTACGGAACCTTCAACACCAGCATTATCCGCCATCTGACACAGGGGAGCTTCTAATGACTTGGCTACAATACCTGCACCAACTTTCTCTTCCTGCTCTAGGCCATTTGCCACTGCAGGAATTTTTTCTATTAAGCGAATCAGGGTTGTACCACCACCAGGAACAATCCCTTCATCTACCGCAGCTTTAGTAGCATTGAGGGCATCTTCAATCCGCAGCTTGCGGTCTTTGAGTTCTGTTTCAGTTGCCGCACCAACCTTAATCACTGCTACACCACCGGCCAGTTTAGCAATCCGTTCTTGCAGTTTCTCCTTATCGTATTCGGAGTCAGTTTCTGCTAGCTGGCGGCGGATTTGCTCAACTCGCTTTTCTACATCTCCCTTAGTTTGACCACCAGCTACAATGGTGGTGCTGTCTTTGTCAATGCTAACTTTGGTAGCATTTCCTAGCATATCTAGGGAAACAGTATCCAGGCTCAAACCAACGTCTTCGGATATCACCTGACCACCGGTCAAAACTGCAATATCCTGTAACATTTGCTTGCGGCGATCGCCAAATCCTGGTGCCTTGACGGCTGCAGCATTCAATACACCCCTAGCCTTATTCACCACCAGAGTTGCCAAGGCTTCTCCTTCTAGATCTTCGGAAATAATCAGCAACGGTTGACCGGCACGAGCTACTTTTTCCAGAATCGGTACCAAATCCTGGATAACACTAATCTTTTTATCGGTAATCAGGATGCAAGGGTTTTCAAATTCCACTGTCATCCGTTCGTTATCGGTCACGAAGTAA
This sequence comes from Moorena sp. SIO4A1, assembly GCF_010672065.1. NCBI lineage: Bacteria > Bacillati > Cyanobacteriota > Cyanophyceae > Coleofasciculales > Coleofasciculaceae > Moorena > Moorena sp. SIO4A1. The sequence goes on along the minus strand of NZ_JAAHHX010000002.1, from coordinate 280,413 downwards.
GGGGAAATATAACCCCGATCGATCTGCATCCCTTCCACTACCTCTAATTCGGTGGAGAGGGATTTAGATTCTTCAACGGTGATCACACCATCTTTGGTGACCTTTTCCATGGCTTGGGCAATCATGTCACCCACTTCTTGATCGTTACCGGCGGAGACTGTAGCAACTTGAGCGATCCCAGTTCCCTGAACCGGCTGTGCCATTGCCTCAATCTCTTTGACCAGCTCGGCAACAGTTTTCTCAATTCCTCGGCGCACAGCTACAGGATTTGCCCCAGCTGCGACATTCTTAAGACCTTCCCGAATCATGGCTTGAGCCAGAATGGTAGCTGTGGTAGTGCCATCCCCAGCAACGTCTTTAGTCTTGGATGCGACTTCTTGAATTAGTCTAGCGCCAGTATTTTCTAAGGGGTCTTCCAGTTCAATCTCTTTGGCAACGGTAATACCATCATTGACAATCTGGGGTGCCCCATACTGTTTTTCCAGAAGCACATTACGACCTTTTGGACCAAGGGTAATACGTACAGCATCAGCTAGGGCATTGACCCCCCGCTCCAATGAACGTCTGGATTCTTCGTCAAACGAAACGATTTTTGCCATAGGTTGTTTGAACTTGCTTTGTGTCTCCATTAGCAAATTTAGCACTCTTACACGAAGAGTGCTAATTCGTCTGACAATTTTGAACTTTTAAGAACTTGAAACACCGACGTGCCGGGGGGTTCAAGCCATAACCATACCACCATCGACATTAAACACTTGTCCAGTGATATAGGCAGCAGCTGGATCAGCTGCCAAAAACCTCACCATCCCAGCTACTTCTTCTGGCTGACCGTAACGACCTAGAGGGATATGCTCGATAATGGCTTCTGACTTAAGGTCACTGGTCATATCAGTGTCAATAAAACCGGGAGCTACGGCATTGACTGTAATGCCACGACTAGCAAACTCTTTGGCAACGGTTCTGGTCAAGGCAATCACACCAGCCTTGGCAGCACTATAATTGGCTTGACCAGGGTTTCCCATCTGTCCTGACACGGAAGCAATATTGATAATCCGACCAGACTTTTGCTTGAGCATCAGTTTGCTCACTGCTTTGATACATAAAAATACCCCAGTCAGGTTCAGATCAATTACTGCCTGCCAATCTGAGGGTTTCATCCGCAATAACAAGTTGTCGCGGGTAATCCCAGCATTATTCACTAGCACGTCTATACGACCAAACTTTTCGAGAGTCCCTTTAACTAGGGCATCGACTTGTTCAGCTTGAGACACATCAGCCTGAAGTGCTAAGGCTTCACCCCCAGCATCCATGATAGCCCCTACGACCTGATCAGCTGCAGTACTGGAACTGGCGTAGTTGACTACAACCTTTGCCCCTGACCCAGCTAAGGCCAGGGCCACAGCTCGACCAATTCCTCGCGAGGCACCGGTCACGATGGCTATGCGATCGCTTAATTGTTGCGCAGATGTCTGTAATGTTTCCATAAACCTTGAACTGTTTTCTATCCTGCCTGATTTTGTCCTGTGGGCAGTAAAGGTTTCCTCCAAAGTTAACTTTACCGGAATCTTTGGTTAATCCAGCTATCACACAATCCCAAAGATTTTGGACTAGAATCGAGCAGAAGGACTAGGAAAGGTTTTCTTGCTCATGGCCGTTAAAAAGCAGTTCAAAACATTCCAAGAATTATTATCTGGCTCAGATGTGCCGGTGTTGGTAGATTTCTATGCCACTTGGTGTGGGCCATGTCAGATGATGGCTCCTATCCTAGAACAGGTCAAGGCTGAGCTCAAAGATCGTTTGCAAGTTGTAAAAATTGACACGGACAAATACCCCCAGCTAGCCTCCCAGTATGGCATTGAGGCGTTACCAACCTTGGTACTGTTTAAAAACGGTCAGCCTCAACAACGGATAGAGGGGTTCAGACCAGCAGAAGACCTTATTCCACTATTACAAGCTTTGATTTAAGATAATTAGGGGTGAGATTGTCGTTGATAGCAGGACTGAGATTATCAGCTGATTGCTGATTGCTGATTGCTGATTGCTGATTGCTGATTGCTGATTGCTTACGTACCTTGCTCTTTGACCTTTTTTCCCAGGGTAATGGGATGAGCCCCCCTGATTTATCTGGGATTTATCCGGGGGATATCAGCGTGCTAGACCAAAAAACCTAGCTAGGAAGACGGGGCTTCATCGGAAGAGGCATCGGAAGAGGCATCGGAAGAAGAATCCGAAGAGGAATCCGATTCTTCTTGGGCAGATGGGGTCGCATCGCTGCTAGGTGTCGCTGATTTTTCTTTCTCTTTAGCACGCTCCTCCCGCTTTTTACGATCAGCTTGAATGGCATCTTCTATCACTACCCGAGCCTGTGCCATTTTTTCCAGGTTGCTGCGGTACAACTCCAAGTCTTTTTTTAGCTTTTCGGAAGGAAGGTTTAATCCACTGCTAATTTTGTTAAGTACCTCTTCGAGCTGTTTTTGATCCTGAGCTAACTCCGAGTCCGCCTGCTCTAGTAGTGAAAATAAACCAATGGCAAACAATCTGCTGTACTTAAACTGAGAATTTTGTGCGATCGCAGCTATAGTGGTAGCCAAATCCCCAGTCCCATTCTCAGAGGTTGGGGAACTTAACCAGGAGATCAAATCTTGCCCAGACATAGACTCTACGCTGGTTTTGAGCCTTTGGGCATCTTCCTGGTACTGCTGAGCTTCACCTCCGACTGCTTGACACAGAGCATTAAAAATTGATTCTTTATCATGTTCCGGTTGATAGCTCTGCATAAACCGGTCAAAGCATGTCACCACACCTAAGCCATAGATGGGGTCGTAGTTAAAATCGACATTAACCGACAGCAAATGCATCTCTACCATCAACTCTTCCACTACACGTCGGTAAATAGAGTTGATGGGGCGAGTGTGATAGGTGTAAAAATCCCGTTTAGTATCCGAGACTGTGCGAACAGTATTCACAAGGCAGATCAGAATTGAAGCTTTATATTATTGTTATTGTCTTATTGTCTACCATGAAGTACCTACCACCAAATCCAAGATGATGGTGGGGGTTTCCAGTTTCATCCGCTGATGCCAGATTGGTCTTAATCAACGTCCGGAGGTTTTGCTCTGTCGCACTCACTCCCGCAGTAGGAGCTAAAGGCTTTGTTCCCCTACTACCCTGGCTGCAACCCGCCTCCCGCAGGTCGTTTTATTTCTTTGAGTTCAACTTGCTGTGGACTTATTTTTACAAAGCTCAGCCAAGTTCTTTCCCCGAGCTGCCGCTAGTAGCATCCAAGCCCTTTTAGTCTGTCGGTTCAATAAGCACCTTTGCTATTATAACACCCTCTGATCAGACATCTGTGGAAAAAGATTCACCCAAGCCAAGCCCAGCTTAATCTGAAACCTAATCGGTCGCAGATGTCTATTCAGGTGGCGATACTGGATAAACCATCTAAGGCTTCTTCCTCCGTTTCAAAAATTTCAAACACTGTGTCCATCATAGTGACTTCAAACACAAGCTTGGCGTCTGGATGAACAGAACAAATGCGAAAGCTGCCCTTAATTTTGTCAGCATCTCGCATTCCAGCCACTAAGGATGTCAAACCCGAACTATCAATAAAGTCAACCTGACTCAGATTAACCACTACATGCCTTCGCAGTTGGGAGATACACTCTTGCAATTTCAGACGAAAGGGCCAAGCTGTAGTGATGTCCAGGCGTCCAATCGGTTTCAAAACAATCACATTTGTACCATCTTCAGTAGTATGAGTTTTCTGATCGATATGAACCATCAGCACCTCCTTGTCACAGCTACCGCTGATTGAAACCATACCAAATCTAATCATTAAGATTTCAGAGTGCGTCCCGAACGATTCAGGTGCGCGCCCGTTCGCGCCCCGCGTCGGCGAAAGCCGATAGGTGCGACCCAAGGGCGCGAGCAATCCCTCGCGCCCTTGGAGGCGCGCACCTTGAGCGAATTTAATTCTTAATGGGTCAAGGGCACCTGTAGGACTATCGCCACCTGTAGTCCCTGACTGCTTCCCAGCCGACTGAAAAAACTCCTCGTGATTTTTATTAATACGCCCTGACTAACAAATTAAGCCGGGAAGACCTATTCTAAACCAAGCCCTATGTGATTCGGCTCATCGAGCTACTCACTGCAAGCTAGTTTAGCTTAGAGGGATTGGTGAAATTTAAGGGAGCGTATCCAAATTGTTGCACAAATCTGGTCAGAGGAACTGAGGATGAAGGGAATGATGGCGAGCGAGTGCATCAAGACAATGGGAAAAATGACAGGATAGTCGAATGAGGGGGATGAATCCAGGATTTCTATTCTATCTTCCCCCACTGCTCCAGCATTCAGTATTCAGCATTCAGCATTCAGCATTCAGCATTCAGCTATTAGCGTGTCGCGTATCAGTCATTGGCCGTAGGCCATGCTACTTGAGGTGCTATCAGCTTGTGAATAAAACAGGTAAGCATTGGAATAATGCTGAGTTACTTCAGCTGACGGCTGATAGCTGACGGCTGATAGCTGAATGCGTACGTCGAACCATCCTAGTATTGCCATAAGTGATCTGACAACAGTTTAAGCTGTCCAGTTCGCCCAGTCTTGAGGCTTGAGGAATGTCTCATAGAGTTCGGCTTCTGGTGTATTGGGCTCAGGTTGGTAACCGTATTCCCAACGCACCAAGGGGGGTAAGGACATCAGGATGGATTCAGTACGCCCGTTAGTTTGCAGACCAAAAATTGTGCCTCGGTCATACACCAGGTTAAATTCTACATNGAAAGGGACTGATTCCATCTGTTTGTAGTGTCCTTCATTCCAGAAGAGTTGTCTAGTCCTATCACTGACTATGTTAAATACCTATTTTGTCAAGTACAATTTATACAAAATAGCTGCAATTACCCTGCTTCTTACCCTTTGATGATTACGAAGTTATCTGCCATGGGCTAGATGTTGAAACTAATCAAGAATGTTACCACGTTCGTGCCTTTAACACTATTGGTAATAAGACAGAATTAGCCCTAATGGGCGAAACAGTTTTTCACTGTCCTAGGTCAACCAAACCTAAGGATATGGATAAAACATTAGCTGCCTTTAAAGGGATGGGTGGACGTATAAGCTCTCCTTTGATGAGCAGGATTTGCTTGATGTGTTAGCTCCAGACAATCCTCATGCACGTCTAGCTTGCCAGTGTGTTGTGATGGGGGATATTAGTATCACTACTCTCAAGGGGTGAGCGGATGAACAGTTGAGGGGATGAACGGGTCAGGAAAATTCCCTTTCCACACTATTTTTTGTCTAAGCACAAGAACGGAGGGATGGAGTGATCACTCCATCACTCCATCCCTCCATCACTCCTTAAACTAGATCAGGACTTACGCACAGACTCCATGGGTAGGGTGGGCAAAACATTGCCCACCCTACTCCATCACTCCTTAAACTAGATATCATTGTAAAAACTCAGGAGTTGAAAGGGGAGCATCGATTCGACGTTGATTAGGCTTGTCAAGCTTATAAATAATCGGTGGTTCTGGTAGCAGCAGATACCGCTTGCCCCAGCCATGATTAATATCCTCAGGTCTAGGTTCAGGTGGTTTGGTCTGACCGGTGGGTAAGGCAACGGACAGAACTTGACGTGCCTGGACATACCGTTGACCATCAGATGTATTGTTGATCAGGCTGCTTGCTAGGGTTATTCGCTGCTTCTTTAACTCCTCTTCTAGTTCCCAGAGGGACTCTTTGGGGGTGAGGGTGGCTAGGAAGGTTACTTCCTCTGCTGGTTTTAGTGATAAGCCAAGTTTGGACTGATCCATTTGCCAGACTTCTTGAAACTGACCGTCTGGTGCAATTTGCCATAGTTTCAAGTCGGTCTGCCATCTTCCCTTCTTTACATCGACATTTTGATAAGCCAGAATTGAATAGATAAAATTTGCGTCTCTGTTGAAAGAGAGCTGTTGATTAGGGTGCAAATAGCGAATCGCTGCTACCGTGATGGGAATTTCCTCCGGAAGATTCGTGGTTCCTGCTACGGTGTAGATCCCTGGACGGTCTGATTTGGTCACCGTAAGCTGAAAAATTGCTTCGGGAGGTTGACGGAGTAATCGATTAGTTAATTGCCGTCCTGGTAATGGAATCTGGGTGCATCCAGTACTTAATAGTAAGAGTATAAAGATGCTAAATACCCTTTTCAACAAATGGGTCAGATTTTGTTTGACTATTTTTTTTGCCCAAATAAAAATAAAGGTTTTGTGCATAGCCGATACTTGCATAAAAATGTCATTAAATAAAATTTTAACAGGTTAAATTTTATTTTAATCAAATAAAACTGATTAAGGTTTACTCTGGTTAATTTTTATTTATTGATTTAATTTTTTTATGTTATGGTTTCAGGCGGCTATTTCAACCATATCTATTATTTATATGATGAATAATTGGGCGTTAACTATCTCCTAATAAGCAATTATTTATTTTTTTTGTTGTATGAATTTGAGAGTGATATCAAGTCTATTAGCCTTGGTATAATAACATGGATTAATTACCAAACCTTGTGATATAAAATTCACCCTAATACTTTGAACAAAGTAATCAAGCTTCGTAATTATATAACCTACATAATTATCTATACCGAAAAAAAAACGGATAATATTTTATCTGCTGGTAAAACAACGTTTATTCCCTATAAATGTGAACTAAGCACAGTTATATTTAATTGATTGTGGTGCTCATGATAGACATAAATCAAATCCCTATTGCTATTGATCCTAATCAACCAAGTATGAGCGCCTTAAAGCGTTCGGTTGGGCTAAGTTACTTCTTATTATCCATTGCCTCGACTTCCCCCTTAGCCAAATGGGGTTTTATAGCCCCGATCACCCTATCACTTTTGTTAGGTGTTGCTAGTCTGAAAACAGAACCAGCCTATGCTCATTTTTCGGGGCTATGTCTTAGTCTTCCGGATCAAATTGTTTCGGAAAAACCTCTTAGCCCTAAGAGCGAAACCTCGAAACCATCACAGAATAATGTCTGGAGCAACACAGACCAAGACCGGCTGGACAGGTTCAACTCTACAAATTTGTCTGAAAAGGCCCAGGAGGACTGGGCTGTTAAGGATTCATGCACGAGGATGAGGGCTAGGTTTCAAGCAAACCCGAACAGCCAATACTACTCGGTTAGTAGCGGACAAGAATTTGGTTGTGGCTACACAAACGAAAGCTGCCTGAGGGACTTTGATAGGACTGTAGGTTTATCCAAGCAATATGACCCTAAGAACTTCCACCCCAGTGAAGATGATTGGGTATCGATTGAGCCTAAGAAGCTGGCACAAACCAACTTTGAGGAAGCACCAGAGCGTCAATTAATTCCAGAGATTGACCCTAAGGATGATAACCCGTTAGCTCCGACCCTAAACGTACAAGGTGCCTTGGTGAATCAGGAAGACACATCAGCGAGACTACGGCTGCAAGGAACTTATCCCCTTTCTCCCCATGCTTTGTTTGGTGCCACAGTTGACCTCACCACTGGGGAGGGCTTTTCCGACACCGAGGAAACGGGATTAAGTCTCAATGAACTTTACTTTACCACTTCTGTGCCTAGCTATTCTAATCTGCGCTTTGTGGTTGGTCTAATGGATTTGACATCTTATTTTGACCGCAATAGCTTTGCTAAAGATAGTACGACCCATTTCTTTAACCCGGTGTTTCAGACGAATCCTGCTCTGGCAGCAGCAGGTATAGCGTCTCGTCCGGGGGTACTGCTCAACTGGAATCTAACCGACAACCTGGAAGTAAGAGCTGCGGGCTTTTCTTCAGACCGAGACCTGGATGATTTTGCGTTTGATGGGTTTTCTTCAGAGCTAGCTTTCCGGGTAGGTACAGCAATCATTCGGGGGACTTACCTATCGGCTCGGGATGCTCAGAAAGATGGATTCCAGGAAATTTTTTCTTTGAACCGAGGGGATAACGAGTTTGGTCCGAAGTCCTCTGACCGCGAACAAGCTTACGGTATTAACGGAGAACTATATATTCCTGCCCTCAAGATGGGACTGTTTGGGCGCTATGGTTGGTACGAAAATCTTGATTTAGATAAAAGCGGGGATACCTACAGTGTGGGTCTGAACTTCTTAGATTTGTTTATGGATGATGACCGACTAGGGCTTGGCTATGGTCGGCAATTGTCTAATGATGACTTGCGCCGGGACCAAGGTAATAAAGTACCAGATGTTTGGGAATTGTTCTATGACGTGCGTGTTTCACCTAATGTGCGTGCAGGTGTGACTTTGCAAGGACGAGATGAGTTTTCAGATACAATTCTTGGTGTTCGAGTCAGGGCTGATTTTGATGTGAGTGATCTGTGGGATTGAGTGCTGAGTGCTCAGTAATCAGTCCTGAGTAATGAGTAATAGGTTTTTCAAGCTACTCGCTAATAGAATTGCTGACATAGATAGAACATAAACACTGATTCATCCTTGATAGTTCATCCTTGATAGTTTATCCTTCATGCTTGATAGTTTATCCTTCATGCTTTTGACCAATGAATAACGATTCTCTTGGCAAAAAAAATTTATACTGGCAGCGTTGGTGGGTCTTTTTGATGGTTTTTGGGTTAGCAGGAGTATTAATCTTCAGCCCAGTTGAATCGGTGGTACCAGCGCTCCAAGCACAAGTTACTTCTGCTGTACGCCGAGGTTACGATCTGTTAAAGAAAGGATGGGTAGATAATGCGATCGCAACCTTTGAACAAGCTCTAAAAGGCTCTCCCCAATCGAAGGAAGGGAGGTTAGGTCTAGCGATAGCGTATCAGCGAGCAGGGCGAGATGCCGATGCTTGGGCTGCTTATCAACAAGTCCTAGCCATCGACCCAAACAATAAAGAGGCTCTGGAAGCGGTAGGAGAATTGGGAGGTTATCGTGCTGAATGGCAGGCGGATGGGATTGAAGCCCTAACCACTTTATTAAACCTAACTCCTAATGATACTGGTGTTCGTGCTCAGCGGGCTTTACTGCTGGGCTACCAAGGTCGTTTTCCGGAAGCCCTAGCTGATTATGAAATTGTGCTGGAGAGCAATCCTACACCAGAAATCATTGTTGGTGCTGCTCAAATCTATACCTACAGTGGTGACTATCAGCAAGGGCTAGAGCTATTTGATCGTTACCAAGCTAACGGTCAGCCGATTCCGGGAAATGCAGCGGGAGCCTATGCTCTGGCTCTACGGGAAACTGGGAATCCTGCTCAGGCGGTACAGGTATTGGAAGCTCAGCTCAATCAATTTTCCCAATTCTATGGCAATGATAGCTATCTACGGGCTGATTTAGCTCAAGCTTATCAAGCTTCTGGGCAACTGACAGAAGCTTTGTCTGTCTTAGAACCGTTGCGAGGGAGGGATGAGGCGGCTTTACCCTTAGCCCGGGCCCTTTCAGAAATTGGTCGTCGTGAGAGTCGCTCTGACCTAACCGAAGACGCGGTTACTCTCTACCGTCAGGTACTGGCCTCAAAACCAAAGCCATCTGTTGCTTTAGTCAGGGAAGTGGCTGATGTGATGAGTGAGGTACCAAGCCAGTGGGCCTCAGCTCTACAGCTTTATCAGCAGTTGACCGAGGAGCAGTCGAATAACCAAAGCTTGTTGGTGAAGTCGAATAACCAAAGCTTGTTGGTGAAGCAGATTATTCTAGAAGGTAAATTGGGACAGTTATCCGGAACTCAACGGCGACAGCGGTTGCTTGAGATAACCCAAACTCTACCGAGTGAACCAGCTCAGCAGCGAGATTTAGCCCAAGCTTTGTTGCGTCTAGACCCTCCTGAGCCAGAACTGCTGAGTGTTTACCAAGATTTGCTGGCTACAGGGGTAGATGTACCGTTTTTGCATTTCCGTGTTGCTCAGATTTTGATAAAGCAGAATCGACTAGCCCAGGCAACAAGTGCGATTGATAGTTACAGGGCAACGTCTACTGGTGGATCGGACCAGAGTACGGAATTATTGCTAGCAGAGATTGACCGTCGCCAGGGAAATCTTAATGCTAGTATCCAGCGGTATCAGAGAATTATTCAGAGTAATCCAAATAATAATTTGTTCAATGGTGCTTTGCGGGGGTTAGCGGGAATCTATATTGCCCAAGGTGATCCACAGAAAGCTCTGGTTATCTATGACCAGCTGGTATCTCGCGATCCCAATGATTTATTAGCCCAGCTGGGGCGTACTAGTGTGGCATATCAAACTAAAGGTATTGACCAAGAGGAAGCGGAAGGGGTACTCAATCAATGGCTACAGACTCAGCCTTCTATTGATCCACCGCCGGAATTGTTGAGTTTGGTGGGTGCTTTGCCTGCTGACCCAGCACGAGAAACCCTGTACATTACTCTACTAGAGGTCTCACCAGATAATGCTCCTGTACAATTGCGACGACTACAGGTTTTAGCACAGCGAGAGCCTAAGTTAGCTAAAGCTGAAATAGCTGAGTGGATTGCGGATAATCCTGATAATATTGATGCCTATTTTGTGCAGGGAGAATTGGCTATGGGATTGAAGGATTTGCGATTAGCTAGCAACGCTTACGAAGAAATTTTAGAACGGGAGTCTGATAACATTGGTGCCTTACTAGCTTTGGCAGGGATTAGCTTTACTCAACAGCACTATGCTAAGGCAACGGGGTTTTATAAACAGATACTAGAACTGGAGCCAAAGAATTTATCGGCTCGCCAAAATTTGGCTGAATTAAGTGTTGCCCAAGATTTTCCGTTTACAGCCCTCCAACGGTTTGAAGGACTCAACTCGGAAGAGCAAGAGTCTACAGGGACAGCTAATCCTAAGCTCGATAATCGCATCCTGCGGCTGGAGGTAGATATTCTGAAACGGCGAGGTTTTCAGCCTTATTGGGAGCGGTACTAATGTAAGTATTCAGCAGTCAGCCGTCAGCGCTCAGCTTATTTTATTCAAAATCACCGATTGCGCTACGCGCATTAGCTGATAGCTGATAGCTTAAGTACTAATACCCTGTTAATTTAGTTTTTAGGGTTAGGGCAAGATGTTAGATTTTAGGTGTTAGCTTTTAGGTGTTAGGTTTTAGTCCTTATTAAAGCCTAGCACCTGATAGCATTTCGATCACTACAATAGTTGTTATTTGCTAGGATAATTGACTTTGTTTATTTCTACTTCTTCAACCAAAATTACTGGAATTGGACTGGTTTCTAACACTGCCTGAGATACGGAACCGATCCGAACTTGCTGCCAGGGTTGATGTCCCCGTTTTCCGAGCACAATATCTGTTACTTGATGCTCTTGGGCTATGCGAACAATTTCTTCGGGAATCGAACCGGTTACGGTAATAAACTGATGCCGAATATCTAAGAGCAAGCGTTTGGTTTGGTTCTTTAATTGCTTGACTTCTAACTGATTTGATGTGGTGATCACATGTAAAACAATAACTTCCCCATTACTTCGTCTTGCTAAATCTGCTACTTTAGTTAATACGTGGGTGGCTAAACTGGAGGTATCGACAGCGGCTAGTAGCAGAGTATGAGAGGCAACGGTTACTTTGGTGGGGTCTACAGGGTCTTGGGATAAGAGTTTAGGGGCAAAGGTGGGAATTGCCCAAGCCCCTAGGGGTGCGGTAATCAAAATTGAGAGGGCTGCGATCGCTAAAATTGTCTGACCTCCTTCTAGCCCTTGACTCAAGGGAATACCACCAATGGCTGCTTGTACTGTGGCTTTTGCGGAGTTTCCGGGCAACAAAAACAGTTTCTCTCGCCAAGTCCAATTACTGCCCAATGTGGAGAGATACCACCCGACCATCCGACCGATACATAACCCAATGGCTAGGATTAAAATGCCAGGTAACAGGGTTGTTTCTAATACCCGCAGTTGAATACTGGCTCCCATCAAGACAAATAGAATAATCTCTGCTACCACCCACAGATGGTTAAATTCTACTCGCAAGCGTCGTGCTAAGGGAGGGTCTAATTGTATTAGGAAAAATCCCATTGCCATGGTAGCTAAATAGCCAGAAAAGTATGGCATACTTTTAGCTAACACTACCAACAATAAGGCAAGTGCTGCGGTAATTAAGGTATCTTGGACGATAGTTTCGGTCCACTTTTGTTTGGTTATTATAAAAATAATTAACTGAGCAGCGATATATCCAATTAAGACACCAAGGGCGACCTGGATTAGAACTTGCAGGGGCAGGAACTGGAGAGCATTACTGTTGATGGTTCCTTGTGCCAAGAAATTCACCATCAAACTGAAGAGTAGCAATACTAAAACATCGGATAAGGCACTCCCAGTTAGAATCACATCTGGTATCCCTTTAGCTACGCCCCAGCCTAAACTTTTGAGTCGCAGCATTCCTGGCACAATCACGGCGGGGGATTCTGCTCCGACTACACAGCCTAGGAGTAATCCAGTGGGAAAATCGAAATTAAACAGTATCATGGCAGCAACAGCTACTGCGATCGCTTCGGTGATGGCGGGCAAAAAGCCTAACCTTACCGCAACAGTTCCTTGCTCCATGAGTTTCTCAATATCCAATCCTAGTCCTGCCCGCATTAAAATGACCATAACTGCGAAGGTGCGTAGGTCATCAGCAATAACTAGGACTTGTAGTGCGATCGCATCCCCCACTTCTGGTCCGATCAGGATACCCACCACAATCATACCAATCAAAGGAGGTGCTCCCAACCGACGGGCAAGTTGACCCCCAAAAAAGCCCATCAATAAGATCCAAATTGTACTGCCTAACATCCGAAATGTTCGCGCTCGTATATAAAATGTAATTACTTGTCGCTCAATTATGAAAACACAGTTGATTCGGATTGGCAATACTTGATATCAGTTGTTATGAAAATCCAGCCTAACCTTGCTATTACTTTGGCTACTTTACTGCTATCAGTTGAGGGGGCAATTGCTCAACCTAATTCATCATTTCCTAACGCTACACCACCGACTCCACTACTGTCGAACCAACAACGGGAGGAAGTGGAAAGGTTAATTAATGATCATCTAGAGAAAAGTTACACAATTCGCAATCAGATCCAATCGGAAGTTCATCGAACCTTTGACTGGACGATTAACCTGCTTAACCTTTTAATTACAGTACTAATCGCCATTCCTATTGTTACTAGTCTGGCAGTGCTATTGCTACGTCGTAGCATCATCAACCAATTAGTGTCTGAGACGCAAAAGCAATTCCAAGAAGAAGCTGAACAAAAAATAAAAGAGCAAATTGATGCTGAAGTCACTACGGAATTAAAACGACAAGTTGAAGCTTTTAAGCAGGAGCTGGAAACCCTTAAATCTGATTTTGTTTCTCAACTCCAGCATCTAGTTGTGGCTGCTCAACATGAGAAAGAGCAGATTTTTAACGAAATTTCTCGAATTACTCCCTCCATTATCCAAGAAGAATTTGTTGCTCCAGAAGTCCAACAAAAACTAGAAGAGCTAACTAAACAGCTGGAGTCCTTAAAGTCTGCTAATCCCCAGCTCTACTTAACAGTTGATGACTATATCAATCAAGGGCACGCTCTCTGGATTGAAAATCGCTATGAAGATGCGATCGCATCCTATGAAAAAGCGCTTCAGCTCCAGCCAGATTCCGATGTGGCTTGGTCAGGAAAAGGCCAAGCCCTGCAGAGATTAAAGCGATATGAAGAATCCCTCGCTGCCCATGCCGAGGCGATTAAAATTAATCCGAACAACTTTAGGAGTTGGTTTGGACAAGGTTATACTCTCAGATACATGGAACACTATGAAAAAGCACTGATTTCCTATGATCAGGTTATTCAGCTCAACTCAGATTTTCATCATGCTTGGAACCATAGAGCCTATGCCTTGATCAAACTTGGTCGCTATCAAGAAGCCTGGGACAGTTTGGAAAGAGTACGGCAGGTAAAATCAAATTCATCTAATCTTTACTACAACGAAGCTTGTTATTATGCCTTAAACGGTGAGATTGACTCAGCAATTGCCAGTTTAGAACAAGCGATGAGTTTGAATGATAGACTTAAGTCTATCATTAATATTGATGCGGATTTTGACATGATTAAAGACGAGCAACGGTTCCAAGACCTAATTAATCCATAGATCTGACCATGGTATTTATATCTTCGTCTACCTTTGCTAGAATCTAGAGAGCAGGGAGCTAAATTATTAAAAACTAAAACAAGTTTATGGAAAGTAGTAAACTGCATTAGTCAACTACATTAGTCAACTGGATTAAACGTTTGATAGTTCCCTCCTAATGCTTCCACAACTGTGTGAGTATTAGTGATTAACATTTTGATGTAAGTATCAGCTTCACTACCTGGTACACCTAAGGAATCAGAGTATAATTCTTGTGGGGCTAACTTCACCCCAGCTTCCTGGGCCACAGTGTTGATCAAAGCTGGGTTGATCGTGGTTTCAGCAAAAATCGCCGGAACCCCAATTTTTTTGATAGCGTCTGCCAAACCCTTGACAGTCTGAGCACTGGGTTGTTCCTCAGTACTCATGCCAATTAAGCTTCCAGCTACTGGTATCCCATAGGCACTAGCATAATATTGAAAAGCATCATGAGTTGTGACTAGGTAGCGGTGCTTCTGAGGAATAGTTTGAATCTGCTGGAGAATCCAAGCATCAAGCTTTTTTAATTCAGCAGTTAGCTGTGCTGCATTCTTGGTAAATTCTTCCTTGTCCTCTGGTGAGAGTTCAATCAACTGATCCCGAATGGCATTCACCATTGCGATCGCATTTTTAGCATCTCCCCAAACATGAGGATCCGGTTCCTTCTTTCCTTCGTATTCAAAATCCAAGGGTGACACCACTTCCCCAACCGCAAAGCTCTTGATGTTAACCCCAGCAGACTTAATCAGCTTAATTAGTGCTGGTTCCAGATTGTAGCCATTGTATAAAATCAGATTAGCTTGTTCCAACGCAATAGTATCTGCTGGGACTGGCTCATAGACATGGGGATCTGCTCCGGGTTTTAGGATACCCGTCAGTTCAATTTCATCTCCTCCTACTTGTTTCGTCCAGTCGGTAATGATAGTGCTAGTGGTCACTACATTGGGCTTATCATCGCCATCAATACCACTCTGGTTTGTTCCGGTGGTATCACACCCACTGATCCAGACTCCTAAAATGATTACTACTGTCAGCCACCATTGGCGCTTTCTACTGTGAGACTGAATAATTACTCTCAACCGCTTCGCTCCAATTCAAAATTATCAATTCAAAATTCAAAAATACCCCACGAAGGAATTCAGGGGATTGAAACAGCGATCCAGCCCGGTCATGGGGGGAACCCCCATGAGCAACTGGCGTTCCACGGGGCTTTCAAGGTGCGGACCCAGGTGACCCACACAGACCCATGCACCATGAGCAACTGGCCTGGAAACCGCCTCATGAAGGCGCTACATGGCTAACAAAGTGGGTTTGCAGCATAAATCCTATCATATTCTTTTCATTTTTCATGATAAACTATTTTCATATTTGTATCATTTTTTGTTTCCGGAACCCTCTATGCCACATGCTGCCTCGGTTGATCACCTTGCTTCTCCCAAGAGGAAACACCAAGCTGGATATAGCAATCTGTCCCAGACAGGAACCATTACCCTAAGGCAACTGGGTGTACACTACCGCTTAGTAGAAGCACTCAGGGATATCAACTGTGAGATCAAACCAGGACGATTAACCGGAATTATTGGTCCGAATGGTGCAGGGAAAAGTACTTTGATGAAAGCCATGCTGGGGTTAGTTCCCACTGCCACGGGCTTTGCTATGTATCAGGGAAAACCGTTGATAGAAAAGTTAGAAAATGTGGCTTATATGCCACAGCGGACGCAAATTGACTGGACTTATCCCGCCACTGTCTGGGATGTTGTGCTAATGGGTAGAGTCCGGAAAACAGGATGGTTTCGTCGCTTTTCCACGGTATCCCGGCGGATCGCAGCGGATGCCATTGAACAAGTTGGCATGAGTGATTACCGCAATCGTCCGATTGGACAGCTATCGGGAGGACAGCAGCAGCGCGTCTTTCTGGCTAAAGCATTAGCTGAACAAGCAGATATATTCTGTTTTGATGAACCGATGGCTGGTATTGACAAAAAAACTGAAGCTGTAATTTTTACTATCCTCCATCAACTCGCCGATGCCGGAAAAATTGTGCTAGTAGTTCACCATGATTTGGGAGAAGCGATGACTAATTTTGATGATTTGATTTTGTTGAATCGGGAGTTAATTGCTAGTGGCTCTAGGCAAGAGGTATTGAGTGCAGCTAATATGCAACAGGCTTATGGTGGTCAAGTCGTTTTTTGGTTAGATCCAGTTGCTGTAAAGTGAAAGAAGGCAAAAGCCATGCATGCTAAAGCTGATTTATGATAGCACAAAAAAATATTACTATTGCTCTTTTATACTGTTCCCTGTTCCCTGTTCCCTGTTCCCTTTTACCATCAATCTTATGTTAAGATATCACCTAAAAATGCTATATGTTAGAGGTTTTAATTGAGCCGTTGCACTATGGGTTTATGCAGCGATCGCTAATTACTGCGGTATTAGTGGGCATCGTTTGTGCGGCAGTTGGTAGCTACCTCATGGTACAGCGACTGGCGTTACTCGGAGATGCTATCAGTCATTCTGTACTACCGGGATTAGCGATCGCATTTATGATCGGTGCTGACATTTTTGTGGGAGCCTTTATTGCTGGGGTGGTTAGCACTGTCGTGATTACTTGGATCCGGACGCGATCGCAAATTAAAGAAGATGCCGCCATGGGGATTGTGTTTTCCGCTTTCTTTGCCCTAGGCATCACCTTAATTACCGTGATTCAGAAAGATAACAAAATTGACCTTAATCACTTCCTATTCGGTAATATTCTGAGTGTCACCAATGAAGAAGTTATCAATACAGCCATTATCACCGCGATTGTACTATCAATTATTCTCCTGCTGTACAAAGAATTAATGTATTATACCTTTGATCCCTTAGGGGCAAAAGCAGCAGGTTTACCAACCAACTTGCTAAACTTTGGTCTGATGATTTTGATTGCCTTGACCATTGTCGCTAGCCTCAAAGGAGTTGGAGTGATCTTGGTGCTAGCGATGTTAATCACACCAGGAGCAACAGCTTACTTATTAGTCCATCGGTTACACCAGATGATGATTTTGGGTTCAGCCCTTGGGGTAGTAGCTAGTATTACTGGTATGTACCTGAGTTATTTTTTTAATCTGCCTTCTGGACCAGCAATTGTTTTAGTAGCTTTTGGTTTATTTATGCTGGCATTTTTATTTAGTCCCAGTCAGGGAGTTTTAACTCATCCAAATACTCAGTTAGGACAATCACAAATTTGGCAGGAAATTAAGAGGTTGTGGCGTTGATATATGGTATGGGATTGTGGTTCGCGCACGGCCAAAAAGGAAGGCAGTTATGGTGAAGGAAGGGAGTAAGATTTAATCGGAGATGGTTTTTTCTTACTAATTATCTGGACATAATATCATTCATTGGTGAAAATCGCAACAAGGGAAAGAAGAGGAATATCACCTAATTATACTTCGGTGATCTTCCTCTCCTCATCTAACAATAATTCTGCAAAAAAATGATTTTATGCTCCGGCAAGCTTTGCTCTACCGCAGGCTTACAGAAAAACCCTAGTAGACAAACACCTCATTGAAATTGTCGTAGAGAGTACTAGCTTGAGTCGAACTCACCACAGCCAGGAGGTCTCCGCCGCTAAAGATTTCAGCACCATCCTGACCATCAACGATGCTCAGATGATAAGGATTGGCAACATCAAAGGTAGTTAGACCAAGCTGGAAGTTGTTGACGGTATCAAATCCATCCCCGGTGTTGAGGACAATTCGATCCTCACCACCCCCTAGCCACAGGGTGTCGTAACCACTGCCACTATTAATGTAATCATCGCCAGAGCCAGAATAGATGATGTCATCACCAGAACCACCAAAGAGTTGATTATCACCCTCACTGCCGAAGATGGTATCGTTACCGCTACCACCGTAAATCCAATCCTGCTGTGAACTACCGTAGATCAGATCATTACCACTAGCGCCGACAAGGGTATCAATTCCCTCAGCACCAGAGATCGTGTCATTGCCATCGAAACCGTTAATATAATCGTTTTCGACAGTGCCGGACAGGTTATCATTGCCTGCTGTTCCCGTGATAATATTGATAGAATTCATTGATGTTTCCTCCTTAATAAGGAATCCTCAGTTGCTATGTAACCCACACCTCGGTTGTATCTGAAGTTACATCTGAGGTGGTGTATGAGGCTGTATCTAAAAACTGCTGTGTTTTTCAGCCTCCAATAGTTAATCAAACTAAATTTGCCTTTTTTCTACAAAAGGTCCGATTTTTGTAATATTTTTTAACAAAAGCCCTGGGCAGACCAACCCTGATCAAAAATGCGCCTGAGTTCACTCAGACGCACTATGCTAATTAAAAAATGATTTTATACTCGGGTAAGCTTTGCTCCACCGCAGGCTTGCAGAAAAACCCTAGACAAACACCTGATCGAGATTGTCGTTGAGAGTGCTAGCTTGAGTCGAACTCACCACAGCCAAGAGGTTTCCGCCGCTCGAGATTTCGGCACCATTATTACCATCAACGATGCTCAGCTGATTAGGATTGGCAACATCAAAGGTAGTTAGACCAAGCTGGAAGTTATTGATAGTATCAAAGCCATTGCCGGTTTCGAGGACAATTAGATCATCACCACCCCCTAGGAAAAGGGTGTCGTTACCAGTACCACTATTAATGAAATCATTGCCAGAGCCAGAATAGATGATGTCATCACCAGAACCACCAAAGATTTCATTATTACCCTCACTGGCGAAAATGGTATCGTTACCGCTACCACCGCGAATCACATCCAGCTGTGAACCACCGTAGATCAGGTCATTACCATCACCGCCGAGAAGGGTATTAATTCCCTCACTACCAAAGATTGTGTCATTGCCAGCCAAACCCTCAATCTGATCGTTTTCGACAGTGCCGAACAGGGTATCATCGTTTGATGTTCCTGAAATCAGAGTGTCATCAATATCTAAGTTGATGTTGAGATCAATCAAGCCTGTGCTGGACGAAAAGCCATCAACAGCAATTTGGTAGGTTGTACCAGCGGTAACGGTAAATACAACTTGGCTTTGCAAACCAGAGGTATCATCATTACTGGCAATCTCTGTTAAGCTGTTAACTGCTGAACCAGTGTAGACTGCTAGGCTAGTGTCGTAGTTACTCCCAAAAGTATCAATGGTCACGATACCATCAGCGGCAGCTGTCCAAGACCACCAACCAGAATTTAACGGGCTGCTAATGCCTGCATGATCCGGCTCACCTGGCTCCCCAGTGAAACCCAGACTATTGCCTGTAGTACTAACTGATGTACGGTTTAACGATATCCGGTCGGCAAAGTTATCATTAGAAACGATTGATGCTCCCTCATCTAAGTTGATGTTGAGATCAATCAAGCCTGTGTTGGACGAAAAGCCATCAACAGCAATTTGGTAGGTTGTACCAGCGGTAACGGTAAATTGAACTGCGCTTTGAAAACTCATGCCATTATCATCATTACTGGCAATTTCAGTTAAGCTGTTAACTGCTGAACCGGTATAGACTGCTAGGCTAGTGTCGTAGTCACTCCCAAAAGTATCAATGGTCGCGATACCATCAGCGGCAGCTGTCCAAGACCACCAAGCAGAATTTAACGGGCTGCTAACTTCTGCATGATCCGGCTCACCTGGCTCCCCAGTGAAACTCACGTTAGTGCCTGTGGTACTAACTGGTGTACCGTTTAAGGATATCCGGTCGGCAAAGTTATCATTAGAAACCATTGATGTTCCCTCCTTAATTAATTAATTAATCGTAAGTTGCTATGTAATGCACACCTGGGTAGTATCTGAGGTTGTATCTGAAAACTACAGTGGTTTTCAGCCTCTAATGGTTAATCAAGTTAAATTTTCCCTTTTTCTGAAAAAAGGTAAGCATTCAGCTCAGGCCAGGGCTGATATATAGTCAGCGTAGATGCGCCTAGGGCGTTAGCTGATGGCTGAATGTTTGAATTTGAATGTTTGAATTTATAGATTCATAATAAGCGAAAAAATTGCTATTGATTATAAAATCAGCATAATTCTACGTATCGATTAGTTAAAGATGTTGTGAAATAAATTTACTTCACTTAGAGAATTTATAAAAAGCTTTAATTGGATGATAATTCATGTCCTTTAAAGCATTTAAAGCGTTTGGCAATTCGGTCAGGTACAAATTCTTGGGTTTTAGGGAGCAGGGAGCAGGTAAGAGTTCAGAGGGCAAAAGGAAAAAATCCTGTGTACCTGAGGTGAGACCCGTGGCGAATTTAATTATTAATGCTTCGAGCACATATGAGAGTTATTCAAAATGCTGTGGTTGCTGGTTTTTAGGAATCATAAATTAAGACTTATAATTTATGATTAACTACAACTAAATAATTACAAATTACTAATTTTATGAGATATCAAATGTGGGCTATTATCCTTCGATAAATCCTTGCAGCTCTTATTCCAAATCCTGTCCAGAAACTATCTGGTAATCTCAATGGTCTTTTGTAATCTGTCCACAGTGATCACATTGACAGTGGTTATGAAAGCAAAATCTATCCCTTTTGCCTCTTGCCTCTTGCCTTTTGCCTTGTCAACAGCCACGGTTTATGAGACTTATGCAAGAGGTCTAATATATAATTAGAGCGCGATCAAAGAAGCTATATAAGTAAGTTGTTTTTCTTTGTTAGAGTTTTATTTAAACAATTTACGTCAGCTGTCAGCCCTCAGCTTAACATAAACCTGTTTAGGGATAATTTAATGTTGAGAGATTAATGAAAAAAGCATATGCGATACCCGAACGCTACTTGATGTGCCGTAAGCTGTCACTCCTCAGCAGACTTAACTCAGATTCAACTAATGCTTACCTATTTTATTAAAAACCTATTCGCGTAGCGTGGGCATAGCGCATTAGCTGATAGCTGATAGCTTACAAATTTCCGCTGTTTCACGAATGGGCAAGTAAATAGGTGATGCTTGCCAAGCTGGCACCAGCCATGACGATATTTTTTAAATAGCTTAAATAGCGTTTTGAGTAACTGCTGCTGAGTAATAATAAGAAATAGATATCTAGGTATACACGAGAATAATCTAAATAATACCCTAAGATAGTCATGCTAGTCATTGAAAATAGCACAGCATAAATAATGGCACTGATTAGGATAACTTTGTTTTGCCGCAGGGACTGACTGGCTAGCAGTATAGTAACTACAAAAGCTGCTATTAATAAGGCAAATGAGTAAGCTTCAAACAGGTTTTTTACCCCTAGTCCTCCTGTGAGACTATTAATCAGCTTTTGACCTATGCCAAATAGGGGGTAGCCAAAATTTTCACTACCTTCTAGATTCTCTTGAGCCTCTAGATGATAGAAAACATAGATAGCCCACCCAGCTACTGGTATCCAAGCCCATAATAGATGTTGCAGCTGCCGACCTTTGCGTTCCCATATACTGGTTAATAAAATTGCCAACCACATTAATAGCATTGTCTCCCGCGTCAGACAAGCAGCTGCGATCGCTATTGCTGTGTAAATCGGTTTTTCATTGCGATAAAAATAGATAGCTGTTACCAGCAGCAAGCTACTGATTAAATCAGCTGTTGAAAGAGATAAAACCATCCAAACTCCTGGTATAGAAAGAACCAGGAGTGATTGCCAAGTTCTACCACTATATCGTTTGAGATATAAACTACTCACAAATACTATCAGAATAATAGCTAGACAGTTAATTCCAACCATTGCGTAGGGAATTAGCTGGGGATTCCCAAAACCTAATAAATAACCTAGCAGTGGATACAGAATTCTTCTGTAGCGATATTGCGGAGGAGTAATAGCTTCTATTGTCCCTGAGTTTTCTAACCATGGATCGAGGGCAATACTCAGAAACTGTTGACCATCATATCCCTGCTCTCCCTGATAAATCAATACTTGATCACTATTGAGATAAGGAGAAATAGGAAATAGTGACCCAATTCTGAAAAAGCCAGTAATGTTCCCTTCAAATTTTACAAAATAAAAGAAACTTACTATAACTAATACTAAAATAGCAGCCAATATTGTATGCCTAATCTCAATAGGCTGCCGATTCCATAATTGTTTCATGACCTAATATCATTTTCGGTTGAACACTTATAATTAGTAGATAATAGGGAACAGGTAACAGGCAACAGGGAACAGGTAACAGGCGATGATAAGGGAGATTACCTACAAGAAGGAAGCTCAGTTTTTTGATAACTGATTATATAGCTTTTCTTGCATTTATGAGGTACGCTTCTCAACCTCAAAGTCCCCCTTTTTAAGGGGGATTTAGGGGGATCGCTTTGTACCTCATAGCTATAATAATTGCTATAGTAATATGATATAACCCGATATTCCCTTTCTTAACAAACACTATAATTGCTGATAAAATTAGCAAAAATTAAAAATGCGCCTGGTTAATTCCAGACGCAGGTAATCTTTGCAGCTGATGATAAAAAAAATTAAATGAAATGAAATTAACCGAGTGCTTCAGCACCACCCACAACTTCCAGAATTTCCTGGGTAATTGCGGCTTGCCGTGCCTTGTTGTAGGTTAGGGTTAGTTTACCAGTCAGTTCCGAAGCATTATCACTAGCATTACTCATTGCTGTCATCCGACAAGCCAGTTCACTAGCTGCTGACTCTTGTAATGCCCGTAGTAACTGGTTATTTAGATATAAAGGCAACAGGGCATCCAGAATTTGGACAGGGTCTTGTTCAAAGATCATGTCACGGGGGAAAGTCTCGGTACTTGTCCTTGTGACTACCTCCCGCTCCACCTTGAACTCACCACCTTTAGTTGTCAATCTGAAGATCTCATCATCCTGTGATTCTAGTCCCTTAGCTGTTAGGGGTAGCAGGGTTTGAACCGCAGGTCGAGAACTAATCAATGAGACGAATTTGGTGTATATCAACTCCACCCGGTCTACGGTTTCAGACAGAAACAGGGAGAGGAGTTGGTCAGCAATCATAGATGCTTCTGATGCGGTGGGAATCTGTTCTAAACCGGTGTACTTGGCATCAATTGGCTGGTCGCGGCGCTCGAAGTACTGAATAGCTTTTCGTCCAACTAGCACGTATTTGTAGCCAACCCCTTTCTCCTGTAGTTCCTTTGCACGGTTTTCGGCACGCTTGATAACGTTAGTATTGTAACCGCCACATAGTCCTCGATCCCCTGAAACGACGAGCAAGCCTACATTCTTGATTTCCCGTTCTTTTAGTAGGGGCAGATTGGCATCTTCAAACTGCATCCGGTTTTGCAAACCGTAGAGAACTTGTGTTAAGCGGTCAGCAAAGGGACGGGTGGCAGTTACCTGTTGTTGAGCACGACGTACCTTAGCCGCAGCCACAAGGCGCATCGCTTCGGTGATTTTCCGGGTATTTTTGACTGACTTAATGCGATCGCGAATATCTTTTAGATTAGGCATAATCTGTTCAAGGATGAAGGATGAAGGGTTAAATTTGTCTCGGGTTGAAGGTTGTTTGTCAGAATGCAGAATGCGCGAATGTAGAATTAAGAATTAAGAATTAAGAATTCTACATTCTGCATTCGCGCATTCTTAATTCAAAAAGGTTGTTCGCCAAAGGCGTTCGGTGAAGGGTAGGTTGAAGGTTTAAGGTTTAAGGTTGACTGTTTTTTATAGAACCTGCAACCTACTAACCTGCAACCTACTAACCTGCAACCTGCAACCTACTAACCTGCAACCTACTAACCTGCAACCTGCAACGGAAACTAACCTGCAACCGAAACTAATCTTTAACCTGTTAAGCGGAGACTAGGAAGGTCTGTTTGTATTCTGCGATCGCTTCCTTTAGAATGCTTTCGGCTTCATCAGTGAGCTTCTTCTCCTTTTTGATGATCTCAACGTACTCTGGCTTGCTGGTTTTCAAGTACTCCCGCAGTCCCTGAGTAAAAGTTGTCACCTTATCAGTAGGCACATCATCTAGATAGCCATTGAGTCCAGCGTAAACGATTGCCACTTGCTCAAACACAGCTAGGGGGGAATTCTGAGGTTGCTTCAACACTTCCCGTAAACGCTGACCCCGAGCCAACTGAGCTTGGGTAGCGGCATCCAAGTCGGAGGCAAACTGAGCAAAAGCTTGCAAGTCGTCAAACTGGGCTAGTTCTAGCTTCAACTTACCAGCCACTTTCTTCATGGCCTTGGTTTGGGCCGCAGAACCTACCCGTGACACTGAGATACCAGGGTTAATCGCTGGTCTGACACCAGAGTTAAATAGGTCAGAGGAGAGGAAGATTTGACCATCAGTAATAGAAATTACATTAGTCGGGATGTAAGCTGATACGTCACCAGCCTGAGTTTCAATAATAGGCAGTGCGGTCATACTACCACCACCTAGTTCATCATTCAGTTTTGCTGCCCGTTCCAACAACCGGGAGTGGACGTAGAACACATCTCCTGGATAAGCTTCCCGTCCTGGTGGACGGCGCAGCAGTAGGGACATCTGGCGATAGGCTTGAGCTTGCTTAGACAAGTCATCATAAATCACTAGGGTTGCCTTACCGTTGTACATAAAGTACTCGGCAATCGAGGCACCAGTGTAGGGAGCCAAGAACTGTAGAGTAGCTGGGTCATTGGCGTTCGCTGCCACGACCACAGTGTAGTCTAATGCTCCTTTTTCCTGGAGGGTATTCACCACTTGGGCTACAGTAGATGCCTTCTGACCAATAGCAACATAGACACAAATTACATCTTCCTGTTTCTGGTTGATGATTGTGTCTACAGCAATAGCAGTTTTCCCGGTTTGTCGGTCACCGATAATCAACTCCCGCTGACCGCGTCCAACGGGAATCATAGCGTCAATAGCGGTGATTCCCGTTTGCATGGGTTCACAAACTGAACGCCGCGCAATAATCCCTGGGGCCATGGATTCAACCAGACGGGATTCAGTGCTTTGAATGTCCCCCTTACCATCAATGGGACGACCCAAGCCATCAACTACCCGACCAATCAGTGCCTCTCCGACGGGTACCTGAGCAATTTTACCAGTAGCAGTAACCGAGCTACCTTCCTGGATATTTAAACCATCCCCCATCAGCACTGCACCCACATTGTCCTGTTCTAAGTTCTGGGCAATGCCAACGGTGCCATCTTCAAACTCCAGCAGTTCCCCAGCCATGCACTTTTCCAAGCCATAAATCCGGGCAATACCATCACCAACTTGCAAAACCGTTCCAACGTTGGAAACGGCAAAACCTTGGTTATATCCTTGAATTTGCTGCCGAATAATGCTGCTAATTTCGTCTGGTCTAATGCTAATCATGATGTGTTTTTATCGTTAACTAACTAATTGTTTACTGTTAACTATTAACTGTTGACTGTTGACTGTTGACTGTTCAAGGTTATGTCCCAAGGGGTTAATCTTTAACCAACTAACCTACCCTAAAAGGTAAGCCTTAGGGAACCAACTAACTTACCCTACACCGACTCGTCTTGGGCGAACAACGAACGTGACGTACTTCAACTCGTCAGAGCCATACCGATGCGACGGAGTTGTCCTTTTAGACTGGCATCAAATATCTCAGACCCGACTTTAATGATCACACCACCAATTACATCCGGGTCAATTTTTGTATCCAGTTCTACCTGATTGGCTCCCGTGAGGGACTTAACTTTCTCACGAACTGATTCTTGCTGAGCTTCAGAAAGTTCTATTGCTGAACTCACCTCAGCCAAAACAGTTTGATCTAACTCTCTGAGAAGTTCTTGGTACTTCAGGCAAATGCCTTCCAAAAACGCAATGCGCCCACGGTCTACTAGAATCCTCAAAAAATTCATGGTGTAGGGGTGAAGTTGGTCCCCAGCAATTTGTTGCAAGACCCCGATTTTATCCTCAGCTCTGACCACAGGAGAGCCTAAAAACTCCTGCAATTGTGGCGATTCTTTCAAAAGACTCAGCAGAGTATCTACATCCTCACTCAGTTTGCCTTTGAGTTCGTTATCGGACTTAGCCAAATCGAGCAACGCTTCTGCATAAGGTTCGAGTACTTGGCCACTCAAAAAACCACCTTTCATGAGCCACCTCCCAACAGAGCGATGTTGCGGTCAATTAATTGTTGTTGAGCGGAATTATCTAATGTCTCTCTTAGTTGGGAATCAACCTTAGCCATTGCCATGGTAGCAACTCGCTGGCGTAGTTCGGCCATGGCTCGTTCCCTCTCCGAGTTCAAATCCTGAACTGCTGATTCTTTCATCCGTTCAATCTCTTGAGCCGAAGCGGCCAAAATTGCCTCTTTAGCTGCTTTAGCATTAACTTCTGCTGCAGCACGAATGTTTTCTGCCTCGACTTGGGCTTGAGCTAACTTCTGCTGTTGATCTGCTAAGGCTTCGGCTCCTTGTCTTTGACGAGCTTCTACTTCTTTAATCGCCTGTTCAATTTTTGAGCGTCGCTCACTCAAAATGTTTCCCACTAATTTGCTTCCGAAGTAGTAGAGTACTCCCAACAAAATACTCAGGTTGATTAGGTTGGTTTCAAGAATATTAAAGTTTAATCCAAAACCACCTTCTCCATGAGCTTCTGTTGCCAATAATACTAAATTCCCCATCATATCCGTTTACAATTGTTTTGAACGCATAATCTTGCTAAGCTATGACCTGTCCACCTACTCTCAAGATAATTATCTCAAGACAATTATTTCAAGACAATTATCTCAAGACAATTATCTCAAGATAATTAATAGTTTGAAATAGTTTGACAGTACTCCCACATCGCCAATCTCTTAGGAGTTTTAGTAAATATATGGGTCAGGCGGTCAAGACGCCACCATTTATCTTACTAACGCTGGCCCTAACAATTTTTCTAAGATTTGGCGAGATAGATCATCCACCTGTTGTTCGAGGGAAGCCATTGCTTGCTGTTTCTGTTGATCAATTTCTTCTTGAGCTTTTGCTCGTTCAGCCTGAGCTTCTTGTTGGGCTTCAGCGATCGCTTGAGCTGCCATTTTTCTGGCATCTTCTTGAGCAGAAGCGATCACAGCTTGAGACTGCTTCCGGGCTTGACCCAACTGTTCTTCATACTCTTTAGCCATTTCTTCGGCTTTAGACAAGCGTTTTTTGGCATCAGATTCCTGATTCCGGATGTATTCGTCACGCTCATCCAGCGTTTTTGTCAGTGGCTTATAGAATATGGTATTTAATACAACTGTCAAAACCAGAAACTGCAATGCCATCAGAGGCAGAGTAGCATCAAAATCAAACATTTTTTACAAATCCCAAATCGGAATAAAACCGAACAATTCACCTTATCAGACCTACCATGTAGAGACGTTGCCTGCAACGTCTCTACATAAAGTATCAGGTTCTAAGAAAATGGGTTAGCAAACAGCAGTACCAGAGAAATTACCAGACCATAGATAGTCAGGGATTCCATGAATGCCAAGGTTAACAGGAGAGTACCGCGAATTTTTCCTTCAGCTTCCGGCTGACGAGCAATACCTTCTACAGCTTGACCAGCAGCATTTCCTTGACCGATACCAGGGCCGATAGCAGCTAAACCGACAGCGAGAGCAGCAGCGACAACTGAAGCAGCAGCAATGATTGGATCCATGATGATTTTTCTTATCCGTGAGTAAAGAACAAAATAGAGAGCTACTAGTCAGAAGGATTCTCCGAAGGAGTGATCAATTCCAACTATTCCTAATTTAAGGCTACCGTGCCATTCCCATCATAAGGTTATCCCTTAATGTTCTTCGCCTTCGACTTCTATTGCCTCGTGAATGTAGGCAGCTGCCAAGGTAGCGAAGACCAGGGCTTGAATTGCACTGGTAAATAGACCTAGCGCCATAATTGGCAACGGGATAAACAGAGGCACTAGCAGCACCAACACGGCTACTACCAGTTCATCTGCCAGAATATTGCCAAATAAACGGAAGCTTAGGGAGAGGGGTTTGGTGAAGTCTTCTAAAATCTTGATCGGCAAGAGGATTGGTATTGGCTGAATATAGCCAGCGAAGTAACCTAAACCCTTCTTGCTCAAACCAGCGTAAAAATACGCCAACGATGTTAGTAAGGCTAAAGCAACGGTGGTATTGATGTCATTGGTAGGAGCCGCCAGCTCACCGGATGGGAGCTCGATAATACTCCAAGGAATGAGGGCTCCTGACCAGTTTGACACGAAGATAAACAAAAACAGTGTACCGATAAAAGGTACCCAAGGGCGATATTCTTTTTCCCCCAGCTGGTTTTTCGCTAAATCCCTCAAAAATTCTAGGGCGTACTCCATCAAATTTTGGATACCGCCAGGAACCATTTGGACATTTCGAGTTGCCGCAAGGGAAGCTACTACCAGAATAGCAATCACTACCCAGGAGGTGAGAAAAACCTGACCGTGTAATGTTAAATTGCCAATCCGCCAATAAAAGTGTTCACCAACTTCTAAGGAAGCAAGGGGTAAAGAATTCAGAACGTTTAAAGAATTTATCATTTCCATTCTGGAGATTTACCCAGATTTCTGTCAAGGGTGAAACGTCTGTTTATCCTACCAAGAAATCCGACTTAAATAAATCTTACTTAGAGGTAGGATTTAGTAGGCTTTGCAGGATATAGACGATAATTGCGGCTTTGTACGTCAGAAACCCTAAAAATATAGGAAGTATTTGTAATTTTTGCCATTGACTGGCTACTACAATTATCCCAATAAAAACCGCAAACCGAGCCATGCTCGGACGCCTATTTTGTTGGCTTAGCCGCTCTACGTCTTTAGCCAACATTCTCAAGTAAACCATACCAGTACACGCCCCGATCAAATAATTTAAGGCAATGTTGAGGGAGTAAACCAGCCACACACAGATGAAAATAATCCCTGTCGCGACTAGGGTGACCAACAACAGAGTTTGTTTGAGTTGGTAATACTCCTGCATTGACGAACTCGTTGAAGGGGACAAGTAACTTGTTTGCGTGTTTTCCTCCATGGTCAATGGTTTCTCAAGAGGGTCATCTGACAAGTTCACCGGTAGCAGCAAATGCTAGTCCAGTCATCTGGCTTGTTTTCACAAACCAGAGGTAATCATATCATGGGAAAGGTCACAATACTTAACAAATCTGGTAGAAAAATAACTAATTCCTCGGAAGTGCGGTATAAGTAAGGGTTTCGGCTGACAGGGTGATGATAAATGGGGCAAGGGATGGGTGCATGTAACCCATAGGTAGCGACTACACAAACTAAGCTTGCAGACTTAGGCTCACCACATCGATGATTTTCTCTGAGTCCTTGAGGTGCGCACTTGGTGTGTATAGCTCCACCCTTGAGGGGGCAGGGGGCTAGTGCTAGACGGTGATTGACTGACTTTACTCCTAAAACCCTTGATTTTAGATAGGCAGCGGTGGAGCGGTAGCTAAACCCAACATTGGCAATGGTTTTGTTGGGTTTCGCTATTGAGATCCTGATGCGTTCGCGTAGCGGCTCGTACCGAGCATCACGTTTAACGGAAGGATATCTCATTTGGCATCCTTCTTAAGAAGTATCTCGCAACTAGCGAGAGGCAACAAAGGTACAACCCAACAAAAATATTGGTTAAATATTACTGAATTGAATTCAATAAATACCGACATGGTCAGCAAAGCACTAGTATAGATGCCAATTTGTCGCTTCATGGCACTCAGAAATACTAGACTCATTACCAACACCATTGGCAACTTAGCTTTGATACCAATGAAATCAGGATTTGATAATGTAATTAACCCATCTAAGGAAGGAGCATTAACATGTCCGTCTGGATTTCTAGTGGCTGAAAATAGAATCGATTTAAAGAACCCTTCTGCATTCCATAAAATAAATGGTAGTGACGTTATCCCAGGGATAACAAGTATTAATAACAAAGCGATAAAGGTATCCTTGACAGGATTCTCCTCTGATGATTGCCAAGCCCAAATCAGATAAAGTGGTAGTAAAAAGATAGCAATTTGTTTAATCGCTAAAGACAAGCTAAACATCAAGAAAGCTGTGGACTTGTGTTTCGGCAGTAACATCAGGGAAAGAATCAGAAAAAATATGGCTAGGAAATCTAAGTTAGCGTCGATACTCACATAAAGCGTCCATCGGTTCAGTAACCATAATAAAGCAGCAAACCAGCCAAAAATAAATAGGTTATGGTTATACAAATGATATAAAATTAAACCAGCAATCCCGATATTAACCATTAAAAATATCGGTCGCCATAGGGAAATCCAGTCTGAATAGTCTTGGAATCCTAATAATTGAGTTAATGCTGAAAGCCAATAAAAAAGGGGGAAATACGTAGCATACTTCTGATTTTCTCTCATATTTCCCGATAAGACTCTAGCGTAGGGATTTTCCCCCGATAAAATTCGCTTCCCTTCTACCCAGCTATAGTAAATATCGTGTCCCTCAGTGTTATAGTTCCAAACTTGCAAAAGTTTGACATTAATGACAACACCGACAACAGCGATTAAAATTAGACAGATAATTACTAAACTCTTTCTTTTACTCATCATCATTTTAATTCTTGATTATTCGTTAATTAACAATTAACGAATAACCTTCAATGATAAGTATTCAATGGAATTTGAGCTCACGGTTTATTTTCTCAGGACGCCCCATCCCAGCTGTGATGGCATAACTTTGAGCCAACAACTGTAACCAAAGCCGTGGAGAACGCTTTTCAAGCCAGGGCTGTAACCGTCGAACTAGACTGGGAAACCAACCTTTGAGCAACCCGCTGACCAAGGCATTGCTAGTAAAACTTAAGTAACTGCCTACCCAAAGCAAGAAATCCTTAGCACCAGCCATTTCCAAAATCCAGGGGATGAGGGCAGGGTTTCGCCGAGCTGCTTTGAGTGCCAGTCGATTAAAGGTTAACCAACTGAAACGGTCTTTAATAAACGTATCTGGTACCTCCGGTGGTTCATCTGCCAACAACCCAAAAAAGGTATTGAGCATGGCGTTAATCCGTTGGGGTGGTAGATGACGACCTGTTGGTACCATCATCCCCTGGGAAAAGAGCCAGGTCACAGCAATATTACTTTGATAGGCACGAATTTGATTTAAATCCTTAACACTCAAAAGATTGTGCCGCAAGGCAGTGTCCAAGAGATCGGTTAAGCGATAGAGGTTACGCACTAAGGAACCGAAGCCAGTGAACACCAAGGGGGACTGAAGGGAAGCAGCATCACCAATGGCAACCAGTCGGTCAAAGGCCACAATGCGATCGCGACTTCCCACCGTAAAATGTCCGGGAATATACCCAAAGGTTGGCTTCTTCCACACCAACTTTTCTATATCACATCTGCGGTATTCCGGTAAGATAGTAAAGAAATCTTCATACATTTCTAATAAAGAGCCGGGATTCTCAGGATGTATCTGATGGTAATGGAACAAATAAATTGTCAATTCCTCACCTGCACCAGGGAACAACTCCCAAATCAGCTGACGTCCCCGTGAAATATCCCCATGACTATTGAGAACATCACCATAATCGGGATCCCACACCTGAGGCTCTAATCCCTCAATCACAGCCCCCACGGTGGGACAGACACTATTAAACGCCCTACCCCCATTGAGCTGCCAAGCAATTGGTGAAGCCGTTCCCATGGCATCCACCAACAGACGACCACTCACTTGTCGGTTAGATTTAGTCGGTAAGTGTTGCAAGTCCACCACAACTTCCTCTGGGGTGATAGTTGCTTGGATAAACTCTGTCTCATCCCAGATTTCTCCCCCAGCACTCTTTAGCTTTTTCCCACACAGTTGCAAAAACTTAGCAGAATCAATGGCGATATTGAGCACCCTTGGGGTGTGCAAGATGGCTGCTTTCAAGTGGGGTGGGTTGTTGCTATCAAAGAACTTATTGAATCCATCAACGTATTCCCTAGCAATGATCCCTTCAAACTCAGTTGGGGTAAATAAACCCAAATCAATCAGGTTTTGAAACTCATCCCGTGAAATATTCCATTCCCGGTTCATCCGCCCAAAGGTTAACCGCTCAATCAGCAATACCCGATAACCCCGCTGCGCCATTGTTGCAGCATGGATCACTCCCAAGGCACCACCGATGTAGATTACGTCGTACTTAGAGGTTGAAGGTTGAAGGTTAGATGCTTGAAGGTTAGTTGGTTGAAGGTTAGATGGTTGAAGGTTAGATGGTTGAAGGTTAGATGGTTGAAGGTTAGTTGGTTCAAGGTTAGATGGTTGAAGGTTAGATGGTTGAAGGTTAGATGGTTGTTCGCGTAGCGTGGCCTTTTGGCCAAGGTTGTTTTGGGAACCTTCAACCTGCAACTGGCCAACCTTCAACTGTTGGGAACCTTCAACCTGCAACTGGCCAACCTTCAACTGTTGGGAACCTTCAACCTGCAACTGGCCAACCTTCAACTGTTGGGAACCTTCAACCTGCAACTGGCCAACCTTCAACTGTTGGGAACTTTCAACCTTCAACCCCTTAAACACTACCTGCTTGGGCTGCTGGGGGTTACGAACCCCCTCACGCCAGCGCTTTTCCCACCAATAAACTCGATTAAGGTCATATTCTCCTCTAGGCATTTTCCGGAAAAAGTGCACAGTCTGAGGATAATAGGGTGCTAATGCTTCAAAGATGGATTGCTCAGATAACTCTACATCCGGTGGTTCTGGATAGTGGTAGGGGAATTGGTCCCGAAGACTTTGGGTCAGCTGTCTTAGAATTAGGTTTTCGCCGCTCAGGGGCTTTTCGGACCAACGAAAGGCTTTGAGGTAGGTGGTTCGCTGCACGGACCACACAAAAATCGAGATTTCTGGAATCAAAGAAACTACAACTGTAGTCTTGTGATTAGAATTCTCATCAGGAGTAGTCTCCCATTGCAGACGGATACCATCCGGCGTGATTATCTTATCCCCGAGCTTAGGCTGCCATTCCTGTTGCAACCAGTGGCAGACACTCTTTGTGTCTGGTGTAGGGATTTCTACGTACAGAATCTCTTTCATAGGGGTTATGTGATCATAAATGTCATTAAGAGGAGAGACGGAGGTAATCAGTGCT
This sequence comes from Moorena sp. SIO4A1, assembly GCF_010672065.1. NCBI lineage: Bacteria > Bacillati > Cyanobacteriota > Cyanophyceae > Coleofasciculales > Coleofasciculaceae > Moorena > Moorena sp. SIO4A1. The sequence continues at coordinate 247,361 of NZ_JAAHHX010000002.1, read as the reverse complement.
GAAAATACGCTAAGCTTCCAAGTATCGACTTGTTTAATATTCGTAAAAATACTTTACATTGATTTCAGTTTAGTTATAGTCAAGGGTGCCCTTGTTTGTTAGGTATGAATTATCCCATTCCAGCCAGTCCACAAGAAATAGTCGCCCTACGTCAACAACCGGTTGATGAAGAACTGGTGGTAGTGGCGATTGCTGGTGTCATTCACATTGCCCGTCAAGAGGGACAGTCCCTTGACGATTTAACTGCCGAAGTCTTAGCAGAAGACGATTGGCTTGATCACTCACAAAGAGTATTACTCAATGACCTCGTTGTCCAAGCCTGGGAGAGTCTGCCTGAATTGGAATGGCAGGCGTCTTAAACTCAAGCCAAGATGGTGATCGTAATTGCTACGACTCAAGCTATAACGCATCTACCTTTTTGATCATTGATTGCCATTGATTGGCAAATTAACCCCAGGCTGACCCATTCCTATTTTTAGAAAACTACTCCTGAGTCAAACTAGATCTTCAACAGAACCGATCAATTCCTATTCCCCTTGCCTAGTAGCTTGATCACGCTCTCGTAGCTGCAAGAGAATTTGGGCATGAAATTCCTTGGTGATGGGATAGAAGTAAGCGAGTGCTATACCACCAATCAAGAATAGGGTTGGCAATGGTCCAATAGCGATACGGATGGCTAGCAGTGCGGAATCGGGTTGGGTGGGGACTGGTTGCCCAGCAGTAGATGAGATGAATCCTGACCACTCTAGGACAATACCGACTAAAAACAGTCCTAGGGCTAAACCAAGTTTTTGCAGCAAAACCATGAAGCCATAAAATACCCCTTCCCGACGCTGACCTGTGGTCAATTCATCGAGTTCAATCACATCGGGCACCATGGACCAGGGGATCAGATAAGCCACAGAAACGCCAAAACCAGCCATAACAGCTAAACAGTACATTAAGGCCACTTGACCAGGTTGTAGCAAAAATAGACCAACTTGAGCGATAACCCAGATACTAGTGCCCATAAAGTAAGCGGTTTTTTTGCCCAATCGCTCACTGACCATCTTCCAGAAAAACAGCATTAATAAGGCAGTACCTTGAACCGCAAGGGCGACTAAGGGAAAGGTAGACTCGGGCAATCCCATCCAATTGACTACGAAGTAAAGCAGGATAGAACCGATTAACTGGACACCTAACCAGGAACACAGATAAATGCCAATCACATAGAGAAAAGGCTGGTTACTGAATACAATCCGCAGTTGCTCAAAAAAAGATAAGGAGGCTGAAGTGTCAGCTTCAGAGCGCTCTGTGAAAGCAGAGCTATCTTTCAGGTGGGGTTCTGGGGTAGAAAATATCAGAGTTATACCAAAGACGGTAATTAGTAAACCAAGAAGACTGAGAAAGATACCAGTGATATCAGGGTTGCTAGTGGCACCCAATAATTGGGCAGTCACTGGGATAATCCGGGCAATGCCATAGAAAAATGATAGGGGTCCAATTAGGGTGAGCAGAGTTCCTACAGTCTTTTTCTGCTGAGTTCCCAATATAGGCTGTGCACCTCGTTCTTGGATGCGCAGCACACACCACAATATCGGCACCACCGCCAGCAAGGTGGTGACTAACCCTAGCACTAGATATTGCTGACCACTATCACCGGCATAGGCACTAAAAATTAATCCGCCTAGAACTAAGGTTAGGATGCTGCCACCGATGGAAAAGGTAAAGCGAAAGCTGTTGAGGCTAGTGCGTTCGTTGTAGTCTTGGGTGAGTTCTGGAGTTAGGGCGGTGTAGGGTAGGTTAACTGCAGTGTAGGCAATGTTGAACAGAATAGCAATCAGAAGGTAGTAGCTAAACAGCAACCAGTTATTGATAGTATTGTTATGACTGAAGTGGGGGACAATCCACTGTAAGAAAAACAGAACACCAAACGGAATTGCCCCAAAGAGCATCCAGGGAATGCGACGCCCCCAACTAGAACGAGTGCGATCGCTCATAATCCCAACCATGGGATCATTGATGGCATCGGAAACTTTGCCAATCATCAGAATGCTCCCTGCCAAACCCGCTGGTAAACCAGCCACATTGGTTAAAAATGGCAGGAGGTAAAAGACTAAGAGATTGGCGGTCATGGCTGGACCCATATCTCCAGCACCATAAGCTAGTTTGGTGGTAAAGTTAAGCTTTTCGAGTCCACCGGAGACTTGGGCAGGATTACTGGCATCAGAACTAGAAACATCACTCATAACCGATAAGATAATTTAGCTAGGCAATGTGGTGATCGGGATTTTTTTAGCAAAACGAATCACTCATAAGCCATTTCTAACATTAGACTTCTTGTATAAGTAGGGAAATTCCGAACTTGGGAAATTCGGAACAACCGCTGGTAATGGTCGAATAGTTTTCGACTTTTGCTAATGGTCGATTCCCTGAACAATACCTAACCAATATCAATTGCGCGAACTATGTCAGAACTTTATGTCTCCTGGTCAGAGTACTATGAAAAAATCGAACGGCTAGCTGTCAAACTCTATCAAGCCGATTGGGATTTCAACCAGATTGTCTGTATTGCTAAGGGAGGATTACGGGTTGGTGATATCCTCTGCCGCATTTACAATCAGCCCTTAGGGATTCTGTCTGCTGCTTCCTATACCGGAGCAGACAATCGGATCCGAGGACCGATTACGTTTTCGAGCCACCTGGCAATGACAACGGCAAAATTAGGTAATCGGATCCTGTTGGTGGATGATTTAGTGGATTCTGGTATTAGTCTACGAGAGGGGATTAAATGGCTTTATAGTCATTATGGTACAGAAATTGAGGAGATTCGTACTGCTGTGATCTGGTATAAAGGCTGTTCTGGGATTGCTCCTGATTACTATGTGGATTATTTGCCAGATAATCCTTGGATTCATCAGCCTTTTGAACCTTATGAGTCCATGAGTCCAGCTGATTTGGCTCAAACCTATTTAGTTAGAGAAGTGTGATCCGATCAGCACAGAGGGAGCAGAGGAACCAGAGGGGGCACAGAAATAATAGTTGAAAGTAACCTAGGACTGAACAGAAGTGATATAATATCGAGACTCGACTACCTTGCTCTACTCAAGCTAGCAGAATTGGAGATTTTCCCAGTAAATGCGATCGCTTTCTGGGGGGAAAGACTGGATAGTTTTGAAATTCTGATCCTAGAGGCAAGTGAGTACGATTTCGCTTTTCGCAGCACCCCAAGGGGCAATCCCATGGGGAATTGTGATTGCGGAAGTGTGATTGACTTAGCTATGACTCATAGCCCTCAAAATGCAATTTTAGGGCTATACAAAGGCAGAGGCTTAATTTGGCTTGCCTAAGGCTAGGCTAGCCATAAAAATTTATGGCTTCTGACTCAATCGTGCCGAATTGGCATCAGACTATTGGGTAGGCTATCACTGGATAGAGAGGTGACAAGCCATAATCTGATCTACGTAAATACTGGAAAAAAATACCTAGAACAAATGGAAATGTCAACAGTAGAACAAACAGAACAAACGGAAATGTCCACAAACCCTGAACCCGAAAATAAGAAAGAAAATAAGAAAGGGTTACGAGGAACCCCAGCTCAAGCTACAACTCGCCTGCTGCTACACTTGTGGGATCTAGGGGGATCAAAGCAGGAAGTGAAAAGAAAAGACTTAAGTGACACAGTGAAACTGAATAATGAGAGGTCTGGTGATTATACTGACATCTTTAAAACATTGGAAACAGATGGGACGATCAAGAAAACAAAAAAAGCCCGAATCGAGTATGTGTTTTTGACAGAGCAAGGCTTGGAAGTGCTAGACGCTGGCATCAAAAGCGCTGATTTTGAGTTTGATGGTAGTCTGGTCAGAGCCAAGGATGTCAAGGCTGTTCTAAATTGGATTAGAGAGAGAAGCTCAGTGGCTAAGGTCGTTGAGGCAGGCGCTGATGCTGGGAAAACTGGGGAAAATGCGATCGCTTCTTATGAAACCTTTGAGTCGGTGGTCTTGGAGGTGTATGACAAGCTAAATCAGGACTATAACCTTGATGATCTCGTACCGATTTATCGGATTAGACGGGAAATTGGAGATAGTGTCAGTCGTTCCCAGTTTAATGAGTGGTTGTTGGAAATGCAAGCTAACGAGATTTTACAACTCCAAGGTGGTAGCTTACCGGATAGCGATCCATCCAAAATTGAAGATTCCATCACCACAGAACTAAGTGGATTACGCTGCTATGCTAAGCGGCTATAATCCTAGGCTGCCCTGGTTATTGTAATAAATCTCTGTTGACTGTTTGTAGCGTTTCCTCACACCAAAATGACTAACAGTTGCTCATGAATAACAGTTCATCTCCCCTTGAACAACTCCAAAATATCATCAAAAAACAAAACCCTTTTAACAAAGAGCTAGTTGTCAAGAAGCAAAATGTATGGCAAAAAGCATTTCCTGACGTTCCTTCTATCAATGCTCATGCCTCCGACGCTGTTTTTAAGGCAGTTGAACAAGTGCGTACCGGGGAGCGTCACGTTATTGGCATTACCATCAAGGCGGAAAAAGGGTTAGGCAAAACTCATTTGCTCAGTAGGGTTCGCCATCAAATTCTTCAAGCTGAAGGCGGTGCTTGGTTTGTATACATGACTGATTACAATGACCTTAATCGGATCAAGCCGGAATTTTTGAAGACCCTGGCATTAAGTCTTAAGGAGGTTGGTAGCCAGGGGGTGACTCAGTGGCAAGAGTTAGGAACTGCTTTAGCCAATGAGGCGATGCAAAAAAATTACACATCTCAGCAGTTAGTCAATGTATTTCACAATGCCTTGGCTAAAAATCCTAAGCTAATTGATCAACTGACTGATAAAGTTCTTGAAATCAAGACCGACATCGACAATCCGGATCTGATCAGAGCGATTTTATGGACATTATCAAAGCAGCATGCTCCTTATGCTATTAAATGGCTGTCTGGGAAAAGTTTATCTCAGAAAAAAGCTGACGAGATGGATTTACCCAACGATTCGGAAGATGACAAAGACGCTTTTGATATAACTTGTCAAATTTTAGCTCTAATTAGTGATTACAATCCCTTGGTGGTATGTTTTGATCAATTAGATGGTATAGAATGTAATGATATAGGGTTTACCAGAGCACAAGTTATTGCTAGCTTAGCAACAGATTTATACAGTAGCCTTAAACGGGGTGTGCTTCTGACTGCTATGTATCCTGACACTTGGACACATCAAATCAGAGCATTACCTTTGGATGAGGCAGTTGTTGACAGAATAGGCGAGCGAGTAGTTGAGTTGAATTATCTCAACTCTGAGCAGATCATTGATTTAGTTTCCCTATGGTTAAAAGGGTTTTATGCTGAAAATAAACTGACTCCTCCTCAGCGGGTTTATCCCTTTACCGAAGAAACACTGAAAGAATTGGGGAAACAACGACCAACAGCAAGAAGGGTTCTGCAATGGTGTCAAACTAACTGGGGATTACCTAATGGTCAGCAAGTTTCATCCCATAGACCTCCTATAAATCCCGTTAGCTCTGCTTATAATAACGAGATCAAAAATATTGACAATATTGACAATGAAGAGTACATGGAGGATGACTCTCAACTAACTAACGCTATTAAGTTTGCTCTCAAGCAACTCATAGGACAGATAGTGGAAGGAGTCACAATCGAAAAAATTGAAGCTCCCGTTAAACCAAAAAATAAATACCTCGGCGTCAAGATAGTTGGTAAACAAGAAGGTAATACGGTCAAAATCGGACTAGCAGTGATCCAAGCATCTTTTGGAAACAGGGTAACGACTGGGTTATCTCATCTTGGGAATTATAAAAAATATGATCTGACCCGTGGTTGTTTAGTCCGCTCTAAACCGATAAGTCCAAATGCCAAGAAGGCTCAAGAGTCTTTGAATAACCTTAAGGCTCAAGGAGGAAAATCCGTAGCGTTGAAAACAGAGGAGGTTAAGCCTTTAATTGCGATTCGCGCTGTTTATGACAGTCGTGAAGACTATGAGTTGAGTGAAGAGCAGATTAAAGATTTTATCTCTAACACAAAGCTAGCTATAGATAACCGATTACTGCGAGAAATTTTGAGTGCTCCATCGGGACAAATTACTGAAGAGGCAGTGGATGAAGAGGCGTAAAGTTAAAGGATGATTAACTCAATGGATCTATATAGCAAAGGGAATAGGTAAAAGCGGATATGGAAATAGGGAGTAGGGAGTAGGGAAAAGGGAGTAGGGAGTAGGGAAAAGAAAACAAAATTATCACAGTTCCTACACAGATTCTTATAGATGGTTTAGTTTTAACTGCTAGAGTTAACAAGACTTACAAAGTTGACGATGCCAGGCAGGAATGAGATTGATTGATAGGAAGTGATATAGATATCTACTATTGAGTCAGTAAGATAATGAGTCAGCAAGATTTAATTCCAAGAGCTCTCCTTTTACCAGCACCAGATATCGAAGCCTTAATCCAAGGGCGAATGATTGCTGCTATCCCTCAGCTATTTATCAATCCAGGGCGGAAATTTGCCCTATATCCGTCTACACTATCAAGTAGTACACTATCAAGTAATAATCATACATCAAGTAATCCCCTGTCTCTTGAGCACTATTATCGCCCTAGTTTTAGAGAAATAGCCCAAAAAAGTCTAACGGCACTGAATTCTGAGACAGTTTTGATTAAGGCTTGGGCTAGGTGTGAACTTTGCCAACACCTGAATAAAACTGAATCCTTGGAGAGCTTATCACCGTTAACGGTATGGACAGCAGCAGGATTACAAGCAAGACTTGAGAAAAAACAGGGTATTTTCCTGGCTTACTTGCGGGTCTATCAGTTGCCTAAAGTGCTTGAAGTAGCTATAAATAATACTAGTCAGCCCCTTGGGAAGTTTGTTAGTTTAGGTGATAATATTAGGGTTAGTGACGATTGGCCAGTATTAAGCGATCGCATTTTCAGCCAACGGCGACACCAGCTAGAAAATCGACTCCCGCCACTGTATCCGGAATTGGAAGAATTACAGAGTCAAATCGCTAACCTGGCGATTACTAACCCAGCGGCTGAAGCCCTTGACGAAGAGATCAAAAAATTTATAGGCTGGAGTAGCAACAAGCAGTTAACGTCATCTAATCCAGATTTAGCTTGGATAAATACCATAGCAGCATTGGGAAATCGCAGCAAAGAGTTGGATCAAGGTAAAACTAATTATCAAGCTGGAACAGATTTTGAAAATATTGTTCGTGATAGCCTTAAGTTTCTGGGATTTACCATCGACCATGCTCACAAAGGTGGTGCTGGTGGTTTAGATTTATTCTGCTCAAAACCTTATCCTTTGGTGGGTGAGTGCAAGGCTGGGAAAAAAATTCCTAACGATACGGCAGTACAACTGTTGAATTTAGGAACGTTACGTTTAAACAATCAAGAACTACTTAAGAAAACTGCTAAGTTAATTATTGGCCCTGGTGAGCCGACTAAACAACTTATGGATGCAGCTATTGTACATGGTATGGCAATTATTAATCCTGACACTCTTCAGAAGCTGGTGAAACTCCAAAGCCAGTATCCCAATTCCGTTGATTTAATTATACTAAAGAATTACTTGATAGCTGGTCAAGCTGATCAGGAAGTTGAAAAATATATTAATCATATTTCTGAAAAACTGAAATTGCGATCGCATATTGTCCAGCTGGTGAAAAAGCTAATTGACGATAGAGATAATCACACGGTGGGAGTAGAGATGATCTATGGAGCCTATAACTTCTCCAATCCACCCCAGTCCTTGACTCAGCCAGAACTACACGAAATATTGATTGAGCTTTCTTCTCCCTTAACTGGCTACTTGGGGCGAATCAAGGAAACGGATAGTAAAAGTGATTGCTTTTATTTCCTGCGGGACTTGCCCATGGATTAACTAGCAGAGGTACATTTTTAGGGAGCAGGGAGCAGGGAGCAGGGAATAGGGAACAGGGAATAGGGAACAGGCAAGAGGCAAGAGGCAAGAGGCAATAGGCAATAGGCAATAGGCAATAGGCAATAGGCAATAGGCAATAGGCAATAGGCAATAGGCAATAGGCAATAGGCAATAGGCAATAGGCAATAGGCAATAGGCAATAGGCAATAGGCAATAGGTGAAAAATCCTGTGTATCTCATTAGGATATAAAGCAATATCGTAAAAATCTAGCGGTTTGTGTAACGTTTTATTTCAAGATTCAAAGTTTATGCTTGTTACCAATTCCTAAAGCGTGATCAAGTTACGATCGATATCGAAGATTATATCTAGGGATTCGCAATGCAGTTTACTTAGATTTTTTTCAAGATAAAATTGCTCGAATTGCTATTGATAGCAATCAGTTAAATTTGCTAGTTTTTGATGCCAACGGGGAGGAAATCTTGGAATGGATAGATTAGATGAGTATTCCAGATTAATTCGAGAAATTCTAGAGCGTTACGGAAACGCTCCAGGCTGAAAGCCTCGTGTTTTAAAACCGGGTTAGAAGTTACCGCAAGAATAGGGCAGCCTTTATGGTTGGTCGGCTATGCATAAAAGGTTTAAAACTTTATGATTAAGGCTGCCCTATTCTAAGGTTTCGTCTCCGGGATGAAAGCCAGGCAGCGACTTTAGTCGCCGTGAAAATATATCAGGCAAGACTTGACGGTTTACGCCAACTTTGTTATTATAAAATTGTCTAAATTGATGTCGATTTATGATGATTATTCTAGAGTTAAAAGCCTACGGTAAGCCCATTCAGTATCAAGCTATAGACGAGGCAATTCGGACAGTTAAATTTATCCGAAATAGCTGCCTTCGTTTATGGATAGACAACAAAGGTACAGGGAAGTACGACCTTAGTAAGTATTCTCAAATACTGGCAAAGGAATTCCCTTTTGCTAATGAATTGAACTCTACCGCTCGACAGGCTGCTGCCGAGAGAGCATGGTTAGAAGTTACCGTAAGAATAGTGGAGCCTTATTTCATGAGTTTTAACCCTTTTCTGCATAGCCTATCGCCTATAAAGGCTCCACTATTCTAAGGTTTCATCTCCGGTCATCAATTTCTCGCTTTTTTGAAAACTGTAAGAAAAAAGTTCCAGGGAAGAAAGGTTTTCCCCGTTTTCAAAAACACTGTAGATTCGGCGTAGCCGACGCTGCGCGAACGGTTGAATACAAACAGTCAGGTTGGAAGTTGTCCCCTGACAAAAAATCAATCACCTTTAGTGACAAGAAAGGAATCGGTAGACTAAAGCTCAAAGGTACCTGGGACTTGTGGCGCTTTGACAAAAAACAAATAAAACGGGTTCGCATAGTCAAAAGAGCTGATGGGTACTATGTCCAATTCTGTGTTTCAGTAAACATAAAAGAAGAATTGGAACCATCTAGAACAACTATCGGATTAGATGTTGGGTTAAAAGACTTCTACACTGATTCTGATGGTCACTCTGAACCTAATCCCCGCTTTTATAGAAAAGGAGAAAAGCGTCTAAAATTTTATCAACGCCGGGTTTCCCGGAAAAAGAAAGGCTCATCCAACCGTAAGAAAGCCGTCAATAGATTAGGTAGGCATCACCTTAAAGTAAGTAGGCAACGTAAAGAACATGCCAAGAGACTGGCGCGTTGCGTAATCCGGTCTAACGACCTGGTCGCCTATGAAGATTTAAGAGTGAAAAACCTGGTTAAAAATCACTGTCTAGCTAAATCTATTAACGATGCAGGTTGGTATCAATTTAGAAAATGGTTGGAGCACTTTGGCCAAAAATTCGGTAGGGTCACCGTTGCGGTAAATCCTGCTTATACAAGCCAAAACTGCTCAGAGTGCGGCGAAATAGTCAAGAAGTCATTATCGACTAGAACTCACGTGTGCGAATGTGGGTGTGAACTTGATAGAGACCATAACGCTGCAATCAACATCCTAAAAAGAGCCTTGGGTACGGTGGGGCACACCGGAACCTGGATCCATTATCCCAACGCTTCAGGAGAATCGACCTCTACTCTTTCTGGTTCCGGCCTGATTGAGCAAGTTGGCTCGTTGAATGAAGAATCCCCGCGTCTTTAGACCGGGGAGTGTCAAGCTCGGATTAGTTACAGTCACGGCGATATCCAAAGTTATGCCATTGCCGATTCTCTAAACAATCACTTTATGCTGATCGCGTAGCGTGGCCTTTAGGCCAATGGTTGTTGGCTGGGATGGCAAACGTCGAGTCCACGGCTGCATTACCCATGTTCAGATTATTGATGGAAAAATCTGGATTCAACGGGATGGTATCGAAGATGGCATCACAGAAGAACTGGTCGCCGCAGGGGTTCCCAAATCAGATATTGTGCTAGGGTTTCACCCACCAGACGTTCGTCCCCATACTGGTTATGCGTTCGCGTAGCGGCTCGTACCGAGCATCGCGTAGCGTGACCATTCGCGTAGCGTGGCCTTTAGGCCAAGGTCAATCGCGTAGCGTGGCCAGAGGCCAATCGCTTTTTTCACTGGTTATCAGCCACGGGTTATTTCGGACTCTCATATCAATCCCCCTTCGTCTCATTTCAAGCCAAACTTTGCCCTCTCTGTAATCCCTTGCCCTGTCTTTAAAACAGATGAAGGGATTGAAATTTTACTAGTTGACAATTGAATAAATAAAATGCTATTATCAAAGATAAATGACTTAATTTAAGATCTATACTCTTGGAAAATAGCTAATGAAAAATACTGCTAGTTTTTCATAGTAAAACGGTATATAGTAATCAGATTTATCAAAAACTGAAATTGCGATTGGTCTACAGCCACGCTACGGGAACGCATTAGCTCATTGCTCAATGATAGTACATTTGTATTAAAGTGTTGCTCCCTAGCTCCTGTTTTCTAATCAGCATCCATTTTTTGTCTCAAAATTTTTAGCCAGTCAATTTTTATGCATTACTCTTGGGTTAGTAAGTAGTAAGGTAATCTCAACCATCTGCGCCCAAACTTAAGTCAATGCCAAGCCATCGGCACTTTCGAGAGTCTGCATCTTGACCCAAAGTTGCCCCTCAAGACTAAAATCATCTTGAGCGATTGACTTTTTGGCTCCTTGCCCCAATGGTGAAATTGTGAACCCCTTGATGAAGAGCAATGAGTGAATCTGAAAACCCCAATAACCTTCCCCTTCCTGAGTCTACTACCGAAATGGATAACCAGGATACTAAGAAGCCAGATCAGCAGCAGACCGACCATAACCCAAAAATGCTCAGCTTCGCACCAGTACCTGATGATTTCACCATAGTATCTGATGATATAGATAATCTTATTGAACAGTCAATACTAGAACAGACTATAGAATCTCTCCTTACCACCATGGCATCATCAGTTACAGAAGCCGATAATGATGGCACTGATGATACTGATAACACTGATATTGACACTGAGATAGCTGATGTTTCTGAGGAACAGTTAGCCAAGGATGGTGAATGGTTTGCCTTAGCCCAAAAACTGCGCTTGGACAATCATCGCTTACAGCAGCAAGTGACCCAGCTGCAGCAAGCACTCCAGGAAAAACAGCAGGAGTTAAACGGACAAGCTAAGCAATTGCGAGAGTACGACAAACTCCTGTCCACAAAAGATCTGGAACTCAATACAGTTCAAGACCAATTAACCCGTTTGTTCCACACTCTAGAATCATCCCATCAATCCGGTCAACGCCAGCAAATTTTGGTTGAAACCTTATCAGAACAGTTACAAAGCTCTCAGGATCAAGTTGCCAGACTCGAACAGGACTATTCCCAAACCCAGCAGCGCTACAACGAACAATCTCATCAGCTGGTGCAATTGAAAGATACCTGTCGAGAACTTAGAACCCGTCTATACCGACAACAACAGCAAACCTTGCAATTTAAGGTAGCCTTAGAAAAGTGTCTGGAAATGCCTGCCTCTGAGAATTCTGTACTACAACAGCAAGAGAGTCGGAGCATCATTGCTCAGCAATCTCTGCTACAAAAAGCCCAGGCGATTAGACCCTGGTCTGCTGACCCAGAGTTATTTGCAGAAGAATTTATTTTCAGCAGTACTGGTAATTCTTCTGTCCAGTCTCAATCTACCACAGAAGCGTTATCGGTTGACAGCAGCCAACCTAACCAAACTGATCCTATATCCCCAGCAGATGCCTCGGGTCCAGGGCAAACTCAGGTAATCTCCCCTGAAAATGTGACAGCCAAAGAGATAGAAGTAGCACAACAGTTAATTGAGCAAATGTCTGCCCTGGCAGAGGAATTTGGGTTGTCGGAGTTGCCATCAGAGTCGGCTAATGCCAAAGTCGATGGCAGATCAGAACTAGAAACGACTAACTCAGATGAATCTGACCAAACCGTTGAATTGACTAGTGACCTTGAGCAAACCAGTAGGTCAGACCATACTCAGACCTTGGAGCCTGAAGCAAATCCATCGAGTCAGGAATTGCCAGAAGATATCATAGAGGCTGAGTCACAGTCAAATCAGACCAATGACGTATTTCCGTCTCAGGGTAAGTCGCCATCACCAGTACTCTATCCCCTACGTCCCTCCAAAGGGCGCAAATCCTTAGCGTCTATTGAATTACCAAGGTTTCCCCGTTATCGCTCTTCTTGAGGTTGACCCATAGATTAGGCTCGATCACACAATAGTTTCTGATACTGATATATTAAAGAATTTAAAGTTCTGTAACCTCTGGCGCAAGACTATCAAAACCCTGCGGTAAACTAGCCCTTGATCCTTAAAATTCCCTGTCGTTTGCCTGAAACGCCAACAAGCACGAACCTAGGCAAAGATAATCCTGGTGGAATCATCGGGAATATCCCCAATTTTCCCAAGGAGACAGGTCAGCGGTTTTTCCGCAATGTCCGATAAAAAAATGTAGGAGTTCTTAAATCAATGTCTCATAGCGTTAAAATTTACGATACCTGTATTGGTTGCACCCAATGTGTTCGGGCTTGCCCTCTAGATGTATTGGAGATGGTTCCCTGGGATGGCTGTAAAGCTGGTCAGATTGCCTCTTCTCCTCGTACAGAAGACTGTATTGGTTGCAAGCGGTGCGAAACTGCTTGTCCTACTGACTTCTTGAGCATCCGGGTTTACCTGGGAGCTGAAACAACTCGTAGCATGGGCTTGGCTTACTAACCATTAACCTAGCAATCTATCTGATGTTGACGGTTGACTGTTGATGGTCAACCGTTGACGGTTAACCGTCAACACAGGACACTCCACTGTTAGCACGGCTATAGTTTGAGTATTATGGTTACTTACTAAACTCAACACTATGTGTGGAATAGTCGGCTATATCGGTCCGCAAATCGCTACAGAAATTTTAATGGCAGGATTAGAGAAACTCGAATATCGAGGCTATGATTCTGCTGGGATTGCTACAGTCTCGGAAGGGGACGTTCATTGTGTACGTGCTAAGGGAAAATTGCACAATTTGCGGGAAAAACTGGTACAAATCGAAAACCAGGCGCGGATTGGCATTGGACACACGCGCTGGGCAACCCATGGTAAACCGGAAGAGTATAATGCTCACCCCCACATGGATATGGCAATGCGGGTGGCAGTGGTACAAAATGGCATTGTTGAAAACTACCGGGAATTGCGGGAAGAATTGATCCAGCAGGGACATGAATTCCGCTCCGATACCGATACAGAAGTTATTCCCCATCTAATTGCTGAGTGTTTACACCAAAATTCGGCTTCTTCCTCTTCCTTCTTCTCTCCTTTCCTAGAAGCAGTGCGGCAAACCGTGAATCGATTAGAGGGAGCTTTTGCCCTAGCTATCCTTTGTGCTGACTATCCTGATGAATTGATTGGAGTGCGGCAACAGGCTCCTCTGATTATTGGGTTTGGTCAAGGGGAATTTTTCTTTGGCTCGGATACCCCAGCATTGTTACCCCATACCAGGGCAGTATTGAACTTAGACAATGGGGAAATCGCACGGTTAACTCCCCTAGGGGCAGAAGTTTACGACTTTGAGGGTCGTCGGTTGAATAAGTTCCCCCGTACCCTCAGTTGGAATCCCTTTCAAGTGGAAAAGCAAGGATTCCGACACTTTATGCTTAAGGAAATTTATGAGCAACCAGGGGTAGTGCGCAACTGTTTCGAGCGGTATCTCAATAGTAATTGGCATGCTAATCCTACACAGACAGAGGCAGACCTGGCTAATTCCCCAGTTCAGTTAGGCATACCAGAGTCACTGTACGAGGATGTAGAACAGATTCAGATTCTGGCGTGCGGAACCAGTTGGCACGCTAGTTTGGTGGGTAAATATTTGTTGGAGCAGTTGGCAGGAATTCCTACCATGGTGCAGTATGCATCTGAGTTTCGTTATGCACCAGGTCCGTTAACTAAGAATACCCTAACTATTGGGGTAACTCAGTCTGGGGAAACTGCTGATACCTTAGCAGCACTGGAGATGGAAAAACACCGTCGCAGTGGATTAGACCCTCTGTATCAGCCCCGACTGCTGGGAATTACGAATCGACCAGAAAGTTCTTTGGCTCAGTTGGTGCCTGATGTGATTGATACCCAGGCAGGGATTGAAATTGGGGTGGCGGCTACTAAAACCTTTGTGACCCAGTTAGTGGCCTTTTATTGTCTAGCGCTAGATTTAGCAGATCGACGTAATACTCTCGCCCCTGAAAAAATTCAAGCAATTATGGCAGGCTTGCGGCAATTGCCTAATCAGATTGAGCAGGTGCTGGAAAGTCAAGAAAAGTATATTGAAGAATTAGCCCATGACTTTGCGGAAACCCAAGACTTTATCTTTGTAGGACGGGGGATTAATTTTCCGATTGCTTTAGAAGGGGCGCTGAAACTTAAGGAAATTAGCTATATTCATGCTGAAGGCTACCCAGCTGGGGAAATGAAGCATGGTCCGATTGCTCTGCTGGATGCTAAGGTGCCTGTGGTTGCGATCGCAATGCCTGGTACTGTCTATGAGAAGGTAATTTCTAATGCTCAGGAAGCTAAGGCTCGGGATGCTCGGTTGATTGGGGTGACACCGAGCAATGGCAAAGAGGCGATGGATATCTTTGATGATTTGTTGCCTGTACCAGAGGTGGAGGAGTTGCTTTCACCAATTCTGGCGGTGATTCCGTTGCAGTTGTTAGCCTATCACATTGCGGCAAGGCGAGGGTTGGATGTGGATCAGCCCAGGAATTTGGCGAAGTCGGTGACTGTGGAATAGATTTCTTTGTTGACTGCTGAACGGTGTTGCTTAAACCCAGGGACTAGTTAGGATTTGTAAATGCGATCGCATTTTGTGTAGGCATTTTGCGATCGCACTCCGCCCCTCAAATTAATCCAATTAGGACTTACCCATCACGTCGGTACAGTTGAGGAAAAACCATGACCGTTACCATACCCATCAAAGCTATCCAACTCACACCCGGTAGTGCCATTACTATAGATAACCTTAAATGGCAAGACTTTGAAACAATTCTTGACGAACTTGGGGAAAAGCGACGAGTGCGGCTGACCTACTATCAAGGAAATTTAGAAATCATGTCCCCCCTTGCTATTCACGAAAGACCCCACCGGATTATTGCCGATATTGTTAAAGGCATATTAAACCTACAGGGGCGCGACTGGGAAGATTTTGGTTCAACTACCTTTAAACGTCCTGAAATTGCTGGTGTTGAACCGGATACCTGTCTTTATATTCAGAATGCTCCTCAAATGCGAGGCTGTACTCACATTGACTTGGACATTTATCCACCCCCAGACTTAGCTATTGAATCTGATGTTACTTCAAAAACAACTCTTGAGGTTTATGCAGCCATTGGTGTTCCTGAAGTATGGATTTATAGCAAACAACAACTTAAAATTTACATCATCAAAGATGGAAATTATCAAGAAAAGTCGTTCAGTCCAACCTTTCCCAATTTATCCTTAACTACACAGATTCCTCAACTCGTAGAACAGGCAATTAATCAAGGAACAAGCCGAATGTTACGGGAATTAAAAAATCAATTTTTTCAATCCAGATAACTTTTACTTCTTGCTAAGCAATTCCATCACACACCTCCCCAGCTGCCATCCTTTCTATCCGTTACCCACTATTGTCAATTATTCCTCAGGCACACAGGTCCCCACTAAACAAGCTCGATCCAAATTAACACCACTTAAAGAAGCCCCATCCATCTCAGCACAAAGCAAGTTCGCCCCACTGAGATTACTACCAGATAGATTAGCTCCACGGAGATCGGCCTCTTCCAGATTTGCTTCACTTAAGGTTGCCCCTTGTAAATCCGCCTGAGACAAATCAGCTCCCTTCAAATTGGCACCATTAAGATTAGCTCCTCGCAAATCTGCCCCTCGCAAATCCACCCCTTGCAAATTCACCCCCATCAAATTGGCACCACTTAAAAAAGCACCGGTAAAGCAAGCCTGACTCAACTTAGCCCCCATCAAATTAGCGCCGCGCAGATTACCACCCCGCAAGTCCGCACCACTCAAATCCGCCTGCATCAAATTAGCACCAAGCAAATTTGCCCGTAAGTCAGCAGATTCCAGTTTGGCACCGATTAAGTTAGCACCATCGAGACGAGCACCATTTAAATTAGAGCCAGAAAAATTTACCCCCACAAGTGTTGCACCAGCAAGATTAATTTTTTCCAATTGGCTACCGGAAAGATCCTCATCTTCCAAATCTGCTCCTGGCAGTTGCTTTACTTTCCCCGCCCGAATTGCTTCAATTTCCATCAACCAGATAACCTTGAACTGTTCATCCTTCAACCTACCCTACACCAGACCCCTGGGCAAGAACAATCTTGAACTGTTCAACCTTGGCCAAAAGGCCACGCAATCGCGTTCAACCTACCCTACGGGAACGCCAAAGGCGAACAACCTTGATAACCTTCAACCTTGATAACCTTCAACCTTGATAACCTTCAACCTTGATAACCTTCAACCTTGATAACCTTCAACCTTCAACCTTCATCCTTCAACCGTTACTTTTTCCTCAGATAAGGAATCAAGCAACCACATCCCTGAAGCAATTTTAGGCTGATTAGCCTGCAAACTCATACCCTGCTGCATTCCCATCACTATCAGTCCCAGGGTTTCCACCAGTTTAGGGTCAAAGGCTTCCCCTGACAATGCCTGACAGTTTCTTAGAGCTTGAGACAGAGCATCCTCCTCAGATTTATAGGTATTGAGTTGCTGCTGAAAATAAGCCATCAGCCTCAAAATCCTCGATTCCAAGGGAATGTTATCGTAAGCTAAGCCATCCGGTTGTCCTGAACCATCCCAGGATTCGGTTTGGTGGGTAATAATGTTAGCGACAGCCTGCAATCGAGGCATAATCCGTAACACCGATCCCCTCGGAAGAGATTCCTGCTTCTCGATCACCTCTTTCTGAGCAGCTGACTTAGGGGGTAGTTCTATCTTGACCCCCTGCAAGGGAGATAGACGGTGCAAGAGTGCTGCCAGACTTAAACGTTTCAGTTGCCATGCTGGTAAATCCAGCAACTGGCCTATAGTCTCAGACAAGCTTTTTACCTCAGCGCCAGCGTTGGGATTGACAGCATCCGCTTGGTCAATTAGCTGAGCCATACGCAAGAAAGCTTGCATTTCATTAGAAACGAGGTTATCGTCTAACACCTGAACATGGCTCGGGGAGGTATGGGACGGTAACTCTTGTTGACCTTTCTGAAGATAGTTCACGACCCGATTCACCACTGCCCCAATATAGTCTCGTGGCCTGGTGCTGTCGATCATCTGTTGAAGTTGTGCAGTTAAGCTGGCTTGCAAGTCTGGGTTATAGTTACCAATATGAGCGATCGCAAACTCCACTGTCTCCCTGACCAAGTCTGGCTCAAATGTCCAGAATCCGTAGAATTTGCGCTCTCGGTCTTGCTCTGGCAGTCCTTGAGTGCCATAATCCGACTCAGATAATTCTTGACATAACACCATTGCTGTGTATGTCTCAGAAATAATAATCAAGTGCCACTCTTGAGCTACAGGATCGGAGGACTCTAAACTAACTAGGGCAACATTCGACCGCTGGCTGGTGGGATGTTCAGCAAAGCCAGCATCCGGTGCGGCTAGAATTACCACCTGAGATGATTTCAGTGCTATATCGCCATAGCGTTCAGCTTCCTCAAGATACCATTGGCCCCGCTGGAAGGCGGTAATCATTAGTGGAGGACTGTCAGACTCTAGGATAAAGTCTTCTAGGGCATGGCACAGCGACACTAAGGTATTTTTGTAATAAACTCCAAAGCTTAGAGGTTTTTTGGTGCCGCGATAGGCTTGTTCTAGTTTTTGTAAAATTGAACCTGAGCGCATGGTTACTTAAAAATTGTTAATTAAATTTTGTTATTTAAACTTGTTAATTTAATTTTGCCATTATCCCTTTCTAGTTATTTAAAACTAGTTTTTTTTCTTGGTGTTTATTTGGTAATATTGGGGCAGTGAGGGCTGCTTCTAATGGAGCCACTCCTAGTCTTTCTTCAAGGATTTTCATCACTTCACGCCCAAAATCATTAGAATTTTGCCGCCAAGCTTCCAGACAAACTTCACCAAAGAAAGACCCTAGGGGTTCGGGATTCCATAGGAGTTTCTTTGCTGTCCAGGGCATCAAACTCATGGGATCATAGTCCCGGTTGAGGATAGTTTTGTCAAAGGCGTACTGTTCTAAATGGGTATGGGGTTGTAGACCAATGAAGAAGATGGCTGGTTCTACTTTATCCCTACCAAATATTTGCTCTAGTTCCCGGTGATAGGCAATAGTCTGACGAATGGTGTCAAAGGTTTCATCGATCACATTGAAAGAATAGTTGACGGAAACTAGGTCATTGAAGCCAGCTGCTTTTAAATCACGACAGTTTTGCAGTACGGTGCGTAGGTTATAGCCCATGCGCATTTTCCGCACCAGTTCCTGAGAACCACTGGTAATCCCGATTTCAAAGTAATTCATCCCGGTTTTTACCATCAGGTCGCATAATTCTGGGGTAAGATTGTCTGCCCGAATGTATGCTGCCCAGTTAATGTCACTCATACCAGAATCAAGGATTTTTTGCAACAGTTCAACCGCATCACCAATGAATTTTTTGGCAGGAATGAACTGAGCATCAGTGAACCAGAACTTGCGGATGCCTCGGTCATAGAGTTGCCGCATTTCTGCTACCACTTCATCTGCCGGGTTAATCCGTACCTGTTTGCCTTCTACAACGGTATAGATACAGTAGCAGCAGTTATGGGGACACCCACGCTTGGTTTGAACTCCAATGTAAAAGTCGTTCTGTTGGAAGTAATAATCAAAGCTCGGCCAGATGCTTTGAATATAGTCGTAGTTGCAAGCAATTTTTTCAATGGCAGTGGGAGACTCATGGATCATGCGATCGCGTGGCTTAGCTTGCCCTACCACATAACAGCGCTGATCATCGAAGTCCTGACCCCGGAGAAGTTTCGTGAGTAAGGTTTCCCCTTCTCCAACGGAAACGATGGTTCCAGTTGGCAGTTTATTTTCCAACTGCTCATAGAATACACTAACTGCTCCACCCCCCACAATCAGGCGAGCGTCTGGGTTATATCGTTTAGCTCGTTTGAGTCCTTGTTTGATTAACCCCAAGTTCCCCCACAGTTCGCCATAGTAAGAGGCAGCTAAACGCAGACCCCCCAGCGCTCCCCGTAATTTCACCAAGGGATTGCCAGCATAGTAAAACTCAAAGGCATTTTGGAGCGGGTTACCACCCCTACCACCCACTGGAGCATAGATTTGAATGTCGCGCCAGGAAAATACCAACAGGGTTGGTTTAAACTGGTCTATCTCAGTATCCAAGGCGCTGCCAAAGTCTAGGGGAGGTACAGTTCCCAAGTCAAAAATGCGCTGTTCTACATCCGGGAACTGTTTATGAACATGGTCAGCTAAATAAACCACCCCGATCGGAAAGATTGGATTACACGGAAGGCGAACATATAGTATTTTCTGTTCCATTGGTAACTGTTTATAGTAATGATTTTTTGTTATTATAAGTTTTTTTTATCAGGAAGGTTAGTTTGGGTTATTCTTGACCAATTCCGTTCGCGTAGCGTGGCCCAAAGGCCAATTAAGCTCAAGATTTCAAGGCAGATCTATACCTAGAGTTATAGCTAGAGTTATAGACAGATTTATCTACCGCCGTTTTCTCTACTTTGAGACTACGGCGGGCAGAACTTACCAAGGGTGGGCAACAATTATGAAATTGGTGTTTACATATCTTAACTTTACCAAAATTAGGGACTTACCTCAAGCGTATGGTAGTTTTGTCTATAGGGATCAAAAATCAGCATAAAGTCATCTAATAGAGTAAAGTCATATAATAGGGTTTCTAGAGTGAGCATTACACCTGAATGATGCTGAATATCGCTAAAACCAGCAAATAATCCTAAATAATCCCAATAATCAGCATATTAACGGTGTTTTGTTGGTGATCGGCTGAGGTAAACTCCAATAATTAGTAGCCATGTTTACAGCTCGCCGGGATCATCAATGCTACCTTGGTGTTTGTAATAAATTAACCTTTAGAGAATTAATAGATATGACACAAGTTTTTGATCCTATTCCTTCAGATAGCCAAGATTCCCTTCTGTGCTGCTATGTGAACGCTACTAGCCAGATCCAGATTGCTAGAATAACTAATATACCTAACTGGTACTTTGAAAGAGTTGTTTTCCCAGGGCAGCGCTTAGTTTTTGAAGCACCGCCACAGGCTCTTCTAGAAATACATACGGGGATGATGGCAAGTTCTATTCTCTCAGATACCATCCCTTGTTACCGCTTATTGGTTAGCCAAAGTGGTAATGCTTATGGCTATGCTGTTTCCGCCCAATCAGCCAAACCTGCTGATATCAAACCACATCCAGAAACAGTTGATAGTCCAAGAGTGTTAGCTGAAAAATTGCCTAGGCTGGTTAGCGCGGTCTAGTTACTATAATCTATACTTTGGGGTTGCTTACAACAGGAGCAACCCCTTTTTCATTGGTTGAAGGTTGAAGGTTGTTTGGTTGAAGGTGGTTTGGTTGAAGGTGGTTTGGTTGAAGGTTGTCTAGTTGAAGGTTGAAGGTTGAAGGTTAAAAGTTGAAAGTTGTTCGCGTAGCGTGGCCTTTTGGCCAAGGTTGTTCGCGTAGCGTGGCCTTTTGGCCAAGGTTGTTCGCGTAGCGTGGCCTTTTGGCCAAGGTTGTTCGCGTAGCGTGGCCTTTTGGCCAAGGTTGTTCTTACCCAGGCGTCCCTTGTCAGGTAGGTTGAAAGTTCAAGCTAAATAGGCTATAGTGCTAGACTTGTAACTTGTCACTTGGTCTGTAACCATAGCAAGGGTAATTCAAAAGTGAACAAGAACAGATCTTGAGATTCTGTTCCATCACCCCATCACCCCATCACCCCATCACCCCATCACCCCATCACCCTGTGAATCTCCCTTCTTTTCTCTGGCTCTGGAAAATTGCTGCTTGGTCAATGGGTTTATCCCTCTTTGCCTATGTACTCCTGGCAATCACCGGCAGCATTGCGTTTTATCAACGTCACTCCGGACGCCCACGACCGACTTGGTTACGCCCTTTGCACTACATCATTGGCTGGATCATGGTCGCTCTAGTCTTAGTTCTGCTGGGGATTGGTTTAGTAGGTACCATCGGCCATTACGGTCATCTAGGTCATTCAGCCCACTTAATAGCTGGATGGTCTGTGGTAGCACTGGTGTTGCTCTCAGCCTTTAGTGCTACCCAAATTAGTCCTCAACAACCCTTAGCAAGGGCTGTTCACGTTGCTACCAACATTGCCTTGCTAGTGGGATTTACCTGGGTTTCCCTGACTGGTTGGGAAGTTGTCCAGAAATATATTAGGCATTAGGCAATCGAAAGTTGAAAGTTGAGAGTTGAAAGTTGAAAGTTGAAAGTTGAAAGTTGAGAGTTGAAAGTTGAAAGTTGAAAGTTGAAAGTTGAAAGTTGAGAGTTGAGAGTTGAAAGTTGAAAGTTGAAAGTTGAAAGTTTAAGGTTATCTGTCAGCCATGGATAGCTTTACTTGGCCGATGGACGATTTTCAGAGCGATAAAAAGGCTTCTTGACCACAACGGCGGGATAGGATTTACCCCGGATTTCTACTTCCAGCTGCTGTCCAACTTTGCCCAACTTTCTGGGAACATAGGCTAGTGCGATCGCATTTCCTAAGGTTGGTGCTAATGTACCACTAGTGACAACTCCTACCACCTCACCATCAGCTAGGACTGGGTAACCATGGCGAGCAATCTGCCTTCCTTGCATCTGGATCCCAACTAGCTTGCGCTGGATCCCTGTTGCTTTTTGTTGCTCTAGCACCGAGCGTCCGATGAAGTCTCCTTTGCTATCAAGATGCACTAGCCAACCTAACCCAGCTTCTAAAGGTGTCGTGGTATCATCAATATCTTGTCCGTACAGTGCCATTGCTGCTTCTAGGCGCAGGGTATCTCTGGCACCTAAACCACAGGGAGTGACACCAGACTCTAAAAGTGTCAGCCACAGCTCTATGCCCACATCTGGGTCTAGCATCAGCTCAAATCCATCTTCCCCCGTGTAGCCGGTTCTAGCCATAAATGCCGGTTTCCCCAACACCGTTGCCTCTAGATGTCCAAAGGCTTTGACTGGTGCTAACGCTTCTTTGACAAATGGCTGAAGATGTGATATCGCCAATGGTCCCTGTACTGCGATCAACACTTTTGATGTTGAGAGGTCTTGTAAGGTAACTAAGTCAGCATCCAGGTGAGCTAACAACCAGTCTTTGTCTTTGGTGCAGGTTGCTCCATTAACAATCATCATCCCCCGCTGCTCCCCAGACTCCTCTTCACCTTGGTAGTAGAAGATAATGTCATCAATGATTCCACCATTGGGATTTAACAACACCGTGTATTGAGCTTGACCCGGTTGCAGGCGGGTTAAATCCGAAGGTACTAGAGACTGCAATTGCTCCCGTAGTTGCTTACCATGAAAAGCAAACTTACCCATGTGGGAGATGTCGAAAATTCCGACAGCAGTTCGTACTGCAGCATGTTCTTTTTTCAATCCACTAAATTGGACTGGCATTTCCCAACCCGCAAAAGCTGTCAAGCGGGCATTTTGTGCTACCACCTGGTCAAATAGGGGAGTGCGAGCCAATTTAGGGGTTTCGGATTGGGACTCTGGAGATGCTGGGGAATTTGCCACGGGTTTTAATAATGGTGTTCAGTTATCAGGTAAGTGTAACATCTATCTGGTATAATCCCATGGGTTCCCGTAGCACAATGTGGAATGGGCATCTTGCCCGTGTAGCACAATGTGGAATGGGCATCTTGCCCGTGTAGCACAATGTGGAATGGGCATCTTGCCCGTGTAGCACAATGTGGAATGGGCATCTTGCCCGTTACAATTTAGCGTTTTATTAACAACAGTTGGTAAACAGTTAGTAAATAAGCCCCCTTTTAAATTGATCACCATTAAGCTACTATATTATCTTGGTAAAGACTATAGCAATCTCATGAACAAGAAACTAATTTGGTATATCAAATCTCAAGCTGGAGTTCTGCTTTTTCCCTTAGGCTTATGCTTATTTGGAGAAGCCGTTTCTAAAAGAATTGAAGGAGAGCCTTGGTTTTGGTTAGGAACCTTAAGCTTAGTTGTGATTAATGCCGGGATTGGTTTGATGATTGAAAGCGGATTGATATCCGGTTTTCCCAGAGATAACGTTGCCAAAGACGACTCAAAAGAGTCAGTCCTAAAGACTGAATAAAGGCTTTATGTAAGCATATGCGCTACGCGCACGCTACGCGAACAGCGGTCAGCGGTCAGTGGTCAGCTTAAAATCAACCTCTTTCGTGACTATTAAACTAATCCTTACCTGTTTTCTTTAAAAGACTTTCCTCAAATTAAACTAATCCTTAGCTGTTTTCTTCAAAAGCTGATAGCTGATAGCTGATAGCTGATAGCTGATAGCTGATAACTGATAGCTGATAACTGATAGCTAATAGCTGATAGCTGATAGCTGATAGCTGATAGCTGATAGCTGATAGCTGATAGCTAAATGCTTACACTAGTTTACCAAGGTAACTGGCTTCCATCCCAGGAGAAAAACTGTCCACTATCCCCTTTATCCAGCTTTTCAATCACCGCCAGTAGTTGATTAACAGTACGCTCTACTGGGAATAACTTATCAGCAGGTACATTTTTTTTAAAGGGTTTAGAAAGGCGCGTATTGGTTGTACCAGGATGTAACGTGACAACGATAGTTTGAGGACTTTTTCTACTGTATTCAATCGCCACCGTTCGCATAAACATATTTAAGGCTGCTTTCGATGCTCGATAGCCATACCATCCTCCCAGTTGGTTATCACCAATACTGCCAATTTTTGCAGAAATGCTAGCAAAAATACTGCGATCGCTATGACGGAATAATGGTAATAAATGTTTAGCCAGCAACACTGCTCCAATACTGTTAACCTGGAAGTAACGCATCAAGTGTTCTGAATTAATCTGTTTCAGGCTTTTTTCTGGTTGTAAGCTGCCGTCATGAAGCAATCCAACACAATTAATCACTAAGTGGAGTTTGTCTATCCCTACACTAATTTGTTTGACAGCTTCAGATACTTGCAACTCGTCGGTGATATCCATCGATAGACAAACTAATCGATTAGGATAGTTGCTTTCAAGGGCAATTAATTCCGAACTAGAATCACGGTTACGATAAGTGCCATAAATCTTGGTAAAGGATTCATCTTGCAGCAATTGTTTGACAAAAGCCAGACCAATACCTCCATTGGAACCGATAATTAAGGCATTGGCATTGTTAATTCTATCTATAGACATTTATTAGCGCTCCCCGTAGGGAGTAGGGAGTAGGGAGTAGGGAGTAGGGAGTAGGGAGTAGGGAGTAGGGAGTAGGGAGTAGGGAGTAGGGGGCAGTGTAAATTAGCCTGAGTTTTCATGATATATTTGGAAATGCTATAGTATTAGATATCAGCTATCCCCTTAATTATAAAACTTTAGCGTTTAAAAGTACCCACTGAAATATCAACACTAACTGGGTCTTCATTATCCACTAAACCATCGCCATTTTCATCCCAAACAGAGGTCGCAAAAAACCCGCAACGAATATCGATTTCCTGCTCAGAAACTCTCAAAAATAGAGACCCCTGTTTGGTCGCGCATTTAAATTCTGCTTTCTGGACTAGCTCTGGAGCATTTCTGCGTAATTGAGGCAATACTTTCTGGCACTGTTGGTCAGAATTAGAGCAAACCAATGGCTTCACAAAAGTATAATCATTCGCTACTAACGGCAAAACCCCTAACCATGTACCAGTGCGATTGCCATTTCCTACGGGTTTATCCCAACAAATAAAGCTGACTCGCTGGGGTTCTTCTTGATTCTGAAAAACCTTTAAACTGAAACTTTTGCTATCACTACACTCCCTTTCCCATTCAGCTATTTGTTCGGGAAAACTATCGCCAAGGTCAGCTAAAACTTCCTGACATTGGCGTTCACCACAATCCCCTGCTACCTGCTGAGGCTGGGTCTTATCTGCTGGGGTTTCACTAGCACAACCAAGCACAAGCAGAGCAAATATCATACTAGAAATTGCTAATTGTTTTACTTTCATTTAAAAATTTATTTATAATTATTATTATAGCATTTTCTAGAAATTTTATTCCTTGCTCCCTGCTCCCTGCTCCCTGCTCCCTGCTCCCTGCTCCCTGCTCCCTGTTCCCTTTGCTATATAGCAATTTCAATGTAAATTTGCCATCCTCAATCTACAGAGCAAATCATTCAAAGCATCCTTAGCTGATGGTGCTTCTGGTAACCAACTAGACTCAGATGCTTCCTCTAATTTACTCTGTAGACGATTATATTCTCCCTCATGAAAATTC
Organism: Moorena sp. SIO4A1; assembly: GCF_010672065.1. Classification (NCBI taxonomy): domain Bacteria; kingdom Bacillati; phylum Cyanobacteriota; class Cyanophyceae; order Coleofasciculales; family Coleofasciculaceae; genus Moorena; species Moorena sp. SIO4A1. The sequence goes on along the minus strand of NZ_JAAHHX010000002.1, from coordinate 221,548 downwards.
AAATTTGTATCTTCCAATACAGACTTTTCTACTCCTGCTAGCTTTCGAGCAATTAAATCTGGAATATAAGGTAACTGGAACACCTCATTCAGCTTAACCAAGTTAGCCTCTATTTCCCCAGTTTTCATTAAATGGATACCAGTCAACAGCACCCGATAGACGTAAAGCAAAGGTTTGACACGACATGGACTCATCTTTTGAAACAGTTTCCATTGAGTTCGGGAAAATCCTAGATAGTGATGGGCATGGTAGCGAGTAATGCATTGTTTTGCGATCGCTTTTAATTCCTCATGCTCCGGTGTAGTGTGAATAACTAGGGGTGAGTACAGCTGCTCTAAGACATAACCATTCTTTTTCAGCAGCATCTCAAAGAACTTTTTGATATCGTGAGTGACTAGATCCAGTTCTATGGAATCCCGAATTTCCGAGACTTCAATCGTTTCCGGTCCCGGGTCCAGTCCTATAACCTTCTGCACTGGCAGAATGTGACTACCACGCAAATCATAATCAGAATCTGGTGAAGGGAAACCATACAAATGGGCTCCACTGAGGGTAGCAAATAACAGTGGATGGGGTTGAGTATAAATTACAGTTAGTAGTTTTTGGTTTAAATTCATATACAGCAGTTTTCAATTGGGTGAGGTACATGTTTTTAGGAAGCAGGGAGTAGGGAGCAGGGAGAAGGGAGCAGGCAAGAGGCAAGAGGCAAGAGGCAAGAGGCAATAGTGAAACAATCCTGTGTAACTCAGGTGCGACCTGTGGTGAATTTAATTCTTAATGGGTCAAGCGCACCTAATAGTTAGGAAAAACGCTGTATAACTATAGCAATCCGTGTAATAATTGTGATAATTTTGGTTTCCTGTTGCCTACTCCCTACTCCCTGTTCCCTGTTCCCTATTCCCTATTCCCTGTTCCCTTTCCTATAAACCATACTTTGACGTGCTTTAATCAAAAACTGATTAGCTGCTTCATAATCCGGACGTTCTGGCAAATTAGTGTTGGCAAAAGCAGCATCAAACTCTTGATGTAAACTCAATCGCCAAGCAGTAACCTCCTGCCATGGCATTTCATCCCGACGGATGGCTAGGAGTTGTTGCCGATACTCCTCAACTTTCACTGGTACAAACCCCTCTTTCAAGACTGTGATCCCTGAGAGCAATAAACGGATTAAGTGCATAGCATGTTTTAATCGAACTGCTCCTTTAGTCCGAAAATCTTGCTCCATTTTCTTAAATTGGGACATCACATACCCATTATAGGTTTGGTAAACCAACTTAGACAGAAAAATATCTCGAATAGCTAGCAATTCCTTGGCTAGGGGAGTGGCTGTTTCCACTAGTGGTGTGTAGAGACATTCCAACACATTTGGATTAGCTTTCAGTGCCAAAATGATAAACTTTTGCAGCTCCCAGTAGCACTCCTGAGTCTCGTGGTTTTCTAACTGTTCCGGAATTCCATACAAAGACCAGTGAACCACAGCTGGTGGCAGGTAAATACCCCGTCTGTCTGTATCAGAGTTTTCATCATCCAGACCAAATGCTCTCGACCCTACTACACAGCGGTAGATAACATGATCATATAAATTTAACTCTGTGAGTAAGTCTTCCGAGAGCTGTAACCCTTCTTTTTGGAAGTGTTTACGAATACTAAATTCATGGCGAGTCAAGGAAAAGAAGTAGCAATGATAAGTGAGTTCTTTTGGAATTGGTTGCGCCGTGTACTTGGAGACTTGTTCGCACGGTGCTTTGGGGACGAAGCGGGAGCAATCCCGCTGACTTACCCGATTTACCCTTAATAAAAATCTCCCCACCTCCCCATATTCCCCTCCTGGGAGGGGTTAGGGGTGGGTTCCCACCTCCCCATCTCCCCATCTCCCCACACCTCCCACCCTTTCCTTAATTATGGGTATTCAACCAGACTTGATATAACCCATGATCTAGAGCGGAATATTGATAGGTATAGCCCACAATTTATTTCTGACAGAGAGTGGACATCTTGGCGAGTTTTGTTAAACCGTTAACCTTTAGAGTTCCGCTAGCTTTAGCAGCACATCCCAGAGCAAAGGAATTTCAACAACACCAAGCTAATCTGACTAAAGCGAAACAGGTTTATTTCAATACTCTGGCAGTGTATGCAGTTAACTTTTACTTGCGGTGTATGGGATTTGAGACAAACTTAGAGGAAAGCGACAGTTGGAACCCAGTGATGCAAACCCTGATGGATGTTGCGGATCTGACTGTGAAAAATCATGGTAAGTTGGAGTGTAGACTTGTTTTACCTGAGGCTAAGTGTGTCAAAGTTCCAGCAGCAGTCTGGCAGGAACGAATTGGTTATGTGGCGGTGGAGCTTGATCAAGCATTGGAGGAGGCAACTCTGCTAGGATTTATTGATACAGTGGTAACAGAAGAATTACCCCTCAACCAATTGCGAACCCTGAAAGAGTTACCGCCACACATTAGAGAGTATCGGCAATGTCCTAAATCCCAGGCAGGGGCAAAGCAGTCGAGCCATAGTCATGCTCTCAAACCCAAGGTCTTCTGTCCCGATGCTTCACCCTCCAACACTATGGAAACAGACTCTAGCCAACAACAGCAACCACAAAGCCAGACAGCAGTAGTGCGATTAAGCCAGTGGTTAGACAATAGTTTTGATGCAGATTGGAAGACTGTGGAAACTATCTTACAGCCAGCACCGGAGCCTTGGCTGGATTTGAGAAGTTTCCCCTTTGACCAACCTAGTAAAGGATTGCATACTACCGTGGGAGTAAAACGAGGTAAACTACTCGGTTCGGAAATCGCCTGGGGTGGTGAGAAGGTGGCTTTATTTGTAGAGCTACATCCAACGGACTCACCGAAAATGAATATATTCATTGAACTTTATCCTCGTGGTGATAGAGACCGTCTTCCCAAGAATCTACAGATTATGGTGCTGGATCACGAGGGAATTGCGGTGATTCAAACCCAAGCTAGAGAGACGGAAAATATTAAGTTGCAAGTAAGTGGTGAACCGAGAGAACGTTTTAGCATTAAGTTAGTTTTGAATGATGTCAGTATTACGGAAAATTTTTTAATCTAAAGTTAGCGGCGATTGCGCTACCGGTATGCTTCGTAAACCCAGCCTTGTATTAATCCGATTATTAATTAGATATAATATTACTATAGCAGTTGTCTAGATTTTGGCTTATAGGAAGTAGGGGTAATAAAGGGGATTTGGTATTATTATAGGAAAGCCCGAGTAAGTAGGGCTAGTTTTTTAGTGAGAAACTGACTCAGGGAAAGCATCGTCTATAAATCCATCGCTATTGCATAAAATTTCTTAATCAGAAGTAAGGGGTAATGGGGAATATTTTTATCGATTACGTAAGCATTCAGCAGTCAGCAGTCAGCAGTCAGCCAAGGCCAAAGGCCTTTGAGCCATGCACGCTACGCCCATGATGGGTGATAGCACCTCAAGTAGCGTGGCACAGGCTTTGGCCTTGGCCTTTAGGCCACGCGGGGCGCGTTTGGCCACGCTGTGCGAACGACGCTGGGGCGCATAATCTGATAGCTGATAGCTGATAGCTCAATACTTACTCGATTACTAATACTTAATACCTAATAAATAATTACCAAAAATGGGAAAGTTAGTTGTCCTGAGTCTAGATGATGATTCCCAGCAGCAGGGGTTTCAGGTACGCTTAGAAATTGGTGAAGAAGGGTCACGCCCAACGCTGGAAATGACAGGTTACTTGCCTGCAGATTCAGAACTCACTACTTACTTACAAGACCATTGGCGCGAAAAATATCGGAGCCTAGGTTCACCCGCGAGAATCCAGCCCGGAAAAATTATCTATGGTGGTTCCATTAACCAAAAGCTCAAGGAATGTGGGGATTCAGCCCATGAGTTAGGTAATAGACTAAAACGATGGCTGGATTCTGAACAGTTTCGTCCCATTGATAAGCGATTACGGGAAGAGTTAAACCCAGAGGAAACCATTCGGGTGCTGATTCGCACGGAAAATACCCAGTTACAAAAGCTGCCTTGGCATCTGTGGGATTTTTTTGAGCGTTACCCCAAGGCTGAATTTGCTCTGAGTGGAAAACAGTTTAAGCGACCCGAAGGCTCTGCACCTACCGGGAAATCTAAAGTTAAAATTTTAGCAATTTTAGGTCATAGTGCTGGTATTAATATTAAGGCAGATCGACAACTGCTGGAGAATTTATCTCATGCAGAAACCGTCTTTTTAGTGAAGCCCAAACATCACGAAATTAATGACCAGTTATGGGAGCAACCTTGGGATATTATCTTTTTCGCAGGACATAGTGAGACAGAGGGGGAAACGGGTCGAATTTATATTAATCCTACTGATAGCTTAACCATTGATGAACTGTGGTATGCCCTCAAAAAAGCCGTGGCCCAGGGCTTAAAACTGGCAATTTTTAATTCTTGTGATGGGTTGGGATTGGCACGGAAACTCCATGATTTGCAAATTCCCCAAATGATTATAATGCGGGAGTTGGTGCCAGATCAGGTCGCTCAAAAATTTTTGAAGTATTTTTTGAACGGGTTTGCTAATGGTAAGTCTTTATATCTGGCAACGCGGGAAGCACGGGAGAAATTGCAGGGGTTGGAGCGTCAGTTTCCCTGCGCCAGTTGGTTGCCAGTAATTTACCAGAATCTAGGACAAGAACCCCCAGCTTGGGAAGATTTGTACCAAGAGTCAGAAATACCATCAGAAATACCATCAGAAATACCATCGGAAACACCATCACAAACACCATCACAAACACCATCGGTCTCTTCTAAAGGCAAGTGGCGTAGTGTCCAGAGAGTGCTGCTATCTAGCATAGTGGTCACTAGCTTGGTAATGGGAGTGCGATCGCTTGGCCTATTGCAGCCCTGGGAACTGCAAGGGTTTGACCAGTTGATGCGGCTGCGACCCCATGAAGGACCAGATCAGCGACTGTTATTAGTCACAATCACTGAAGAGGATGTGCAGTCTCAACCTAAGGAAGAAAGAAGAGCCGCCTCCTTATCGGATCGTTCCTTAGCCAAACTGCTGGCAAAGCTGGAGCAGTATCAACCGAGAGCTATTGGTTTGGATATTTATCGGGAGAATCCTGTGGGAGGGGAATACCAGGATTTAGCGACTCGGATGCAAACTAGTGATCACTTTTTTGCCATCTGCCAATACGGAGACCCAGGAGTTTCCCCACCTCCAGAAGTCCCAGAGGTTCGCCAAGGCTTTAATAATGTTTTACTCGACCCCGATCGCATTATCCGTCGCCATTTGTTGGCTGTAGGGTCACCATCTCCTTGTCAGAGCTACTACTCATTTAATGTCCAGTTGGCAACACGTTATCTGGCTGATCTAGGAATCCAGTTGGAGGTGACAGAAAATTACTTAAAGCTTGGCACTACAGTTTTTAAGACCCTAGAAAAGGATTCTGGTGGATATCACAATCTAGACTCTCGTGGTCAGCAACTATTACTGAATTATCGAGCTTCCGGTCAAATTGCTGAGACCGTTTCCCTTGCAGAGGTTTTTAGGGATCAGTTCAATCCTGACTTAGTCAGGAATCGCATTGTGATCATCGGTACCATTGCGCCTAGTTTTAATGATAATTTTTGGCGCACACCCTACAGTGGTGGTCAGTGGTCTGTTGAGACCATGAGTGGGATAGAAATTCAGGCACAGATGATCAGTCACATCCTCAGTGCAGTGCTGGATAACCGACCGTTGATTTGGTGGTGGTCTGAGCCTGGTGAAGCGCTCTGGATTTGGTGCTGGGCTGCGCTCGGGGGTACGGTTGCTGGAAACTTTAACGTGCTGCGTTCCGTCCTGTTGGGTACTGGAACTGCTGTGGTTGTTTTATATGGAAGTTGCTGGGTTTTGCTTATAGTAACAGGTGGTTGGGTGCCATTAATTTCCGCTACTATAGCATTGGTGGCTACTGGTGTGGTCGTTTACTGTCGTTTAGAGAAGAGATCATAGTAATTGACTCGTAATTAGTAATTAGTCTTTTGTGATCTACATTAAGTCTCTTGCTAGTTACAAATGACCAATGAATAATGATACCAAATTACTTTTGATAACCCCCCTTTAGCCGCGACTTATTATAGTGGTTGATGCTATAATAAATTGGGCTAATTATAATATAATAAAAAAAATTTGTCTGCCCATACTGACTAAAAATGGGATTATTAACCCGGATTTGGTATGACTAATTACTAATAACTAATCACAACACTTGACCGGATTTTTATCTGGAAGTTGTGATATACAGGGGTGTTTATCTGAATCCATCAATTGGATATATCAGGTAAACATCTATCGATGTTGATCTGAATTTTGAGTTATGATGTTAACTAAATTATTTCGGCTTAAATACCTATTTGCCTCTAATTTAGTCTTTGTTGGCTGGATCAGCTGTTTCTTGGTCTCCCGAGTAGAGGCTGATCAATCCATCAATCTTGGGCAAGTACCAATTTACTTTATCCAACCCAATCCCAAACCCCCAGACAATGGGACTCCTTCTGCTCCCCACGGTACTGGAACCCGTGGTGATTGCCTATACAAGCCGGAGCTTCCACTACTGACTCCTTTAGTAGGTGGTTATAATTTGGATTTAAGCGTAAGTGATTATCCAACCTTTTGGATATATCTACCTTACACCTCAGAGGATGCACCGTCGGGAGAATTTTCCTTGCAGGATGAGGATGGGGAAAACGATATTTACCGAGAATCTGTTAAGCTACCAGACCAGCCAGGCATTGTTAGTATTACGCTTCCTAAGACAGAAAATCCCTTGGAAGTTGGTCAAACCTATCGCTGGAATCTAGAGATCAATTGCCCTTCTACGGAATTATCCAATGAATTACCAACTCCAGCGTCTGTGACAGGACTAGTTCGCCGAGTTGCCCAGTCTAAAGACTTAGAAAGGGAGTTAAATGGGGCTAATACTCCTCTAGAGAGAATTGCAGCTTATGGCAAGCATCACATATGGTATGATACCCTAACTGAGCTAGCTGAATTACGGCTGCAAGATCCACAAAATATGAATCTTGAAACTGCTTGGATTAAGCTATTGACTGATCAAAGTTTCGTAGAAACAATTTCTAAAACAAACATTTTGGGTAACCTTCAGTAAATTATAGCGGTGCTCGTTTTAGAAGTTAGAAGTTAGAAGTTAGAAGTTAGAAGTTAGAATTATAACAGACAACCTACCCTACACCGAATACGGGGCGAACAACATTTAACCTCTCAACCTGCAACATTCAACCTGCAACATTCAACCTGCAACATTCAACATTCAACCTCTAATATTCAACCTTTAACTTAAACATACTGGAATTCACAGCCAATTCCCAACCAAAATAAATGGTGCCCAAATATGAGGACGATGGTAGTCTGTGCTGGGATATTTCTTCTTCAGAAACGCTAATTGAGCATTTCGCAGGGCTTCGGCTTTAGTCAACTGTGAATTATTTAACTGTTGGTAGAACTGATTCATAAATTCGGCTGTAGAGGCATCATTAACTTGCCACAAGGTGGCTAGGGTACTGCGTGCTCCTGCTCTAATCGCTATCCCAGCTAGTCCTAAAGCGGCTCGTTTGTCCCCAGTAGCAGTCTGACAAGCACTCAGCAACAACAGTTCAATGGGGGTGGTGCCACTGGAGTCACTCATCCGTAGTAAGTTATCTAAATCCTTGACTTTGATGCGTTCATCCCAGTCTAGGATAAATGTTTGCTCTGGGTTGGAACTGAACTGGCCGTGAGTGGCAATATGAACAACATTGAAAGACGCTGCTGTTAGTTGATTTTGCAGGTTTTCTTTGATAAATTCTTGATTTTCCAGTTTCTGACTACGGTTGACCTGTTCCCCAATTTTGGTTAACTCGAATCCTACGTTATCGATTGGTCCTAAACCTTCTTTTTTAAAGCTGGGAGCGTTAGTAGCTCCAGCAATTAGGGCTGTTAGCTGTTGCCGTGGCAATGGTTTGGGGTCCACTAACTGTAAGCCAGGGGTCACAGCTACAGCATACCGTTCTATTAAATACTGTTTGCCATCATAAAGGGCTGCTACAGGAACATTTCGTAATGACCCATCTAGAACAAATACTAGGGTTTTTATTGGGCTTTGGTCTGCCTCAGGGTTACTCTCTAGTTCTTCTTCAAAGGGTCTGATTAGCCAGTCATAAATTTGTTGGGATTCTTTTTTGACTTTGCTAATACTAGTGCTACGTCTTCTTAGGAAATTCCTGAACTTTTTGACCGCTTCGTCTACTTGAGCTTCTGATATGTTATGATGGATATAGTAACGCAAGTTATCTGGTTCAGGCAATTTGAGGATTACCGCTAAGCCGTCTTTTAAGATAATCGGGTAAATGACCGCTGCTGTAGGGTCTAAATTATCAATGTTGACCTTTTCTGGCTTGGCGCAGGCGTCTCGAAAGAAGTTGTCGATTTCAGCAAGCTGGAGTGCTTCAATAGCATCACGGGCTTGTTTGAGATTATCGTTACTTGGTTGAGGAGAACGCAATAGTAAATCAACTAACTGTCGATAAACCGGTTCTACTTGTTCTCGGAAGGAAAACTGGATGTCAGGATTGAGAGTAACTAAATCACTCCGTAAATTCGTTAAGGTATTAGAGGCTTGGGTATAATAAGCGATCGCATTCTGGATCAGGTCGCTTACTGTTTCACTATCACCATTTCTGGTTTTAGTGGCTTGTTCGGCTTCAGCCTTAAGTATACGTCCCATTTGCCACTGCCACTGATAAGCAATATCTGGTGCATTAATCCCTTGGGCAATCAGAAGCGCTGACTTGGTAAAGGTTATGGCATTTGACGAATCTTTAGTTTGTTCAAACCAGTTACCAAGGGTGCCCAGGGCATAGGATTCTGCTCGTTTGTCTTCTAGGGTTTTAGCTTGCTCAATGGCTGTGTTGAGTAGTTGAGCAATGTCTTGGGAATTGGGAATTGGTGTGGGAATTGGTTTGGTAATTTGCGTACGCAATTTTCGATTTCTGATCTTGATCAGACTTTGAGCGAAATTTACGTGGGCGTAAACTGATGCTCTACTGGATGGTAATTTAGTTAGCAATGTCTGGATTTGTGGCAACAACGCTTGAACAGATTTCTCCTGGTCTGTTTCGATGAGTAAACTTAGCTGATTCAATTGTGCTTGAATTTGGGTGATAGGTGAGGTGGTGGTTGCTGCTGCTTGTTGATAGTGAGTTATCGCCTCTTGGATATGCTGCTGGAATGCTTTGTTATTATTCAAGTCTTTTGCTCTTGTGGCTAAGGCTCGCTCAGTATTACCTAAACTCAGTAACACTTGACTCTGGGATTCTGGAGATTTTATTCGTTGTGCGACTGTCCAACTTTTGGTTAAGGTCTGTTTAGATTGCTTTAAATCCCCTGCTTGTCGAAACACATTACCAAGATTGTGTAAGCCAATAGCTTTTAGAGGAGAATCCGGTTGTGCCAGCAGGGTTTGTCTTACCTGAGTCAATAGCTTCTTGGCTCGACGGTAAAGTCCCAAAGACTGCATCGCTTGGGCTTGATTAATCTGGCTACCAAGCACACCAACCCGATCATTGGCTTTAGCATACAGTGCTTCAGCATTTTGCCAGGTGTTCAGGGCAGCTTCAGCATTTCCCTGTACCAATTGCAAACGCCCTTGAGTGTTCAACACTTTAGCCAATACTCCCTCACCGCCCCTGGATACAGTTTCTAGCAACGACAAACTGGAGTCAATGGCTGCTTGGGCTTTATCCCATTCCCCAAGTTGCTGAGTGACTAAGGACAGCAAACACAGGGCTTGGGCTTGGTTGAGGATATCTCCTGTGGCTTGATAAGCTTGTGCCGCCTGCTGCAATACTCGTGCAGCATCAGAATATTGTCCAGCATCGTAATATTGTTTGCCTTTTTCCAGCAGCAGGTAGTGCTTCGTGCTTCCTGCTTGCTGTTGTGTCTTGCTTACTGTTGCGTTCTGCTCACTGTTATTGAGTGCTAATAGGTCAGTGCTGATAGTTGAGTGCTGATGGCTGACTGCTGATGGCTGAGTGCTGATGACTGAGTGCTGATGGGCAGCATAGAAGGGTAGTGCGTGTACACCACGGCTTAAGATTAGCCCCAACAAGGTCATTAAAATAAACTGAATTAGGCGCTTCATTTATGGCAGTTCTCAATTCGGTTAGGTACACAGTCCCGGGTTTTTAGGGAACAGGGAACAGGGAACAGGGAACAGGGAGCAGGGAGCAGGGAGCAGGGAGCAGGGAAAAGCGATCGCACAGCTTCCCCCTTGTTAAGGGGGACGGGAGGGGGATCTATCTTGTTAAGGGGGACGGGAGGGGGATCTATCTTGTTAAGAGGGACGGGAGGAGGATCTATCCTCTGGCTTCCCCCTTGTTAAGGGGGACGGGAGGGGGATCTATCTTGTTAAGAGGGACGGGAGGAGGATCTATCCTCTGGCTTCCCCCTTGTTAAGGGGGACGGGAGGAGGATCTATCCTCTGGCTTCCCCAGAAAACTCACCGCAGCTACTTAAAGGTTTGGTGAAGCATCGGACAATCTACTTGATGTAACCACGTACCCTTCGGAGTCACTATGACTGGATGGGCGGTGAGAATTACCTCCCCGTTGGCACCGATAACCCAGCCTTGGGCTTCTACAATTTGTTTAGGTTTAGGGTTATTGGTCTGTGGTTGATTAATCTGTAGTTGATGCTGCCTTGACCTTGACCGACGTTTTCTGATCCTAGTTTGAGGTTGCTCAGTGATACGCCAATCGTCCCATGTAGCATTGGGGTTCAGGGTTTCGTTAGGAGAAATCGGTAAGCCACCACGACCTGTGGCAATAAATTCACTGCCCTCACCGGCAGCACAGAGGTTTTTTTCAATTAGTTGAGAGACATCAATGACATCGCTTGGCAATTCCGACAACCCTCGGCTGGGGTCAATTTGAGGTGCATTGATGTTGACGGTACCATCTACACCAAACTCAGAGCTAGCGGTAATGTCACTGAGGGGAGTGAGGTTTTCTCGGAACTCTAGCCCAATGATACCTTGGGTGGTGATGTTGATATTGCCGCCATTGCCTTCAAAAGCATTAGCAGTAATGTCGCTATTTTCTTGACGAATGCCTATGATAAAGGGAGCATTAATCGTAATATTGCCGCCGTTTCCACCAGCTTGAGCAGTACCTGCGGTAGTGGATATTTTACTCTCCCGTCGCAAGAACAACAACTCGTCAATGGTTAAGGTAATATTGCCCCCTTGGTTGCTAGCCGTTTCTGCGGATAGCTCTGCTTGATTATTAAGGGTGAGTGTGCCTGCCTGAAGCTCAATATTGCCCCCTTTTCCGGTGCCTTGGCTATCTACAGCTATCTTGGCTCCATCCCGAATGGTGACAGTTCTGGGGTCAACGAAAATATTGCCACCATCGCCGCTAGAACCGGACGTGGTGTTGGCAAACAGCCCACTTCCAGTTCCAGCTAAAGTAATATCATCTCGTACTTCCAGAGTAATATCACCAGCCTGGTTAGTACCTTCGGTGGTGGTTCTGACGTTGCCACCGTCGGTAGCCTCAAACCGATTGGCCTCAATTATTTCAATGTTGCCACCCTTACCACCAGAAGTTGTAGTGGCTGACACCTGTGAGTCTCCCTGGATGGTCACTTGCTTAGCCTGAAGGGTGATGTTACCGGCATCTCCATCACCAGCAGTGCTGGAAGTTATTTCAGATTCATTGGTTAAGGTAAGCGATCGCGTTTTTAGATCAATATCCCCACCATTACCAACTGCACCAGGGTTTACTGCTGTGGATATGGAACTATTCCGATTAAGGTCAACCTGTTGAGCCTCTTGTATTTTGATTTGACCGGCATCCCCTTTCCCAGAAGTGCTGGCAGTTATTTGAGAGTCATTAGTTAAGGTAAGCGATCGCGTTTTTAGATCAATATTACCGGCTTTTTCAGCATCTGCTCCAGAGTTTACTGCTGTGGATATGGAACTATTCCGATTAAGGTTAACCTGTTGAGCCTCTTGTATGAAGATACTACCAGCATCGCCCTGAGCATCAGTACTAGCAGTTATTTGAGATTGATTTAATTTTAGCGTCCGCGTTTTTAGATCAATATCCCCACCATTACCAACTGCACCAGGGTTTACTGCTGTGGATATCGAACTCTTCCGATCAAGGTTAACCTGTTCAGCCTCTTGTATTGTGATACTACCGGCATCCCCTATCCCAGAGGTGCTGGCAGTTATGTTAGAGTCATTGTTTAAGGTAAGCGATCGCGTTTTTAGATCAATATTGCTAGCTTTTTCGGCAACTGCACCTTCCTTAATCTCTGTAGATATCGAACTATTCCGATTAAGGTCAACCTGTTGAGCATCCCGCACTTGGACTTGACCGGCATCGCCCTGAGCATCAGTACTAGCAGCAGTTATTTGAGATTGATTTAATTTTAGCGTCCGCGTTTTTAGATCAATATTCCCACCATCGCCAACTGCACCAGGGTTTACTGCTGTGGATATCGAACTCTTCCGATTAAGGTTAACCTCCTCTGCGTCTGGGATGGTGATACTACCGGCATCTCCGGTACCGGCAGTACTCGCTTCAATTTGCGACTGATTGTCCAGGGATAAAGACTTGGTTTCAATCTCGACATTCCCACCATTGCCAACTGCTCCAGTATTGACTGCTGTGGATATGGAACTGTTCCGATCAAGGTTAACCTGTTGAGCCTCTTGTATGGTGATACTACCGGCATTCCCTATCCCAGAGGTGCTGGCAGTTATGTCAGAGTCATTGGTTAAAGTAAGCGATCGCGTTTTTAGATCAATATTGCTAGCTTTTTCGGCAACTGCACCTTCCTTAATCTCTGTAGATATCGAACTATTCCGATTAAGGTTAACCTCCTCGGCATCTGGGATGGTGATACTACCTGCATTTCCGTTACCGGCAGTACTCGCTTCAATTTGCGACTGATTGTCCAGGGATAGAGACTTGGTTTCAATCTCGACATTCCCACCATTGCCCTCTGCTCCAGTATTTACTGCTGTGGATATGGAACTATTCCGATTCAGGTCAACCTGTTGAGCCTCTTGTATGGTGATACTACCGGCATTCCCTATCCCAGAGGTGCTGGCAGTTATGTCAGAGTCATTGTTTAAAGTAAGCGATCGCGTTTTAATATCAATATTGCTGTCAATATCAATATTGTTGTCTTTTTGGACAATTGCACCTTTCTTCACCTCTGTAGAGATCGAACTATTCCGATTAAGGGAAACTTCCTCTGCGTCTGGGATTTTGATACTACCGGCATTTCCGTTACCGGCAGTACTCGCTTCAATTTGCGACTGATTGTCCAGGGATAGAGACTTGGTTTCAATCTCGACATTCCCACCATTGCCCTCTGCACCAAAGTTTACTGCTGTCGATATGGAACTATTCCGATTCAGGTCAACCTGTTGAGCCTCTTGTATGGTGATACTACCGGCATTCCCTATCCCAGAGGTGCTGGCAGTTATGTCAGAGTCATTGTTTAAAGTAAGCGATCGCGTTTTAATCGCAATATTGCTGTCTTTTTGGGCAACTGCACCAGTATTTACTGCTGTGGATATCGAACTATTCCGATCAAGGTTAACCTCCTGGGCATCTGGGATTGTGATACTACCTGCATCTCCGGTACCGGCAGTACTTGCTTCAATTTCCGAGGTGTTATCTAGAGATAGAGACTTGGTTTCAATATCGACATCCCCACCATTGCCAACTGCACCAGGGTTTACTGCTGTGGATATCGAACTATTGAGATCAAGGTTAACCTGTTGAGCATCTTTTATAAAGATACTACCTGCATTCCCAAGCCCAGATGTGCTGGCAGTTATTTGAGAGTCATTGTTTAAAGTAAGCGATCGCGTTTTAATATCAATCTTACCCACTTCCTCCCCTGGGCTAGGGTTTACCTTTGCACCAGCCCTTACCTCCGTTGAAATTGAGCTGTTGTCGGCAAGCTCGACAGAGTCAGCATTCTCAACAACAATGCTTCCAGAAGTTCCTGTACCAGAGGTAAATGCAGAAATCTGTCCTTGATCCTGGAGTGTCAGCTCTGGAGTATTAATCGTGATCGTTCCACCAGCCCCAGCGCCTTCAGTCTCTGCTAACAGTCCGCTATTGAGATTTGCGATCAGCACCCTGTTATCGATATTCAGGGTAATGTCACCAGCCCCACCTTCCCCAAAGGCAGTGGTGCGAAGTTGTCCACCAGTAGTAATTTCGAGAGTATTAACATCAATAGTTATCGTTCCACCGATGCCTTGACCTTCGGTAGAACTCAATACAACTGCCCCATCCCCAACAATCAAATTTTCTGTATCAATGTTAATATTCCCAGCATCGCCAAGTTCATTTGTAAAATTTTCAATGTCAATGAATTGAGAGTTAGCGAATATACCACTAGGAACTACAGTATTCTGATCATCGACAGCAGTACCAACTAACTCGACTAAGTCCGAAGCAATGGTTATATTGGCTCCCGTACCACTATTTCCTGTTGCTGCGCCAATTCTGGAGCCATCACGTACTAACAGTTGCTCGGTGTTAATCGTTAAGTCCCCAGCATTCCCTGAACCAATGGTATCAGAAGCAATCACCGCTCCATCCCCGAGAGTCAATGTGGGTGTTTTGACCTCCAACTTACCTGCCTGAGATGAGTTCAAGGTACCGGTAGCCAAAGCCGCCTTACCAGACAATGTCACTGACTCAGTAGCATTTATGGTTAAATTTCCCCCATCCCCTGGGTTTTCTAGGCTTCTGGCAACAGTTCCTGTGGTTACTCCAGCTCCATTCTGAATTGTTAAACGTTGGGTATTAATGGTTAAGTCCCCTCCCTGACCACTACCTACAGTAGCAGTCGTCAACCCCGTGGGAATATCTCTGATAGCCAAGGCTAACCGTTCGTTAGGAGTAGGGGTAAATGGACCCGTTTCGTTGCCAACAATTTCTACCGACTCAGCGTTAACAGTTAAATTTCCACTCTTGCCACGACTACCACCTAAAGCGATAGTAGTAGCTCCAGCATAACTAGGTGATTCTTGATTCTGTGATGCTTGGTTTTGGATACTCAAAGTTCTGGTGTCAATAGTTAAGTCCCCAGAATTCCCTGGTCCAATTGTAACCGTTGCCAAGCCAGACCCCTCGAAACCTAGGAGCTGTTCTACCAAGTCTGAATTGGTAAACTCGTTGACCAAATTCCCTAAATTTTTGAAGCCTGACCCTTCTCTATTAATTAATGTCACTGACTCAGGGGCATTGACAATTAAATTTCCTCCTACACCTGCCCCAGTTGTAACAGTAACAACACCAGAGTCATCCAGCAAAAAGTTGCTACCGCTGTTGAGGGTGATATTACCACCCACTATTCCAGCAGAAGCAATGAAAGAACCTGGATTGAGGGTGATGTTCTCATTGGCCAAAAACGTGACATCACCCCCATTGCCAGAGAAAGGGTTAGACGCATCATTATTTGGAATAGCAATGGTATTTACTATACCGTTGAGAGTAATGCTACCGCGAGAATCGATAGTAACTGATCCTCCCTTGGATACTTCGCCGTTCTGAATGGCTAGATTTGGCGCTAAAAAATCTAGAGTAGCTGAAACTTCAATATCTCCTGCTAGTAAGGGATTAGGCTTGTACTGATTGGTTAGTAAAACGGTTCCTGCCAACAGATCATTGAGATTAGTAAAAGCGATAGTGCCGATTTTAATATCTGCACTCGTAGCACTATCTGTAATAGTGGGTCTGCCAAAAAAGATATTCCCATTGAAAATGTCACGGAATTGCTTGCCTGTAAGTCCACGGGGATCAACTTGATTCGGATCTACTCCAGCACGAATATCAAGAGTCGGTTCAGTCTGACCGTTAATATTCACTACTGTGCCATTAGATAAGGTAATGGCTTCGGAAATAAAGTCTATTCCTTCTGTACCTGTTTCTGAGCCTGTAATGATCACAGAGCCGATCTCTACCGCTCCCCCTGCCACAATATGTAGGGAGGTGCCTAGATAGCTGTTGAAACTAACATCCCCAACTGAGCGAATAATCGGGTCATCGGGACTAAATAAATCTCCGAGACTGCCATCGAGCTGTTCAATCCGGAAACTGCCACCACTCCAATAGTGGGCATCACCTGCGACAGTATTTTGCGATCGCAAAACCAGATCCCCACCGGAAAACAGACCACTGTCTGGATGGTTCAAGGCAAATATATCCACCCCTTGATTGCCCTGAATCAATAACTTACCGCCAGCAGCGGCAATAAATGGTCGCCCGATACTATCGCGTATTTGAACTGTATCTTCTCCATGGAGTGTCACATCTCCTCCAGCAATTAGTTGACCTTGTAAGTCAAGATTGCCAGCAGCTAGGGTTAGGTCTTGCCCGACTACTAAATAACCACCGTTAGTGATTATGGGTTTGGGGTGATTCAAGCCATACTGCAATCCCGGAGTAATATTAATACTCAATAAAGGGGGGGCTTGTGGATTGGTGGCACTGAATTCTGTACCGTTGTTGAACACTAAACTATTGGCTGTACTGGCGACAAAGGAACCTGCCACATCTAACCTGGCATTCTGGCCAAACACGATGCCATTGGGATTGAGTAAAAACAGATTCGCTCCACCATCGACACCAAGAGTGCCTAGAATGTTGGAGATATTACTCCCGGTCACCCGAGAGAGAATGTTCTCGATTCCGGCTGGATTGGCAAAGTAAACCCGCTGTAGCTGACCAACATTAAAATCTTGAAAGCTGTGGAACAGGTTACTACCTCGCGCTGCTCCCCCTTCAATCAAGTCCCCTGGCTCTCCCCTAATACTTAGATTTGGTGTTACCACTGAAGATTCATTACCCAAAGTTTGATCAGGGCTAATCTGGGCTAGGGCATAATTTCCCGAAAAAGCCATCACCATCCATCCCACTAGGGTTATGGCTCCCTCAGTTAAGGGCAATATCCCTAGCCCTCTGGTTGAGGGCTTACTTTGCTGATTATTCATCTGTCCGCCTCTGCACAACTAGCTAGTTGTCTGGAGTACCTATAGCAGTCAAGGAACTTTACCTCTAGATTATTATTTATTTTCCAGGGAAAGCCAGGCAGTTTACGGAATTTTTAGGTTATTTTTAACAAAAATTTACGAAAATCGTGCGGATTGATAGTTTCGGTTTTTGATCTCTGAAACCGTTGGTATAGGGGTTATAAATGATATGTAAACTGTAATGGTCTTTTTTTTTTCTCCAATAAAACTCCGGAGCTCTTGCCTTTTGCCTCTTTTATGCAAGCCTTTTATGGCAATTACTGTGTTTACAACCCATATACAAACCCTAGATAAGATAAAATAGGCTTATCAGCTCAGGTAACAGTTTTTCCAATGGTTCAGCCGCTACAGCCGACCACCGATGACATCTTATATCCGGAAAGTGACGGCAAACCTTTGGTGGACAATACTCTTCAATTTGAACTAATTACCACCATTAAGTATGGCCTAGAAGTCCGATTCAAGGATGACCCCAATGTTTTCGTCGCTGGGGATTTGTTGTGGTATCCAGTACAAGGAAAACCAAAAATTAACCAAGCACCGGATGTGATGGTGGTTGTCGGTAGACCGAAAGGGCATCGGCGTTCCTACAAGACCTGGGTTGAAGATAATCTTAATCCCCAGGTGGTGTTTGAAATTGCATCAGAAACTAACACTATCAAAGAATTAGAAGAGGATAAACTCAAGTTTTATCAGAGCCATGAAGTAGAAGAGTACTATCTTTTTGACCCAAATCGGATAAAACTAAAAGGCTGGTTGCGTTCAGGAGAAACCTTAGAACCCATCCCTCAGATGGTAGGTTGGGTTAGTCCCCGTTTAGCAATTACCTTTGAGTTAGTAGAGTCGGAATTAGTGCTTTATTCTCCAAATGGACAGCGGTTTGCTAGCTATTTGGAAATTAGTGAGCTCAAAGATAGGGCTCAACAACAGGCAGAACAAGAACGTCAACGGGCAGAGCAAGCAGAGGAAGCTTTAGAAGAAGCACAGGAAGCTTTAAACCAAGCTCAAAAAACCTTGGCCCAAGAAAGAAGTCGTATGAAAGCATTGCGGTCGCAATTAAAAGCTAAAGGGATAGATCCAAAAGATTTGGATCTGTGCTGATCCTTAAAGAAACTCTTGCAGTTGCTTAAGCAGAGACTCGGTCTGCTCAATCCCTTCGTTATCCCGTTGAGTCTGGTAAAGTTCTAGGGCTTTTTCGATAGCAGTGAGAGCTTCGGTGACGCGAGAACGTTTTTTTAAGGCTACTGCTAGGTTATAGTGAGCTTGGGCATTTTCTGGAGCCAGTTCAATCAAACGTCTATAGGTCACTACTGCTGGTACATATTGTTCTTGGGTCAGAAGAATTTTCCCGATGTACTCCTGTGCTTCTACTAAATCAGGTTGGGCAGAAGCTGCTCGCCGAAATGCTTTGAGGGCCCTGGATAAATTCCCTCTCGATTCCAGAATTTGACCGATTTGGAGGTGAATTTCAGGATTACGAGGGGCTAATTTCACCGCTTTTTCAAAAGCCGCCAGTCCAGCCATCTCATCTCCATCTATCAACCAAGCTGTGCCCAAACTTAGTTGGATACGGGTTTCGTTCGGAGCAATTTCCGCTGCTTTTTGGAACACTTTAATGGCTTCTTCGGAATTTTCCTGCTCTAACCAGGCTGCACCGATTAACTGGTATACTGTTAGGTTGTCTGGCTCAATTTCCAGGATTTTTTCATAGGTTTCTATGGCCCCTTGATAGTCCTTTTGACGTAGCAGGGTAATGGCCAAACCAAAATAGGCGTTAATATTCTCTCGGTTCAGTCTAGTGGCACGACGATAGGCCGTAGCAGCACCAGCATTGTCCCCAGCATTGGCGAGACTGTAACCCAGTGCGTAATGGAAATTAGCATTTTCTGGCTCTAGTGCGATCGCTTTTTTGTAAGCGGCGGCAGCTTCTTGGAATTTGCCCAAACTTGCCTTTAAATAGCCAATGCCCGAAAAAATCTTAGGGTTTCTCTGCTCCAGCTTAGCTGCTTCTTTATAAACCGCAACAGCTCCCTCATAGTCCCCCGCATCTACCAACTCTCGTGCTTGATGGAGAAGGTCATTGAGGTGTTGATTATACTGCTGTCGGCTAGATACCAGAGTTGGCATTGCTTCAGCAATTTCTGGCAGGGGGGTTGCCACTACGGAAAAAAATAAGCTAAGAAGGAGGAACAAAGTTTGCTGTAGCAAGGTCAATGTTTTCATAGTCATCAGGCTCGTGTACTTTGGGAGGTTCACTTACTGATGATTTTTACCATGAACACCCGCTAATCGGGAAGGGTTAGTTGGGATAAATTTTGGTTAAGTTTTGTTAAGCTACAGGATTGTTTGGGGTCAACTTATGATAATAACCCTTCCGGCCTAGACCGGAAGGGTTATTCTTGGATGATGTCAAGTTTAATTTTAATAACCTAACAATCCTGATATAGATATATATAGTAGATGTCTTTTTTATTTATGACCCAGCTATAGCGCTATAGCTGGGTTTATTGAGTTTCAGGAAAAGTTGAACCAGGTATAGCAAACCTGATCCATATTCACAACGATAACTAGGATTGCAAAGCACCACTTTGAACCATCATCAGGATGAAAATACCAACACTGGCTACCACTAAAACCAGACCTAGAGCCACTGATTGACCCAAATGGTTGGGAGTTTGAGAAGTCTTCATATCTCTTTTTCTTTGTTAAATTTATGTATGCCGATAATGAACGATAACAAACTTTTGACAAGCTTGATAAGAAACTGCAACGTATCTTAACGTAACTTTACATAAGTTAATACTAACTAAAGTGTGGGCGTTGCTTAATAATGGAATGATTTTAAAAGTTTTGTGGAATGGGCATCTTGCCCGTTCCGCCCTTGGGTCGCACCTGTGGAATGGGCATCTTGCCCGTTCCGCCCTTGGGTCGCACCTGTGGAATGGGCATCTTGCCCGTTTGTGACGGTGGGACCCAACCTGATTACTTAATCATGGAATATAACGTTCGATGTTAGCTTCGCCCTTACCTTGGTTAACATTAACATTTACGTTCCACAACAGCACTTGCCCATCAGCACCACCACTAACTATTTTTACTTTATCCCTAGAAGAATTAGAATTGATCGCCAGTGACAAAACTGCTTTTTCATGTTTTAAATTGACATTACGTCTTAGCTCAATGTTTTTTTTGTTAGTTACATCCCACAATTGCACCTTTCCAGTCTCATCGCCAGTAACGACATAACTTCCATCAGAGCTAAGGGCAACTGATTTGACCGCAGCCTTATTTTTAATGGTATTATTAGTTTTACCTTGGGGATCTTGCACTAGCACTTTACCATGAGGATCAGCAGTTACAAAATACTCACCACCTGGGCTAATAGCAGCTAAAACAACAGTGTTTGGCTCAGAATGATTTTGTTTTCCTATCAAAAAAATATTCCGCAAAAAACCCAAAAACCCTAGAGCAATTAGCCCAATCACGCCAAAAATTATCAATCTTATTACCAATTGGGGATTATATTTTTTACTTTCGTCAAAGCTTGGGATCTCCAAGCTTGGAAAATTTTTTTGAACTGAATTCGGTGGCTCATAGGGAGAAAGGTCTTCGTTATCTCCAAGATTCGATAATCCCCGCCAAACTCCTGCTTTTTTGAGATCGTCTTGTTTCTTAATTCCGGTAACAACGACTAATGCTTCTGAAGCCGAAGCATTGCTTTTCTGAGGTAGACGGTATTCTTTAAGTTCCTCAGCAATAATTTTTCTATTATCGTCTGAGTTTTTCCCTATCATCAGATGCTTCGTTCCAGTGGAGTTCTTGGTTTGAAGCGATGCTTTGATGGCATTCTCGATTTGTTCATAAGAAATTTCAAATCCGTATTCCCCTCCTTCCTTAATAGCACTGTCAATGTCATTTGGGAATTTTCCCTCTAATGCAAGCACAGCGATTCCTCGTATTTGTTGCTCATTCTGTTCATTATCTTGAGCAATCAACGCTATAGAGTTGCGTATAGTGCGACCTCGATAATCTTTGCGTTTGCTTGCTTTCATGCCTGTGACAAGCAAAATTAAGTTACCACTCTCACGCCCTATAAAAATCGAATACGCTTGGGTTTCAAGCAATAGTTTAGATTTTTTAACCAAATCTGGTTCATCTATTGGCTTTTGTTCATGCTTTGTAATTTCTTGCCAAAAGTAATCCTGATCTTGAGACAAACCAGCACTTTGAACATAAAGTTTCATGGCTAACTCCTATTTATTAATATAAAATTTATCTTTACCTTGTATAATAGCAAAACCATGAGCTGATTTACATTTATCAGCAGACTTTTTCGCAGCTTTTAAAAGAAATTTATCCCAACCTAGCCAATGACGAATAGGATTAAACCAGCCCCATTTCGTATCGTAATGAAGTTTGAGTAGGAAACTCAAAAGATACCGTAACGGCTGATCGCTATCTTTGGGACTATATCCAGCATCATGACTAATTTTGCGAAAGTAAAAACGCGGTCTTTGATTCACTACTCTAATATTATTGAATATCACAGTTCCTACAGTTTGAATAGGTGTAATTACGCACGCAATCTTAGTCAGCAAATTTTCGCTCTTGAATAACCTCAATAATTCAGCATATTTATCTTTGATGCAGTGTAGTAACTTTGTGGCATCTTCTTCATTTTGCAAATATTTTTCACAACGAACAGGAACAAGGATAACGAGCCTAGGTTCTTTTAAATCTCCATAGCTTCTGCTAAAAATATCGCAAATCTGCTTGGGTCTGTTCATCAAATGATGCCATTTGCCGTTGGCTTCCATGAGTGCAGGAGCGTCAATAGCAATCAGAACTGCAACACATTCATGCATTATCTTTTTGACAAATTCCCCATCCTTATCATCCAGGTAGCCACCGGGAAAATCTTGAAAAGTCAGTTGTAAAGATGGTTTGTCACCAATCTTCCCTAGACCAAACTTAAAAGATTGGGGATTCTCTGTTCCTTCCAATCCTCCCGTCGCTTCAAAATCATCAAGCAGACCTTTTAGCTCTCCTAAACGCTGTTGGAGAAGTGCGGAACTTTCAGGATCGGGAGTCAGTTGCAAATCGGCTTCCTTAAACGTATCAGAGAACTGCTCATACATGGCAGTTAAAACACTTGTCTTGCCTACACCTCTATGTCCTAGCATTGTGACTTTAAGTTCTTTGGGCATTTGATTCTCCTTGTTGTGTTACTTGAATAATGACATCAACTCTTGCTGATTTAGGTTTGTTGCCTGTTCTACTGCCTCTAGCCACTCTTGGCGTACCCTCGAGCGTTCACCCAATAACTCAAATTCCTTAGGCCAGATAGAAGCGCGTTCCTGGTAAAGAAAAATTTGCCATTCATCCTTGACTGCTTCAGCACGGAGTACACGGTCAAGAAATTCTTCTACTATGGCAAAAGCAGCTTGGGAAGGTTCACAAAGAAAATCTTCTAAGGCTGTTTCGCATTGAAAAACAGCTGCTGCATGAAGTGATTCGAGATTGCTCTTGATTTGCTCTGCATTGGGAGACTTCCCAGACAGATGCAGATCAGTCCTATCAGGAGTTAATCCATTAAGACACTGGCGAATTCGGTGTTGGATAGTACCTCGATAAGAAAGCTGAAATTCAGAGAGGATTTGGAATCCAAATTTTAGTCTACTGGGTTGCCCCTCTAAAATTTGATCAGGCAGTAGGTTAGCGAGCTCTCCAAGAAAATCAGACCCTTGTGCTTCTGTGATTCCTCCTAAATGTGCCTTTACAATTAATACCTCTACTACTAGATATTTTACCCTATCCAACGATTTTTTCAAACCAGTATCTAGAGATAGAAAATGTTGTGATAGGTGAGCGCGAATTTCATTGAGGTAATCGCTATAGGCACTTGTGTAAGCCCCTTTACTATCACGCCTACTTTCAATTTCTTCCAAAGATGAGGGAATTTTGGTATCGTTATAGCAATTTTGTATAGCCTCTTCTACAGATTGTTTAAAGTCTCGGTCTTGCTCATTAATTTGGTTACTAAGTTGTTTAAGTAGTTTTTCAAGACCGCTGGTCAAATCGTCCCAAAGCCCATTAAACAATGGGATGAATTCAACCATCTCTCCTGAAATTTTTCCTTGTCCTAATGCTTGACGGGCTTTATCTAACTCAGCCACCACTGATGTTTGGATTTGCTTGATTCGATCCTGACAAGCAGAGGCATATTGCTGATCTAGGTCAGTAATTGTTTTAGCTAAGTAGTTAAGAATCGGATCTAAAACCTGATCGTTAGCCTCTTGAGCTTCAGCGCAGTTAGCTATGACACAGTCTGCAACATTGATGTGTTTGTTGGTAATGTCGGTTTTCAATTGTTGGCAGAGTTGTAAGTTACTCTCATCACTCAGTTTGTTGAGAACCATAAAAGACCATAGTGGCAGGGGCAGATCATTCAAAGCTCTATAGGCTGTGTCGTACAGTTGCACATCAACGTCCCCCCAAAAGTCCCCTGTACTCTTTGGCATCCGGACAAATAGCACTGCATCAATATCCTCACCAATGGTTTTTACCATCCTCTTTTCATCACCAATTCCTGTATCTCCTAATCCCGGCATATCAACTAAAGCAATCTTTCCAAGATCATCCTTGGGAAACTTGCAGATAATTCTGACCTCTCGAACTGCCAGATAGTTGAAATAAATACGCTCCCCTTGGAGGTTGTCTTGGGCTACATATTCTCGAATCTCTTCTTTCTTGATCTGGCGTGGGGAAGGGGCTTGCAACAGGAGACGATATTTATCTACATTCTCATGATATTGGCGTAGATGTTCATATTTGGCCTTAACCTCTGCACCCTTAAGGTCGTTCGGTAGCGAAGGCAGGTCTTTTTTGGCAAAATCATCGATATCAATTGGTTTAGTTCCCAATTTTAACTGCTCATAGTAAGGAGCAATAACCTCATCCATAAAAGTACGGTCTGTATAGAACAAGACCTCACCATATGTTTCAACATTTGGGTTATGGTGAATCTTGCTGCGAACCCCCGTACAGTGTTGACCGCTGCCATCAGGAATTTCTGCTGCAGTCAATCCAGTTAAACTTTGTAATAAACGACTCTTACCCTGTCTTGCTCGTCCAATCACACCGATGTTAAGAGTATCTCGCGAGAAACGAGTTTTGAGTTTAGCCAGTGCTTGTAACTCAGATACAAGATCCTGCTGAATCTTGGAAAAATCGATTTCCTTCAAGCGTCCATTTATGCTTGGTTCATCAACCTTTTCCAGTAGCTGTTGGCGATAATTGTCGAGATAGCTAAGTTTAGAATAAAGAGAGTTTAAATTTACTCCGACCTCTTCAATTCTATTAGCCAAAGGTTGGCGCTTTTCAAGAATATAGGCAATTTTAGCAGTTCTGTCCATAGGTTATATATCCAATTAATTACAGTCCAAGTTTAGCTACCGAGTGTTATCCAGTTACTCTGGGAAATATCACATCAAAATTGCGATCGCTGCACCTAAATTTTGTCAACCAACTTCAGTAGGTTAGTTTATGCAATAACTCATCGCGTTCGTTAAGATACTCTTATATTGCTGTAATGTCGTTAGCAGAGCCTTGTAATGGATCCACTTTAAGAACTGAATCCGGTGGGTAGTGATCGATCCCCACTAGCAAGGCATAAATCCTATTAACCATCGTTTCCTGCGATATTGGCTAAATATTTGTGGGTTTAATTATTACTCTGAGTGATTGGTACTTTTTATGCAGGGAGCGGTTTTTTGTAACATAAATTTACAAAACCTGACGGATAGGATAGCGTTTCCTAGTCTAGTCAGGTACATCTAAATTTTCGGCATTGCTAATGGCGTTGCTTACGGCGGTTTGCATAACTGTTAGGTACACATTGTTTCTCCACTTCCGACTTCCGACTTCCCTCTTCCCTGCTCCCTGCTCCCTGCTCCCTAAAAGCCAGAACTTTGTACCTCATGATTATGAGAATTGCTATAAATGCTTTATCCTCTATTTCGTTAAACCATGTTCCAAAGCATAGCGAACTAACTCGGTACGACTATTGGTTCCCGTTTTGCTAAACAAACGACTAACGTATTTCTCAACATTACGAACACTAGTCTCTAAACGTCGGGCAATTTCTTTATTCATTAGCCCTTGGGCAACCAAATCTAAGACACTCTGCTCTCTAGCGGTAAAATCAATGCGCAAGGGTGGAGGAGTTTGGACAATCCCATGCTTCTGGTCTAACATTGCGCGAATTTCAGCCACTTGCTTGGCTATCTTTTCAAGCTCTGTACTCCCTACACTATCTTCCGAGTTAGCAGCGCGACGCTCCAAGAGGTTTTGAACAATAGCGACTAATTCATCTGGATCAAAGGGCTTCGGTAGGTACGCATCACAACCGGCCTGATAACCCTGAATTCGATCTGAGGTCATGCCACGGGCGGTCAGAAACACCACTGGCAGTGCTTTAAAACGGGGGTCATCTCGAAGCTGCTGTAGGAATTGATACCCATCCACTTTAGGCATCATGATGTCAGAAATTACTAGTTCGGGTGTGCTCTGCTGTAACATCTGCCAAGCATCATTAGCATTGCTGGCAACCTGTACGGTAAAACCAAATTCTGCCAAATACTCTTTCACTGCTTCCCTTACTCCTGGTTCGTCGTCTACCAATAAGAGTTTTGCTGACATCGCTAATTCCTTAACCCCTACTAGCCTTAGTGTAGCGCAATGTAGTGCAATTTACTGGTTATTAGTGATTTGTGATTAATCGAGAATCGGGAATCGGGAATCGGGAATCGGGAATCGGGAATCGGGAATCGAGAATCGGGATGCAGCTATCAGCTTCCATGGGAAAACCACTCTATCTGATCGGCTTTGTCTGGCAGCCGGGCTTCCTGTTGTCCCTTTGCCCTTGCCCAAGTTCCAAATAGACCAATCGGTGTGCTGATTAACTCAATCGGATCGGTTTTGCCTGCGATCGCCTTAATACTATTGCGCGGTAGTTCTTTCAGCAACCAACGACTGATCCGATACAGATATTCCCTTGGTGGAATATCCCGCATCAAGGGCACACCATGGAGCTGATGTAAGTAACGGTTAGAGCGACCATAGCGATGCCATTGACTGTGATACTCCCGAAAGGTGGAACGGTGTCGGTGCTCTACTATGGCGGTTGGGGCAAGGTGTAATTGCCACTTGCTTTGCTTTTGAATACGCCAGCAGATATCAGCATCACCACCAGTGGTCAGGTAAGGACGGAACAATCCCACTTCCTCTAATGCTTGCCGTCGGATTGCTAGGTTAGCGGTTTGACCGTAGGGACAATAGGAATGGTTTAAGGTATGTTCCTGAGATAGAACATTATGGTACTCAGCGTGTTTTTCTAGCCAGGTTTTACCGGGCAAGCCGATGATTTGACCAGCAACAATACCAATACTAACCTTAGCAAAGGGTGAGACCAGGTCTGCTAACCAATGGGGTTTGGGACGACAGTCTGCATCAGTAAAGGCAATTATTTCCCCCGAAGCCGCTCGAATTCCTTTGTTACGCGCGGCATAGGAGCTTTGAATCTGGTCTTCTAGGATGTAGTGGAAGGTTATGCCCTCAGATGCTCCCTCAGTAACAGCAGTTTCGATGAGTGAGGCTGTGCGATCGCGGCTATTATTATCCACTAACAGATACTCTACTTGGTCAGTGGGATAGGTCTGTGCCTGTAAACAACGGACTAAGTCTGGTAAATCTGCTTCACCGTTGTAGATTGGTACAACTACTGAAACCTTGGGCAAACATTTGTCATTTGTCATCGGGTAATGGCTAATGGCAGAAGTGTTGAACAGGGAATCGGGAATCGGGAATCGGGAATCGGGAATTGGGAATCGGGAATCGGGAATCGGGAATCGGGATAGAGCTATCAGCTATCAGTTATCAGCTATCAGCTTTTGAATAAAACAGGTAAGCATTGGTTTAATCTGAGTGAAGTCACCTCACAGGCTAGAAGCCTGTTCCACAAAGCTGTTCGCGTAGCGTGGCCTTTGGCCAAGGCTGACCGCTGACCGCTGACCGCTGACCGCTGACCGCTGACCGCTGACCGCTGACCGCTGACCGCTGACCGCTGACCGCTGACCGCTGACCGCTTGCATTATCTATCAATGTTGAGCATAATCAACTGGCGTTGGAGTAGCGATCGCACTCCATCTAAATCGAAGTTAACATGCTTGATAATTTCTGCTACAGTTTGGGATTGGGATGAGTTGTCGGCTGAGTTACCATTCTGGTCACAGGCTTCGAGAAACTTAAATTCTTCGTCTGATAGCTTAACCAGCTGGTAATCATAGTCAAATAGGGACTTACTTGGCCAACCAGTCATACAAGGGTGCCGTTCTGGAATTGCTGCTAACATGTCGTTATCTTCTGACCAATCTACCCGCTCTAAGGGAGGACGGGTCAGGAAAAACTCATAATGAGTCAGTTCGGGATCTAATAATTCAATTAACCGATATAGCTCCCGTTCACTGAGACCTTCTGAGCGTGCCATTAACTCTGGATTTTTGCCAAATAAGCGCTCTTTCTGCCAGTAGCGGGGATTGGAAAACCCAAGAAACTCTAAGCCAGCGGCATCGATTAGTTCAAATAGGGTTTCAATGTTATAGTCAATCTCTTGGGGATGAACGTACATATCCGCGAAGCATTCATCCTGATGGTTTTCCAAAGCCCAGCGTTCCCGGTCTCGCTTGACAATTCGGTTGTTTTCTGGTAATGCTTCAAATAATTGACGACCTACTTTCACCCCATCCTGGTAGTCTCCCTGGTTTTGACCCTGCAAAAGTGCGATCGCTTGCTGCATCAACTGGATTTCCCAGCGTCCTAATTCAGCATAGACAAAGATATGAAATAAGCCTCCCGGTGCTAGTTTCTTAGCTATCGATTGAATCCCACGGATCGGGTCTGGCAAGTGATGTAACACTCCTACACAGTTAATTAGATCGAACTGACCCTCGATTTGGTCAACATCATACAAGCTCAAGTGATGAAACTCGACCCGATCAGCACCTGAGCGGCGACAGCGTTCCTGGGCTACCTTCAAGGCCCCAGCACTAATATCAATCCCCACTACTGAGGCTTGGGGATTGAGGTGAACCAGATACTCTGTGCCTACCCCTGTTCCACAACCAGCATCTAGAATCCGAATCTCCTCTCTTTGGGGTGTTTGCCCAGTACAAAAACTATAAGCAGCTCGCCAATTCCAGCGCCAGTTGTATCCAGGAGGTGGCTCATCGAGTAAGGGTTCTGGGGGAAAAGGGTAGGTATCGTAGAGGCGCTCAACGGCAGCAGCGGTTTCTTGAGAGGTTTTCATCACAAAACTTTACAAAAGTTAATTATTCGGAGAAATTTTTTACGAAAATAAAGTATAATTTCGAGGGTTTACTGGGATCAATGGCCATCAATCCTGAACTGGATCCCCTAAATTCTATACAATTCTTAATAAATAAACCGTAGAGATCAGAAAAGTTTTAATCTAAAAGCTAGTCGAGTTTAGCAGTCAGCACCCCGCTCTGAAAAGACGGGGCTTTGTGCGAAGCACACGCTTACACGAACGAGCCTCTTTATTTAGATAGCTGACCAGCCTAAGTCTTACGAGGACTACGTTATCGATAAGAGTTAAAGTTCCTACCTTGGGATGCGTGCCAGTCTCAAGCTCTAGAACCGGATGGTTAAACAGTTGTACGAGGGGTAAGACAGTGCCATCTGGAGAGTACCGATCGATAACATTGGCGAGGCAAACTTAACCCCAGAAATGGGAGTTTTGAGGGATTTTTTAATCCCTCACCCTGAAAAGGGTGGTTTGACGACGGTTAAAACCGCTCGTGTCGTTTTTCCTCCCCGGTCATTAGACGTGGGGCTTGTTCTACTCCCGTCTTTCTTCGTGAGATTGGATAGGACTAACATCAAATGCCTACCCACCAAATGGGTGTCTAAAACGTGTTTATTAACTGCGGCATAAGTCCGCAATGACAGCATAAAAATTTAGGAGCTTTAACAAACCAATGAGTGTCAAGGCAAGTGGTGGAAGCTCAGTTGCCCCTGTGCAACTCTATCAAACTGTCCCATCTGCAACCATTATCCAAGCAGAACAGCAAGACCGCTTCTTAGGAAATGGAGAGATCAACGAGCTACTGGATTACTTCCGTTCTGGAGAAAAGCGTTTAGCAATTGCTGATCTGATCACCAAAAACTCAGACCTAATCGTATCCAAGGCGGCTAACCGGATTTTTGTGGGTGGTTCCCCAATGGCTTTCCTGGAAAAGCCTAAGGAAGAACCTGCCCTAGTAGGGGCTGGGGCTGCAGGGGTTCCCGACACCAAAACCTTGGGAACTAGTACCTTTGTCGAGAGTGGAGGTGGATTATTTTCGGGCTTCCGCGCTCTGTTTAGTTCTCCGACTGGACCAACCCCAGCGAGTTTCCGTCCCATCGACATCAACCGCTATGGCCCGAGGAATATGCAAAAGTCCTTGCGGGACCTATCTTGGACGTTGCGCTATATCACTTACGCCATTGTTGCTGGTGATCCCAACATCCTAGTGGTTAATGTTCGAGGTTTGCGGGAAGTCATTGAAAATGCTTGTTCAGCTGATGCCACAATCGTGGCAATCCAGGGAATGCGGGCGGCTTCACTAGATTATTTCAAAGGTGATCAGTCGGCACAGGAGATTGTTGCCCAGTACTTTGACATTACCCTGAACGAATTTAAAGCTGCTACACCCTCCGATAAACTGCGGCAACGCCCTTCGATAGACCAACAAGGGCTGCAATTGCCCCAAAGTTACTTTAATGCAGCCGAGCGGCGTCCTAAGTTTGTGATGAAGCCCGGTCTGTCATCCTCAGAAAAAACTGAGGTAGTTAAAGCTGCCTACCGGCAAATATTTGAGCGTGACATTACCCGCGCCTACGGTTTGTCGATTTCTTATCTAGAATCTCTAGTGAAAAACGGGAACATTTCCATGAAGGAGTTTGTTCGCCGTTTGGGCAAATCTGAACTATACCGGAAGCAATTCTTTGAACCTTTTATCAATAGTCGGGCCTTAGAACTGGCTTTCCGCCATTTCCTAGGTAGGGGTCCATCTTCAAGGGAAGAAGTGCAAAGCTACTTCTCCATTGTTTCCGATGGTGGTCTACCCGCTCTAGTAGATGCCCTGGTGGATTCTGAGGAATACTCGGATTACTTTGCCGAAGAAACGGTTCCCTATCTGAGGGGTTATGGTCAAGAGGCTCAAGAATGCCGCAACTGGGGGATGCAGCAAGATTTATTGCGCTATAGTGCTCCCTTCCGTAAGGATGCCCAGTTTCTCAATACCTTTGCCAAATACGAGCAACCCCTACCTGACCAACATGTCTATGGTTCTGGTAATGACTCCTTGGAAATTCAGTTTGGGGCAATTTTCCCGAAAGAAACCCGGAATCCTACTACCACCCCCGCTCTCTTTGGCAAAGATACTAAACGCCTGCTGATCCACCAAGGCCCAGGGATCAATAACCAAAATAGTAATCCAGGGGCAAGGGGTATGTCCCCCGGTTCCCTTGGCTCTAAGGTGATCCGCCTTGACCAGATCCCTAGTACACAAGACAAGAGTATCAAATTTGCCGAAAGCTCTACTCAAAGGGTAATTCGTGCCTGTTACCTTCAAGTGTTTGGCTTTATGCCCTATGAAGGTGAACGGCTGACTTCAGCAGAAGCTCGGCTGGAAAACGGTGAAATTACCGTCCGCGAGTTTAT
The DNA here is from genome assembly GCF_010672065.1 of Moorena sp. SIO4A1. Classification (NCBI taxonomy): domain Bacteria; kingdom Bacillati; phylum Cyanobacteriota; class Cyanophyceae; order Coleofasciculales; family Coleofasciculaceae; genus Moorena; species Moorena sp. SIO4A1. Next base: position 190,678 of record NZ_JAAHHX010000002.1, on the reverse strand, counting down.
CCTAATGCTGGCGAAGTCTGATGGTTTCCGCAAACGTTACTGGACACCATTGTATGTGGTCAAGGCAATAGAATATATCCACCGACGTTTGCTCGGTCGTCCTAGCTATGGGCGCTCCGAGATGAACAGTTACTATGATGTTGCCTATAAAAAAGGTTTCTACGGTGTAGTAGAGGCAATTGTCAACACAAAAGAGTACTCTGAGGCATTTGGGGAAGATACGGTTCCCTATGAGCGCTATGTGACGGCAGCTGGTTTAAAAATGCGCACCGGAGTGTCTGGTAGCGTGACATCAGCAATGGCAATCATGGGTGAGGAGAAAGTACCTCGCTTTGTTGAGCTGGGTATGGGCAAAGACATGCTCACCGAACCGGAAGTTGAATTCCGGATTAATCAGGGGGTCAGTGTACAGCGTGAACAAACCAAGATCTTTAAGCTGATTGACCTTAATGATAAGCCAGCCTTGAAAGTCCTGATTGGAGCAGCTTATCGGCAGATATTTGAGCGGGATCTTGAACCCTATGTGATCAGAGCAGCATTCACCTCCCTGGAAAGCCGACTGAGTAATGGCGAAATTAATCTCAAGGAGTTTATTGAAGCCTTAGGTTGTTCTGATCTCTACATCAAAGAGTTCTACACCCCCTACCCCAACACCAAGGTGATTGAGCTGGGTACCAAGCACTTCCTAGGACGTGCCCCCTTAACTCAAAAGGAAATCCAGACCTACAACGCAATTCTAGCCTCTGAAGGGATTCGGAGCTTTATTGGCGCAATGGTCAATGGCATGGAATATGCTCAGGCATTTGGAGAAGATACTGTCCCTTACCGCCGCTTCCCCACCTTACCAGCTGCTAATTTCCCGAACACCGAGAAGCTGTATAATCAGCAGACCAAGCAGAATAGTGATGTGGTGGTACCAAGCTTTGATCCAGTCGAGCCTCGCATGGATTCGTCTAAGCTACCTTTGACCGGAAAAGCGATCGCAGATATGGCTGCCCAAAAGTGGGAGATGGCTACCAACCCCTCCGAGCTGGCCAAGGTAGGTCGTTCCTCTAATCGGAACCAACCAACCTTGAATCCTAAATCTGCTAAGCCAACACGGATTTTCCGCATCACCCCAAACATTTCTCAGGTCGAAAGCGCAGTGGTGATTGATTCCATTTATGACCAGGTCCTGGATTTATTCGGTGAACCAGTACCACCAAAATACCGGCAACAGCATCTAGACAGTCAACTGCGCAATGGGGAAATTTCCGTGCGGCAGTTTGTTAAAGCCTTGGCGAGTAGTAACACCTATAGTCAGCGGTTTTACCAGGCTTATCCCCCTGCGAAAGTAGTTGAGTTATTGTTCCGGCACTTACTCGGACGTACCCCTAACACTCACGGTGAGGTTCAAACCTACCAGCAGCTGTTGGCGGGACAGGGTCTAGAAGCTGCAGTAACCGCTATGGTTGATAGTTCAGAATACTCCCGCTTCTTTGGTGAAGACTTAGTCCCCTATCAGCGGGTTAGTTAGCAAAAAGTCTGAATTATGAAGGTTGGAAGTTGAACGCGATCGCGTGGCCTATTGGCCAAGGTTGGGAGGTTGAAGGTTGAAGGTTGAAGGTTGAAGGTTGAAGGTTGAAAATTAAAGGTTGAAGGTTGAAGGTTGAAGGTTGAAGGTTGAAAATTAAAGGTTTGGAGGTTTGGAGGTTTAAAGGCTGTCGGTAGGTTGGACTAGCCTTAAAGGTTCAACTTTCAACCCCCAAACCTGATCAAGCCGGAATAGCAACCCCAAACTAAAATTACTTTGCCATCACTGAGGTACAGTCAATTTTCGCAATCCCTACTCCCTACTCCCTACTCCCTACTCCCTACTCCCTTAACTAAGGCCACTAACCTGTAACTCACCCTTCATACTTCATACTTCATACTTCATACTTGATTAGGGAAAATGTTACGATGTGTTGCGAAGCTGGGAAAAATGTCAACAATCTGTAGCAAAATATTCCCGGAAGCTAGGTTTATGATTAACCTGCTTTGATTTAGGCTTTGATTTAGGCCTTTAATTTAGGCAGGGTTAGCCAAACCAAGTTTTGCTGGGACGTGCGTCGGCGCTCTGTGCTGACGGCGTATCGAGAACGGCGATTTACCCGGCACATTGCGAGTAACTGCAATGGGACAGAAGCTCTAATTACACCGCAAGGTTAGTTAGAGAGCGTTCATTTTTGGAAATGCCGGTTTACACAAACCTGGTGATATTTTTTTCTGGAGGAATCCATCTATGAGTATTGTCACGAAATCCATCGTGAATGCAGATGCTGAGGCTCGCTATCTGAGCCCTAGTGAATTAGACGGTATCAAAAGCTTTGTTACTTCTGGTGAGCAGCGCTTACGTATCGCTCAAACCTTAACAGGCTCCCGTGAGACAATTGTTAAGCAAGCTGGAGACCAACTATTCCAAAAGCGTCCAGATGTTGTCTCTCCTGGTGGTAACGCCTACGGTCCGGAAATGACCGCTACTTGCCTGCGGGACATGGATTACTACCTACGCTTGATTACCTACGGTATTGTGGCTGGTGATACCACACCAATTGAAGAAATTGGTCTAGTAGGTGCTAAGGAAATGTACAAGTCTTTAGGTACCTCCATTGATGCTGTTGCCGAAAGCGTCCGTTGCATGAAGGGTATCGCTACTGGCATGATGTCTGGAGACGATGCTGCTGAAGCTGGCTCTTACTTCGACTATGTGATTGGTGGATTGTTGTAGGGCAATAAATACCCCTTGGCCTAGTGTTCTGAGGCAAGTCTGTCTGTAGAACCGATAATCACAACTTGAGTTAAATAAGGAAATAGAATCATGCAAGACGCAATTACTGCTGTTATCAACTCTGCGGACGTCCAAGGTAAATATCTAGACGACTCCGCTATGGAAAAGCTCAAGGGCTATTTCCAAACTGGTGAGCTGCGGGTACGTGCAGCAACTGCCATTAGTGCTAATGCTGCTACCATCGTTAAGGAAGCAGTTGCTAAAACCCTGTTGTATTCCGACAGCACTCGTCCTGGTGGCAATATGTACACCACTCGCCGCTACGCAGCTTGTATCCGTGACATGGATTACTTCTTGCGTTATGCTACCTATGCCATGTTAGCCGGTGACCCATCTATCCTTGATGAGCGCGTACTCAATGGCTTGAAGGAAACCTACAACTCCCTTGGTGTTCCCATTGGCAATACCACCAATTCCATCCAAGGCATGAAGGAAGTTACCGCTAGCTTAGTTGGTCCTGATGCTGGTAAGGAAATGGGTGTATACTTTGACTACATCTGCTCTGGCTTAAGCTAAGTTAGCTAGTGTTGATGGAATTCGCCAGCCTGTAGTTGTCTGTGTAATTAAGGTCTGGGAAGTTGATTGTGAGTGCTAGCTTGTTAAAGGCGAATCTGGCTCACGTTAGTTAAGCAGCAGATGAGTTTTGACAGTCTAGTATTGACAATTAACTCCCAGACTTTGGAATAGTTGAGATATTCGATTAACGAATTTGTTCCCTCGCTATAGGCGGTAGGGATTTTTTATCCATCTTGGAATCAAACGAAAATTAAAATTTTCTGGAATTTTACTAGGAGAAATAACCTCATGCGGACGTTTGAAATAACTGCTTGTGTGCCAAGCCAAAGCAGAATTAGGACACAACGGGAGTTACAGAATACTTTTTTTACCAAGCTCGTTTCCTACGAGAACTGGTTCCGTGAGCAGCAGCGCATCCAGAAAATGGGTGGCAAAATTATTAAAGTTAAGCTGGCAACTGGTAAGCAAGGTACAAACACCGGTTTGTAAGGATTTTTCGATAATAGCTGTTTATCAAAAAAAAAATTTCAGGGGGTCTACTAGGACCCCTTTGTGATTTTTGGTTCAAAATGGGGGGATGGAAACAGAAGCAAGAGAGGGCCAACAACTACATAACCAAATAACCTTGGCCAAAAGGCCACGCGATCGCTGAAAGCGGGACTTCGTCCATCGCGTTCAACCACATAACCTTCAAGCACATAACTTTCAACCACATAACCTTCAACCACATAACCTTCAACCACATAACCTTCAACCACATAACCTTCAACCACATAACTTTCAACCACATAACCTTCAACCACATAACCTTCAACCACATAACCTTGGCCTTGGCCTATTGGCCACGCGGGGCGCGTTTGGCCACGGGATCGCGTTCAACCACATAACCTTTAACCAACCTGATGAAACGTGGCTCTACGTAACCTGATTCTATTATTTAATCCCTCCACTACAGACTGGGCAGTAACTGCTCGGTTACTGAAGTGGTTAACGTTTCTATGGCTGTTGATCGGAATAGTAATTCTGTTCTCAGCTTCTTATGCGATCGCAGATGTCGAGTTAGGGGATGGAACATACTACGTCAAGCGACAGCTGATGTGGGTAGTCTTGGGTTTAGTGGGATTTAACCTATTGGTGCGATCACCGTTGCGTTATTTGCTAAAAATCAGCCATTGGTTGGTCTTGGTGCTCTTGGTGCTGCTGTTATTGACTTTAATTCCTGGTGTGGGAACAACGGTTAATGGGGCAACTCGCTGGTTATCTTTCGGTTCGGTTCCCCTGCAACCTTCAGAGTTAATGAAGCCGTTTCTAGTGTTACAAGCAGCTCGGGTATTTGGGCAGTGGGACCGGCTTCAGTGGCGGACCCGTTTCACGTGGCTGGGGATTTTTATGGTGGTGTTGGTGGGAATTTTGTTACAGCCTAATCTGAGTACAACAGCACTTTGTGGGATGACCTTGTGGCTAGTTGCTCTAGCAGCAGGGTTACCGTTTTCTTACTTGGGAGGTACAGCATTTGGTGGTGTCCTGCTGGCAGTACTCAGTATCAGCATCAAGGATTACCAACGGCGTCGGGTGATGTCATTCCTAAATCCTTGGGCTGATCCGATGCGAGATGGATACCAATTGGTTCAAAGTCTTCTGGCTATTGGCTCCGGTGGGACTTGGGGCTCTGGCTTTGGGTTATCCCAACAAAAGTTATTCTATTTACCCATTCAACACACTGATTTTATCTTTTCTGTCTTTGCTGAGGAATTTGGCTTTGCTGGTAGTATAGCGCTAATGTTATTGTTGATGACATACATGACCCTAGCGGTGATTGTAGCTATTAAGGCCAGAAACCGAGTCTATCAGTTAATCGCGATTGGGGCAATGCTGTTTATTGTCGGACAGTCTCTGTTAAATATTGGTGTTGCTTCTGGGGCTCTTCCCACTACTGGTTTACCCTTCCCATTCTTTAGTTATGGGGGAAGTTCGATGATTTCCAGTTTGTGTTCCGCTGGGTTGTTGATTCGGGTGGCACGAGAGAGTAGTGAGGCGAAAGTTGTGTCTATACAAAGTCGCCGCCAGTATATAGCAGAACGACGGCAAAGAAGGCACAAGGTAAAAGCTAAAAGGTAAAAGTGACCAATATAGCGGTTTTCAATTTGGTGAGATACAGAGTTTCTGGTTTTAGGGAACAGGGAACAGGGAACAGGGAACAGGGAACAGGGAACAGGGAACAGGGAACAGGGAACAGGGAACAGGGAACAGGGAACAGGGAACAGGGAACAGGGAACAGGGAACAGGGAACAGGGAACAGAGAACAGGGCAAAAATTCTGTCTACCTCATTAGGGGAAAAACCGCTATACAGACCAGTAATTTTTTTTTCAGGGCATTCCGACTCCCTCGGTGCGCTTGACCCGTAATTAAATTCGCTCAAGGTGCGCGCCTCCAAGGGCGCGAGGGATTGCTCGCGCCCTTGGGTCGCACCTTCGGGTCGCACCGCTCCCGACTTCCTAACACCTATGTCTAGCTATGTCTAGGTTTTTATGAGATACAAAAACTCCAACGGTAAACCATCAGTATCAGCGATAAAGGCTACCTCATAAACATGATTACCGATCATCTGTTGGGTAGGTTCCAACAGAACCTTCAAGGGCTGAAACTGCTCTGGGTTCTGCTCAGAAGCCTCTTTAAAACTTTCTTTCAAGGACTCTAACCAACTTGGCAAGTCAGTAGCCCTATCCGTTAGGTCAAAAGACACGTGGTAATACCCCACATAATGCTCATCCCCAAAGGCATCCGGTGCTGGTAATGGTTCAGGAATTTGGATTAGTTCCAAGCGTCCACCCAGTCCCTTCATCCAACACGCTAGAGTCATGCCAGTAGTGAAGCGTTCAGATACCGTGAATCCCAACTTCTCATAAAATGCGATCGCGCGATGAATATTGGCTGTGCGAATCGAAGCATGATGCATGGGTTTTGTCCTTTGGCCTTTTTCCTTTACCCTTTTTCCTTTCTAACCAACAACAGGTGTAGTGAAATCACCAATCACCAATCACCAATCACTAATCACCAATCACCAATAACTAAAACAATCGGAAATAAGGGTAGCGCACAGGTACTCCAGGTTCTTTTTCCAAATCAAAATTGATCACTTCCCAACAAGGTTCTTCCTCAGGTTCTGGGCTAAATTCTACCGGCAAGCCATACAACCTGGGTTGGCCTGACTCTGAGTTCCCTCGCCAGGGGGTACTGCGCTCTAGGTAGGCACTCACTAAATCCCGATAACGACTGGCAATAATTACCCGTGTTGCCCGATATCCTTCAGTGTATAGCTTGTCTAGGGCTTCGTGAATCTCAAAGCGAATTCCATCAGGATGAGTGTGCTGTCGGTACCATTTATCTTGCCATAGACGCCAGTGACGCCCAGATTGTAAATGAATCAGTTCCCCAGTTTTTGGGTTGGCTTCAAACGCACCATGACGTGGACACAAGTAAGTGTCAGTCAACGTCAATGCCGGAATTATCTGACGGCAGTGAGGACATTTAATTTCTGAACCGAATATCGGGTACTGCAAGCTAGAATCAATCATTAAATGCTAGGGAGTGCCTTAGAGGTATATGCTATTACCTAATGGCTCCATCATTATAACTGGGTATTTAGTGGTGTTGGTCTCAGTGACCCCACTGTAAAACCTATGTAAAACCTAAGGTATTAATTACCATTATCTCCCTATTGTGATTAATTGTGGATTATCCCTTACCTCAAACCCCAATACTGACATCTTTTTGGCCTCCCCCAGATCTTTCTCTTGCTGCCTTTGTCGCCCCTAATGCTGTAGTTATGGGTCAGGTGTCCGTAGCTGCAGGAGTTAGCATTTGGTATGGTGCTGTAGTCAGAGGTGATGTGGAGCGCATCGAGATTGGCGATCGCACTAATATTCAAGATGGCGCAATTTTACACGGAGATCCCGGCAAGCCAACAGTTTTAGAAGACCATGTCACTGTTGGTCATCGCGCTGTCATTCATTCAGCATATATTGAACAGGGTAGCTTGATTGGTATTGGAGCAGTGGTAATCGATGGGGTTCGTGTCGGTCATGGTAGTATCGTGGGCGCTGGAGCTGTGGTTAGTAAAGACGTTCCTCCCCTGTCCCTGGTAGTCGGTGTACCTGCCAAAAAATTACGGGATGTTTCGGAGGCTCAAGCCGCTGAACTGATTGAACATGCACGGCACTATGAAAAGTTGGCTCTAGTTCATGCAGGTAAAGGCACAGATTTAGGGTTTAGTCTAACATAATACTTCGCTGCCGTTGCCCGGAACCCGGAACAGGGAACTTCCGATCCCGGAACAGTGGACAATAATTGAGAAAAACACCATCAGAACAGCGCTGCATCGCGTTTTACCGATTCCTTCCCAATTAGTAAACTGTGGGTAACTTTGATTGACTTTGATTAAGTTTTTCCCAAGAAGCGTGCAACGTCTTGAACAAATGGGTGATCAGCTTACTGAAAAATTAACTAAAAAAAATTGACCCATTAGGTGCGACTATATATATAAACAACTAAGTACCGTCCGGTACAAGGCATATCAAGCTGAGGGAGGTTACCCATCTAGCTTGGTAAGAGTTATTTGATTACTGAGTCACGGCAACTTGTTCAACCAATAACCCCACTTCTTCTAGGGGTGGGAGGGTAAAAATACTTCAAGCATTATAGGGAGGATACTAGAACCATGGATTTACGTCTATTAATAGTCTTATTGCCTTTACTCCTAGCACTAGGCTGGGTAGCTTACAATATTGGTGCGATCGCTCTCAAACAAGCTCAAAATTATTTGAATAAATCTCAATAAATCCCGCGTCAACCAATTAAGCGATAGCACCTTTGCGCAAAAGCACAATAGCCAGCTGTTCCGTCAAAAGGAGGATACAGCTGGTTTGCTTGAGCTATTGACCAATCTTATTTGTGGCAAATCAGTGGCTCTGAACTCAATAGATAATCTAGAAAAGTACCAGCAACAATCGATAGTTGTTTGCTACGCGGATAGACAGCATACCAGTAACGCTCGATGGGAAAGTGTTCTACATCCAAAACCACCAGCTCAGAGTTAACCCCTTCCATAACTAAGGTATGACGAGATAATACAGAAATTCCTAAACCCCCTGCGATCGCTTGCTTAATTGCCTCATTACTCCCCAAATCCAGCCGCACCTTTGGTGAAATCTGGTGGTAATCGAATAGTTTTTGTACAGCTTTGCGTGTTCCCGAACCAGGCTCCCTCATAATAAAGGTTTCTTGAGCTAGACGTTTAAGGGGGATATTTTTTTCCTGAGCTAGAGGATGATCGACCCGTGCGATCACAACCAGGGGGTTTTCTTGCACTGGTTTATAGCAGGTCTCCTGGTTTTCCGGAAGCTGACTCATAATGTATAAGTCATCTAGATTCTCACTGAGACGACCAAGGATGTATTCGTGGTTGGTGACTTGGAGAGAAATATCAATGCCTGGATAACGCTGGCAAAACGGACCTAGTAAACGAGGAATAAAATATTTCGCAGTTGTAATCACTGCTAAGCGCAGACGCCCCTGTTTTAAACCTTTGAGATCTGCCACTTTCATCTCAAACTGGTCTAAATTCTCAAAGATATCGCGGCAGGTTTTAACTAGTGCCTCACCAACCTGGGTCAGGTAGATTCGCTTACCTACCTGGTCAAACAGAGGCATACCAACAACTTTGGTTAGCTGCTTCACCTGCATAGAGACAGTGGGTTGGGTGAGAAACAGTTCTTCTGCAGCTCGTGTAAAGCTGTGGTGCCGAGCGACTGCTTCAAAGACCCTTAACTGATGCAATGTGGCTTGCTTCAATGATATTACTCCTATGAGGATATAGATCTTAGTCTTTGACAGTCTTGAAAGTCAGGAGTAGGGAGTGGGAAATGGGGAAAAGGGAATTTCATGGTGTTCATGGTGGACTTTTTTCCATGGTAGCTATTATGAATCTTTGGTACGTATGGGTAAGTTTCTTAAATCTGGTAGTTCTACAAGCTCTTTTTCTGCTTCCTTTACCTTAACTGGTATTCTCAACGGTTGTGGTTGCTCCTCGATCAGGCAACTCGCTACTGGCAAGCTTTTCTCTAAATCTTCAAGAGGTCTAGGAATCACTGTCACAGCGGTTAGTTCACCAATACGCTGGGCTTCAGCCATTCCAACTTGTAAAGCAACTGCTACATCTGCCACACGACCCCGAATAATGGCAGTACATAAACCCGCCCCAATGGTTTCGTAGGCAGTAAGCTGTACATTGGCAGCTTTGAGCATGGCATCCGAGGCACCAACCATTGCTGGCAATCCCCTGGTTTCTAAAAGACCTAGGGCATGATTACTGACCCGGCTACGATGATTTTGGTTAACTTGATCGAGTAGGTGAACACCGATGGGAAATATCACTTCCAGGTTGGGAAGTGGTCGCGCAATGATTGTCGAGGAGAGCAACTCACCCTCTCGTTGAGCATAATCCTTACCCGATTCGACAGCAATTCGCACCTCAGCGATCGCTCCCCGCACAATGGCAGTGCAGTGACCACTACCAGTTTTTTCATAACCCACAAGGGTAACTTCTGCTGACTTGAGCATGGCGTCAGCAGTACTAACAATTACTGGAAAACTTAGAGTAGAGACTAAACCTAGGGAGGCTTGGTTAAACCGTTTTCTCTTTGTCAAGGGATCGTCAGGGACAAGCCCAGGTTTGTATAACTCCATCAGACAGAAGACCTCTCTTTGGTTGTCGGCTGTTAATTGTTGGCTTATATCAAGTTTAGAAAGTTAAGTGTTCAGCAGAAACCTACAAAGGTCAATCAAGAAGCAGCTCATGCCATTGGACTAGATGATTGGCATGGGTTTTGTCTGGGAGTAGTGTGCCGACCACCGGTATGATCTAGCATTTCTCAAATCGGTCAGGTAGACAGTTGCAGGGTTAATGGGAGTCGGGAGTCGGGAGTCGGGAGTCGGGAAGTCAGAAAAGGGATCCCTCCTAACCCCCCTTAATAAGGGGGGAACTTAATAAGGGGGGAACGAAAGTGGGAAAAAATCCTGTTTACCTCATTACTACGAAAACTGCTATAACTATAATTTATAATTACAATTAATTATACTAATAAAACTGTAGGCGAAACCGCTAGGACAACTAACTATAGAGCTTCACATTGAGGCATATGGGGTGGCTGTTGGCTTGAGACTCCCAACTTGTGTCGTTCTAGCTATCCCAAGGGCGTTCCTTCTGGTGATCAAACTTCTGACAATCGCCTTTCGAGTCCTTTTTTCTATACCAGTAGGAAATTTAGATTAAATCACATAGAATTAAACCCTTGTTTATTTGATAGCGCTTATCCTAGTAATAAGGTAAACATATTTTTTTTCGGTTACCTTTTACCTATTACCTAAACTCAAAAAGTAACCTCAACCTTACCTAGTTGATAACTACTATATAAATACCCGTTGATGGAGCCGTAACTATGAGTAGTCTATCTGAACTTAAAAGCCGAAAACTTGGATTAATTGAATTAATCTCAATGGGATTTGGTGTTTATCTGAAAAATTTGAAGCCTATCCTACTGTTGTTTTGTACAATCTATTTCCCTTTGCTGATAATTTTGTCAGCTTTGAACCCGGAAAATACAAATAAGACTTAAGGATTGTTTCTGGCTTTTTTTGTAGTTGTTTCTATTGTTATAGGTTTAGCAAGTTTGACTATTACATAGCCCTATCGCTGATTACAGAAAATTCTCTTCATGGAAGACATACCACTTATCAGACTATAGTCCAAAAAATAGTTTCGAGTTTCATTCCTCTAGTTGGGCTATCTTTGATATTTAGTATTAACTATTTGATCAGATTTATACTACTTATAATCCCAGGGATAGTTTATGCGGTAAATAATCAATACTATGGGCTGGCTTTTATTCTCCGAGACCAAAGGGGAAAAGATGCTTTCGATTACAGTCGCTCTATCGTTGAAGGGAATTGGTGGAAAGTATTCTTCTTCATTTTTCTAAGTGTATTGAGTGTTTTATGCTTACAATTTATCTTGAATAGTGTCTTAACTAGTCTTCCTTTTATGAAAAATATTTGGGGTGATTTACTTTCAGTAGTTTTCCCTCAATTTATCGTCATCGGGATTACCATTGGTAATATACTTCTATTTCTTAACTTAGATTATCAGAAAAGTTTGGAGAGCTGATTAAATGGGAAGCATTCATAGGCTAGGTCAAACCAGTGACTTAAAACCAAGTTCTGTATTCATCTAAATAACCGTCGTAGTACAATTCTTCTTCTTCAAGGCAATCTGGAGTATCCACAGTCGTCTCTTCTGTTAAGTCTATTCCGTGATACTCTTGCTCTAGTTTTTTCATCTCTTCAAACAGACCTTGTTTCTTCAGCTTAGCTCTTTCTGCAACAAATTTGTTCCATTTTTTACACTTTTTCCTAGCTCGTTCTCCTGGGACGTTTTTACAGTTTACCGGCCTATAGTCGCTAGGTTCATAAAACTTATGTCCCCCAGGATGTTTTTTCTTTTTTTTCTTACTCATATTAATAGATTTTAGTTTTTATGGACTTCTAGAATTTTTGGCCGAAAGTCAATTGAGTAAGGTTTTATCCCAGATTGTTATAACTCACTAGTTAATCTCTGTATTATTATACCTCATAAGTAGGATAAACCCTATAGGTAATTGCAAGGCTTGGTTTGGCAATTCTTACCATGTCATTGGCTCTCTGCCTCAAGCACTTTCCTTTTCTAAGGGTAAAGTCAAGGGCGATCGCAATTTTTCGTTCGCGTAGCGTGGCCTACGGCCAATCACAAAGAGTTGCGATCGCTTTTTCATCAGTGGATACACCCTAAAAGGGTTCACGCTCCCAAGTTGTAGTAATACCCAACGTCTCAAAGGAATTTTCTAGCAGAGTTCGGAAATCCTTACTATAGCCACCAAACAGATGAACTCGTGGTTTTCGACCTGGAAAGTAGGGAGCATACAGAAGCACTTTAGTGCCGTCCTTCCAGACTTTAACGTGTTTGACCTCGATTACATACTCATCAGTTAACAAATCAACGTAGCCGACTGGTGACTCCACCTCACGCTCTCCACCTTCTCCCTCTTGAAGGATAGCTTGAATCATCCTTTCATCTTCATAAGACTGACCGGTATATTTTTTCTCGGCAAGAGGTTGTGGCATAGGTTCTCCAGAGGTTTCCATGTCTTCGAGAACTTCTGCGACTAAATTACTAATGCCTTCTAAAGCAGCTACCAGAGATGTGTCAAGGTGAGATAGACTGGGAAATTCGGCACATAATCCTACAAACTCCTCGTCTTCTTTTAACCATGTGATGCTATAAGTGTAGTGTTGGTGATTAACTTTCATTACTGTCCTCCAACTTATCAATAGCCTCTAAGACTTGACGAACTTGATAAACTTTAGCCTTTCCACTCTTTCCCTTTTGAATAGTGACACGAGGATTTCCTTACCACCGGGTCTTATAAATATAGGTCAAGATGATACAAACACCTGCCAGTCCAGAAACTGAAACCCTATTGATTGAGTTGCCTAGGACAATCGGGTTGTACGTCACCCAGGAACAGTTTACAGCCCTTGCAGCAGCCAACCGCGACTTGAGACTGGAAAGAACGGCACTTGGAGAGTTAATTGTGAACCCACCAACAGGCTGGAAAACTGGAAAACTAAATTGGAGTATTTCTGGAGAGTTGTATTTGTGGTGGCGTAATGCAGGGGAACCAGGTAAAGCCTTTGACTCTTCTACTGGCTTCATTTTACCTAATGGTGCGACTTGTTCTCCCGATGCCTGTTGGGTGAGCCGAGAACGTTGGCAGGCACTTACTCCAGAACAAAAAGGCACGTTTGCTAATATCTGCCCGGATTTTGTGCTTGAGTTACGGTCTAGCTCAGATCGGGTTCAGTCTCTGGAAGCTAAAATGACAGAGTATATCGACAATGGCGCGAGACTGGCCTGGTTAATCGATCCACAGCAGCGACTGGTGGAAATTTATCGACCGGGTTTGGCGGTGGAAGTGTTGCAGAATCCAACTGAGTTGTCGGGGGAAGAGGTGTTACCGGGTTTTGTGTTGGATTTGGGTCGGGTGTGGGGTTGAAAATAGAAATGCGATCGCTCTCTGTCTTGATGCAGTCGCTCATGGGGGAAACCCCCAAGACCGCGCTGCATCGCTCGAAAACCCTGCACTTAAGTTGATTCTGATCGCGCTGCCAAGAATTCCTCCGGTAGCATTACGGGAACTGAAGATGACACAAAATCAGATATATTGCGTGTAACGATCAGGTCGAGACCTAAGGCAAGTGCAGCTTCACTGCTCACTGCATCCTCAAAATCCGTCATGGAGCTTTGCAGAGCAGCTCGAATCACCTGATCGGTTATGCTGGCAACTTCAATACGTTCTAATAAAGTTGATAGTAGTCTCAGTGCAACCTCACTGCCCACCTGACGACGCAAAATATAGAAAATATTGGTTATGGCATGGCCTGAAACATATCCTTCAACGTCTTCCTGGGTTACTGTATTTAATGCTTGTGCCGAAGCAACCACAAATGGTTGGCGTTGAGCTAGAACATCAAGTAATACGTCGCTATCAAACAACACCCGTCTCACTTGTATTTTGCCTCAAGATAATCGATGTACGACTCTTTGGAATCCTCTGGACTTAGCTCAACCACACCAAGTAGGCTTTGAGTCCAAGGATCAAGACCAGTCATTGGTGTTGAACTTGAGCTATAAGACCTAGATAACAGGGTTTCTTGTTCAATTGAGGCCAAAAGGGACTGGACTAAACGCCAGCGTACGCTTATTGGTAATTGCAATGCTTGGTTTTGCAATTCTTGCCATGTCATTGGCTTTCTTCCTCAAGAACTTCCTATTCTAATTGTAGAGTATCGGCCAGTAGCAGTGATGTGATCCCTGCCTCAGTTATCCCCAGGTAAAGGCAGCTTTTAAGGCAGTCTGAATTGGCACCGGGACTAAATAGTCTCCGCCTGCCACCGGGTGAGGGATTGGGGATGTCGAGTTGGTCATCAATTCTCGAGTGCGATCGCGTAGCGGCTCAATGCGCGCGCATCGCTTCTTCCAAACAGTCAGCTGCTTCAGCTAAGGCTTCTTCCATGGAATCTCCCTGAGTAATAGCTTCTGGCAAATCCTGAAAGTTACCACAAACCCGCCATCAGACTGGTCAGGGGTAAATGTAGCCGGGAATGAAAATCGACTAGTTGTAGATTCTACCATGGGAGTATTAATCCTAGGATAAGCCATTCCATTACTGATAATTTAAACAGGTGCGTTACACTTTGTTAACGCACCCGACAAGATCGGCGATTAGCCCAAAGGGCTACGCTTCGCGATCGCACTTTTATTGAAATTAAAAGCTTCTGAGTACCTAAATATCGTTGCGTATGAGTTTTTTATTCAAACTCATTCAACAGAAGTCAAAGGTTGTCTTAGACTTGCTTTCAAATTTTCGGACACGTCTACTACATTCAACAAATACATATATCACCTAAACTGTTAGTTCATACGTACGTACTCAACAGTTAGATAACCTGTGTTGTCGGGATAGTTTGCATCATTCATCAAAAAGGCACAGGTTTGATCTTTATACAGTGGTATTTCGGGATTCCTGGTATATTGATATTCTTCTAAGGGTATGTCACAGTTTATAATCAGAGAAAATGGATCATACTGAGGATCCATCATTTGTCCTCGATTCCAGTAATCTGGATCCCCTTCAGGTCCACATTTATCTATATCCGGTCCTCCTTTCCATATACCGTCTGCGTGAAAAAAGTAATCTCCATAGTCAGAAAATTTAGTGGCGGGGTAGAAAACTTTAACACCTTGTTCGTTATTGGCATACACCTTAAATTGTCCAGCCAGGTCGAGTTTGATAGGCGCATCCGCCAACGCAGAACCAGCCATGAAGTTGAGTGTAATAAGGAACCCAGCAAAAACAATGAGGAAGCTCTTCAAAATCTTGTTAAGTTTCATGTAGATTTAACCTCTAAATTTGGATAAACCGATGGACAAATTTTACTTTTTGTCTTCAGTCTCTACACTTTAAAGACGATTCCAGAGAGCCTTTTCTGAATTTTTTTAGTTGGCTTTTTTTATAAATAAGTCTCAAGACAGGGTTTTTCGAGGTACACAGAATTTCTTCCCTGTTCCCAATTTTGAAGTTTCCTATTTCCTGCTCTGTTCGCGTTTGGCCGTGGGCCACGCTACGCGAACGCGCAGCGGAGGCCGTAGGCCAAAACGTGGGCTACGGCCTTAGCTCTCTAAAACCCAGAAATTTGTACCTCGTCCAAAAAGCGATTCTCTGAAAGAGCCGCTACGGGATTATCGGTACAAGCCGCTACGGGAAGGCACTTTATCGAACTTTATAGCAGTAGCCGTAGGTTGGGTTGAACTTTCTGAAATCTAACTCTCTCAAGGTAACAAAAGGGAGAGATAATGTTGGATTTCATTGCCTTGAGTCCAACCTACACGATGGGTGCATCTTTTTGTTGTAAATCTATAACTGTTGGGGACTATGGGGAGATGGGGAGGTGGGGAGTGTGGGAAGAATGGGAAGATGGAGGAGATTTTTATTAATTGGTGCAGGCTGCCTTTCACACACCGCTGCTTCAACACACAGACAACCATGTTTAGGGTTGCATAAATGGGGGATGATTTTAAGAGTTTTGTAGAATGGCCATCTTGGTGGAACAGGCATCTTGGTGAAATGGCCATCTTGGTGGGGTGGGCATCTGGCTGTGGAATGGCCATCTTGCTGGAACAGGCATCTGGCTGTGGAATGGCCATCTTGGTGGAACGGGCATCTTGCCTGTTTCAATTTCCGGGCAGGCAAGATGCCCACCCCACTGATATTTATCCCGCCCCTCAGCAATGCCTCATTGTTGACTTCTAACTTCTGATCAGAAGTAGCTGCAACAGGAACCGACTCAGACTCCTGCACCAATCGCACTACCTCCTGCACTTCCTCACCAACACCACTGTCCAGTTCTTCCACCGCAACAGATGATGTCACCGTCTCGCCCACAATCGGTTCAACTTCCGCATTCGGCTGGGACATTTCCCCAATTGCTGACTCAGTTGCCTGATTAGTTGGTGTAACCGATAAATCCTGATCAGTCTCATCCTCGCCGATAAAATATCCCCTCAACTCCTCTCTCAGAATCGCCCGCGCCTGGGAGATGCGCTTGCAGACATTCTGGTAGGAAATATTTTGCTGTTGGGCTATCTCTCGATAAGACAGTTCTTGATAAAAATGCAGGATAAAGGTGTGGTGGAGCCGAGCAGGTAAGTTATCAATGGCACTGCTGATAGCAATCTTTTTCTCGTCTGTTTCCAAAGCCCTTTCTGGGGTATCCTCACAGGAAACCAGTCCTTTTTCCTCTCGAATCCCTTCTATATCCTCAACGTGGTTCGCGCTGCGACCATGTTCTCGATGTATATCCACGCAGAGGTTATGAGTCAGCTTTGTCAGCCAAGCCTTAAAATTAGCGATTTTCCCGGCAAATTTTTGCACCTTCTCCCATGCCTTGAGCATCGCTCGACTCAGGGCATCTTCAGCATCGGTAGGGTTTCCACCCATCCACCTGAGACAGCGATGATAGAGATAATCTTGATATTGCCGCCATTGCTGCCAAAACTCTTTCTGTGAAACGTGATGAGATTGGCCCAATGCAGTAGAAGTGGCTTCTAATTGAATATCTGAGATCATAATTGATTGATCAACACAATGGTGTATGGTCTCCACTGGAGTCCAGGGCTGATTTGTTGTAGTAAGCATTCAGCTATCAGCTATCAGCTATCAGCCGTGAGCCTTAGGCTGACGGCTGACGGCTGACGGCACCTCAAGTAGCACCTCAAGTAGCGCATATGCTTACGATTTGTACTCCACATTTTTGACCTCGATACCCGATCACCATTTGAGAGTATAGCGGTTTTTAGTCTGTTAATCTCATAAAACTCATGTAAAAACTCATGTAAAAACTCATGTAAAAACTCATGTAAAAACTCATATATATGGTTTTTATATAGGTTGTAAACAAAATTATTGCTCAAAAAAGCAAGAGGCAAGATGCAAAACGCAAGAGGGGAAAGAGATTCAAAGTTTTATTGTCCAATCAAAAAAGACCATACACGTTTACATCTCAAATAAAAACCCTATATACAGTCGAAAGTGGGGAGTCAACAGAAGCGGGAAATGGGGATAATTATCCCTATATACCCATTTCCCGCTTATAAAAATCTGACGAAATCGCGTTTAGACAAACAAAATCAATGGCTGTGAGGGGAGCAACCCCCCTATATTGCCTATTATCTGCTATTATCTGCTATTATCTGCTATTATTACACTCCCCTGTCAGGGAGTCCCAGCAATAAAAATAGTTAACAATATTTAATATTCAGCTGGAAATTATATAAGGTATGATAATTTAAGGTCAGGATAATAAATCAAAGGAGGAAAGTAAGCCTTGAATGCCTGCCATATCGGTAAGCTCCCTACTCGCAAGAAACGGGCAAGATGCCCGTTCCACCGAGAGGAGTGCTATTATCCCTTTAATCGACTGGTAGCTGAAAAAAATTGGGTTTCAAGCCCCGTCCTTGGTTAGACGGCTTTTATCTGATTAGTTATAATCAAAGAGTGGCCTAACACAGACAGGATTCGTCGGTACTGTCATAAACCCCACGAGCGTTTTGCGATGTTAGCACGTGAGGCGCGAAAAACCTCATTAAAAACGTATGGATCCGTGCCAGATACCGAAAACCAGTAAAGCTTTCCTTAAAAACTAAAAGTACCGTGGGGTTAGAAGTTACCGTAAGAAGAGTGGAGCCAAAATCGGCAAAGTTTTAACCCTTTTACCCATAGCCGACTAACCATAAAGGCGACCCTCTGATAAGGTTTCGTCTCCGGCACACGGAAACTGAGGAAGCTCAACGCTAACGGAGATAAGCCCACTGGGGTTAGTTAAGTTAGGCTAGGTATTTTGTTTTTAAACGGATACTCGGCTTAAGTATTGCCTTTGGCGGATAACTAGCTTTAAGGCATGTCGAAGAACTAAGAATCCCCGCTCATAAGCGGGCGGGGAGTGTCAATCAAGACTAGCTATCTATTCGTATATTCGTAAATTCTGATTTATGGGTATGATTGATACCCACCAAGACTCCCCACCAAGACTAGGTATCATAGGAAATAACTAGTAATAACTAGTTATTAATACTAGTTATTAAACCTCCTATGGTTAACTGCTGGTTAACTGGGGTGCCATTGCCCAGTCATCAGCTCTAAAATTGGTGGCTCATTCAGGGGAAACCCATCTAATTTGCTGATTCCTATATACATAATAGTGTTTTTTAAATTCAACAAACACTATAGCTTTTAGTTCTCAAAAGGGGAGGGCAAAACTTCGATCGCTCGTTTCGGTGTGTCACGTTTGCTCGAGCACTTAAAAGGTGCTTGTTTATAAATTGGGGTGACATTTTAGATGAATATTGATTGTATTCTGGAAATTGTTGACCGTCAACTAAAAGAGAGTCAACATCGACCCCTTACATCCACAGAAGTTATGATGCTGGGTGGGATTTGGCAGTATAGAACTTATAACCAAATTGCCCTCGAAGCAGGTTATAGTGCAGGCTACCTTACTAATGTCGTTGCTCCAGATTTGTATCAGCGACTCTCCCAGGTGATTGGCCAGCGGGTAAACAAGAAAAACTGTCGGGTGCTGCTGGAGTCTTATGCCACCACCCAAGCATCCCCAGAGACAAACCCTTTGAACCCAGATCTGGTGAAGCCAGAGCTGACGGGAAATGCTGCCAATGAAACCCATGAGATACTACCTTGCTATCCCAGTGGCTCAATCCCTATCAACTCTCCCTTTTACCTAGAACGCTCTTCCCTTGAGGAGCAAGTTTATCAAGAAATCAAGAAACCGGGAGCGTTAATCAGGATTAAAGCTCCCAGAGAAATGGGCAAAACCTCTCTGCTGCTGAGGATTCTTGACCATGGCAACCGCCTGGGCTACCATACTGTCAGCTTGAACCTAGAGCAAGTCGAGCAGGGAATTTTGAGCAATTTGAATCAATTTTTGCGCTGGCTGTGTGCCAACATCGCTCAACAGCTTCAGCGTAAACCGATGCTAGATGAGTATTGGGATGAAGACCTGGGCAGTAAAATTAGCTGCACCCTCTACTTCCAAGACTATCTACTAGATTTAATTGATACTCCCCTAATCTTGGCATTGGATGAGGTGAGCCAGATTTTCGAGCATCCCCAAGTCGCCAAGGATTTTTTACCTCTGTTGCGTTCTTGGTACGAAGAAGGGAAAAGACTGCCCATCTGGCAAAAGCTTCGCCTGGTAGTGGTTCACTCCACGGAAATTTACGTTCCCCTCGAGCTTAACCAGTCTCCTTTCAATGTGGGGCTGCCGGTTCAGTTAAACAACTTCAGCCAGGACGAGGTGCAGCAGTTAGCTCAACGCTACGGACTCGACTGGATAGGTCCCGAAGATGCTAAACAATTAATGGTAATGCTGGGGGGACATCCGGCACTGGTAAACTTAACGCTCTATCATCTTAGTCGCAAGGATATAACTCTTTCCCAACTGCTAGCAAGTGCTCCCACTGCTACCGGAATTTATGCTAATCACTTGCAGCGTCATTGGGCAACATTGGCAAAACAGCCGGAATTAGCACAAGCTCTTGATACGGTTCTCAAGGCCACTGAACCTGTGCCCTTAGACCCCATCCTAACTCACAAGTTAAGCAGTATGGGGTTGATTAAACTTTCAGGTGCTCAAGCGATCGCAGCTTGTGAATTGTATCGGCAGTTTTTTACGAACAAGGGAGAGCAACAGTTTATGTATACAGCATCTGTCTCGTAGCCTAATCATGATTGATCAGCGGTCAGCGGTCAGCGGTCAGCGGTCAGCGGTCAGCCATTCGCGACTTGAGGTGCTTTGTGGCACAGGCTTCTAGCCTGTGATCTAGCGCATTAGCTGATAGCTGAATGCTTACGATCAGTTTTTAATGCTCCGTTCACGATTCAATGTTTTGTTTATTAGTTTTTTCATGAGATTTTATATGAGTTATGAGATGAGTTTTATGAGTTTAGTAGGTCAAAAGTCAAACTAATATAGTAAGTATTCAGCGGTCAGCGGTCAGCGGTCAGCTTAATGCTTAAAATAAACCTCTTTTGGTAGTGCGTAGGGTGCGTTAGGGGCGGGCTGTCCCAACCCTGGCGCTCGAGACGGAAAATGAGGGCGAGCCCTTGGGTGGTGCGTTACGGTGCGGACTATCCCAACGCTGGCGCTCGAGGCGAAAAATAAGGGCAAGTCCGCCCCTAACGCACCCTACGAACTAAAACAATGCTCCATAAATCCCAGTTCAATGTCTGTGTCTTGTGTCTGTTAGTCTGATGAAAAACTCCGATTATAAGCTGAAGAGTAAATTGAATTTGGAAACTGGCTCCTTAACAATTGTTGGTACGGGGATTCAATTGGTAAGTCATCTGACCTTGGGGGCGAAAGCCTGGATAGAACAAGCGGACAAGGTTTTATATGCTTTGGCTGACCCAGTAACGGCTAAATGGCTCAAAGAATTGAATGCCACAGCAGAAGCTTTGCCATATAACCGGAACAATCAATGGCGCAGAGACACTTATCAAGAAATGACCGAAAGGATATTGACAGACGTTCGTAAGGGGCTGAATGTCTGTGCTGTGTTTTACGGTCATCCTGGGGTTTTTGCCAATCCAGCCCAGGCAGCTATTAAACAGGCACATCGTGAAGGCTTCAGAGCACAGATGCTACCTGGGATTTCTGCGGAAGATTGCTTATTTGCTGACCTTGGTCTCGATCCTGGTCGAAACGGGTGTCAAAGTTTTGAAGCAACGGACTTTTTGATTCGACGGCGTAAATTTGACCCCACTAGCCCCTTGATTTTGTGGCAGATTGCCATGGTTGGCAATCTCGGTTTTTACAAACCGGAGGAACAGTTTCGTCCTCTAACTATATTGACCGAGGTCTTAAAAACACATTATGGAGGTGACCATGAAGTGATTGTTTACGAAGCAGCTGTTTATTATCCAGTTTGCAAACCAGTTATCCAGCGTATTCCTCTGTCCAAGCTACCACAGAGCAGTGTTACTGAGGTTTCAACCCTTTATATTCCGCCTCACGCTCTAGCACCTGTGGACAAAGACATGATGGCGCGCTTAGGTATGTCTTTTGTTAAAGAAGCTACAGGGGAGAAACAGATCTGATGACAGCTTATCAACAAACTGTGTCCAACCTCAAGTTAGCGATCGCACAGAACCCTGAGAAAGCTAAGGCTCTAGCTCAGCAAGGTGAGGCTGATCGGCTGATGGGAGATTTTGAAGCTGCCCTCGCTAAGTTCACCGATGCCCTTGAGCTAAATTCTAACTACCCTTGGGCTCTCGCTCACCGTGGAGAAACCTACTATCAGATCAAACGTTATCAGGAAGCCCGAACAGATTTTAGCCGCGCTATTGATCTCAACCCTAACTACCTTTGGGCCCTTGCTCACCGGGGCGTAACCTACCGCTTTATGGGGGAAGCATATTACACAATGGCAGTGGCTGACTTGGATCGAGCCATTGAGCTGAAGCCGGATTACCTTTGGGCAATTGCCTATCGTGCCCGAGTTTATGAGCTGATGAAGTGCTACCAGAAAGCCCTGATTGATTTTGACCGAGCGATCGCCCTTGACAAAACGATATTTGTGAAAAATTGGCGGATTGAGAGAGGGTTAATCCTTTGCTATGACGGCCAATATGCTGAGGCGATCGCTTGTTGCCAGCAGAGGTTAGAGGAAGTTCCTGATGACACTACAGCTTTATACTGTATTGCAGTAGCGAAGGCTCGCTGGCAGGGATTGACCCAGGCCAAAAGCGAGATTGAGCTTACGCGGACAGTATTGCTGTCTCAATGGGACACAGGGGATCGAGGAGATATTCTGTACCGACTGAGCGCCTTAGCCATCTTGGTAGGTAACTGCGAACAAGCATGGGAATATCTAGAAGAAGCTATTCCTATTAATGATGAAGCCATTGAGTTAGTCAGTCACGACCCAGCTTGGATGGAGTGGCGAGATCACCCGAAAACTCAGGCATTACTCGCTATAGGAAAGGGAGTAGGGAGTAGGGAGTAGGGAGTAGGGAATATGGCATCAACAATGCTCACAATTCCTACAGGGATTGCTATATAGCGTTTTATAGCCTAATGAGGTACACAGGATTTTTTCCCTGTTCCCTGTTCCCCTCCTGGGAGGGGTTAGGGGTGGGTTACTCTTCCCTGCTCCCTGCTCCCTGCTCCCTAAAAACATGCACCTCACCCAATTGAAAACCCCTATAGTTAAGGGTTTGAAACAACAAAGCTCAATCAATTAAGTTTCAAATAACAGTCAAGGAGGAATTTGATCCAGATGGATAATAACACTTGGGCTCTTGCTCAAAAAGCAGAAACTCTTCGCTTGTCAGGAGCTTATGAACAGGCGATAGAGAAATTTGAAGAACTTCAAAAAAGTGACTCGGACAATGCTTGGATCAATGCCCACCTAGGAACAACTTACTACCAGTTGATGGATTATGGTAAGGCCGAAAAATACTTGACAAAAGCCGTCGAAAAGAATCATAAGTATCTCTGGGCTCATGCACATCTAGGTGAAACCTACCGTCTACGAGCAATTACAGAAAATGATAAAGAGCAGAAAAATGAATCTATTAAATCAGCTATAAGACATTTCAAAACAGCGCTTGATCATAAAGCACCAGAAAACAGCAACTATGGGTGGGCATTAGCTCACTTGGGAGCAACCTACCGCCTGAAAATAACTCTGGATAAGAATAAATTAGCCAAGAATGAGATAGATGAAAAAAGTAAAAAACAAGCTTTGAATTATCTTGACAGAGCGATTGAACTTATGCCCACATATGCCTGGGCTTGGGGTATGCGATCGACAGTTCACAGATTAGCTCAAGAATACGAGGAGTCATTGTGGGATTTGGGAGTAGAAACACAAATATCTCCAGACATGGAGACTTTACAACACTCTCCTTCTCCTGTTCCATTCTTAGTAAGCAGGAGGGTAAGTCTTTATGAACATGCATTTCTGTTTTTTTATTTAACGAAGATACAAGATAACTCAGAAAAGAAAGAGAGATACTATAGTGGAGCGATCGCTTGTGCCCAACAAATCTTGATCCTGAAGCCAGGTGATTTGATAGGTCAACTCATTTTAAAGGTAATTGAAGGTACACAAAAGAATGAAGAAGATAAACTTAATAATAAATTTATAAAAGAATGCAAAATACTTATTGAAAAGATAGATGCCAAGCTTGCTGAGATATGTAAAGCAGTATTGATATACATGATAAAGGCTGAGCCTAAAACCAAGCATAAGTTGGAGATGCTGGCTCAGGCAGAAGGTATGTCAGGACATAAATTAAAGAAGCTTGTTGATGATGTCCTCAAGAAGTTTCCCAACAATATTGAACCCAAAAATATTGAACCCAAAAATATTGAACCCAACAATCCTGAGATTAAAGCAGAGGCACAATTATGGCTGTGGCAAAACTTTGGATGGGTCGAAGGATCTGCCAGTGCTCTTTCCTTCCTTGCTGATTTAAGTGAAGTTCTGCGATATTTTGATCAACACTATGATGATATAACTGGTGAACCATTGCCTTATCGAGAGCTTGCCTTGATAATCTATGATCAATACGCACTGGAAAGGCTTTATCAAACTGCAACATTGTCAGAAGCAGAACGGGAAAAAGAATTTAAGAAATTGTTGCCGTCGATAAAACCACTACCATTAGCTTAGATTCTTGATTCGTGACTAGATTAAAAATTAGCAGGATATTTCATGAGTAAACTATTTCATTTATTAACCGATTTGGCCCTTGATCCCAAGAAACAAAGTGTTTTTATCAATAACCCCAGTTCGGTAATGGACAAGGTGGGTTTATCTGAAGCAGAGCAGACGGCGATGATCAGCAAAGAAGCTGCTAAAATTACAGCGTTATTTGCTGATGAACAAGTTCCTCTTGCCTTAAGTATTGGCGATCCCGGTCCCGATCCCTTGCCAGATCCAGACCCTTTTCCGATGCCAGATCCAGACCCTTCTCCATCAGAAGAAGAAGAAGAAGCTGCATCGCTGAATTAAGGAATGAATGCGCGGACATCTGGTTTTATTAAAGCCCCCTAAATCCCCCAATTCTGGGGGACTTGTCTTGATGCAGTCGCTCATGGGGGAAACCACGGCAATAGCGAGTGGGGGGAACCCCCAAGACCGCGCTGCCTCCCCAAGACCGCGCTGCATCGCTTGAGAGTTTTGTTCCCCCCAGAATTGGGGGGCTAGGGGGGCGAAACCATACCCATAATCAGCAACACCGAAGAAGCTGCATCGCTTTTGTAAAGGTGCCCATTCCACCCACCGGGTCAAACAGCTTTTAGGAAATGCACCTCACTTAACCGTTAGGTTAGGTGGGGTTGTTAATTTTAAATCACTGATAACTTTGTACACTTGGAAAAGTGGATTATTATTTGATCAGCTCAAACCACAACCAGTGCGGTTTTTTATCATAAAAACTCCTTTAAAGGAGGTAAGTATGCGCGATTTATCAGGTTACCAAGTTACGGAAAAACTCCATGAGAGCACCAACTCCTTAGTCTATCGCGGACATCGGCGAGCAGATCACCAACCTGTTATCCTTAAAATGCTCAAACAGGCTTATCCTTCCCCTGAAAGCATTGCTTGGTTCAAGCGAGAGTATGAAACAACCCAAACTATTAACTTACCCGGTGTCATAGATGTTTACAGCTGGGAAAACCTAGAAACTAACTGGGTAATGGTGTTAGAAGATTTTGGGGGCGAATCTCTCAATCGGATCATTCCGAAGCAGGAATTCACAATTGGTGAGTTTCTCCACCTGGCCATTGAGATTGTTGACATTCTCGGTCAGGTTCACCAGCAGCATATTATTCACAAAGATATTAACCCATCAAATATTATCTTAAATCAGAATACTGGTAAGCTTAAGCTAATTGATTTTGGTATTTCAACCACACTGTCGCGAGAAATCTCAACCTTTCGCAACCCGAATGTATTAGAAGGAACCCTAGCTTATATCTCCCCAGAACAAACGGGTCGAATGAATCGAGCCATCGATTACCGCACTGATTTTTACTCCCTGGGGGTGACCTTTTATGAATTGCTGACGGGAGAGTTACCCTTCCCCAGCAATGATGTTTTGGAATTAGTCCATTGTCATATTGCTAAACAACCGACACCACCACAGGAACTAAAACCAGAGATTCCAGCAATTCTTTCAGCGCTCCTGTTGAAATTGATGGCGAAAAATGCTGAAGAACGCTATCTATCAGCCTATCGGATCAAGGCAGATTTAGAAGAATGTTTCAGACAGTGGCAAACCAAAGGGCAAATTGATGCTTTCGTGATCGATCAGCACAATGTTTCCGATCAATTTCAAATACCACAAAAACTGTATGGGCGAGAACAGGAGATTTCTACCCTATTAGCTGCCTTTGAACGAGTCAGCCAAGGAGCTAGTGAAATCATGCTGGTTTCGGGGTATTCTGGTATTGGCAAGTCCGTATTAATACAGGAGGTATATAAGCCACTGACTCGCCAACATGGCTATTTTATTTCTGGTAAGTTTGACCAGTTTCAACGAAATATTCCTTACGCTTCCTTAATTCAGGCATTTCGGTCATTAGTACAACAGTTACTCACAGAAAGTCAAGCAGAGATTCACAATTGGCGAGAGAAGCTGCAAGGGGAATTAGGGAAAAATGGACAGGTAATCATTGAATTTATTCCTGAAGTAGAACTGATTATTGGTCCACAACCACCTGTCCCAGAGCTTCCGCCATCAGAATTGCGGAATCGCTTTAATTTTGTTTTTCAAAAATTTATTAAGATATTCACTCAACCCGAACATCCGTTAGTCATTTTCCTTGACGACTTACAGTGGGCAGATAGAGCTTCGTTGAAATTAATTCAACTACTGATGACAGCAGCAGATAATAAATATCTGTTTATAATTGGGGCATATCGGGATAATGAAGTAAACGACGTACATCCTTTGACTCAAAGCTTGGAACAGCTTGAAAAAGCAAGAGTAACAATTAAGAGAATACTACTTCTCCCCTTAGCCTTAACCGATGTTACTCAACTTATCGTTGATACCTTTTTAGTAGATTCAATAACTGCCAAGCAGCTTGCCGAATTGATACAGGAAAAAACGGGTGGAAATCCGTTTTTTATCAATGAGTTTATAAAATCTATGTATTCTGAAGGTTGGTTGTATTTTAACTATCATTCTCATAAATGGGAGTGGGATATAGAGCAAATAAAAGCGCAACCAATTACAGATAATGTGGTGGAGTTGATGATCAAAAAGGTAAAAAAAATACCGACAGCAACTCAGGCATTATTAAAATTAGCAGCTTGCATAGGGAACCAGTTTTATCTGAAAACACTGGCAGTGATATATGAAAAATCTATACAGGAAACTGCAACGGATTTACAGTCAGCACTCCAATCTGGTCTAATTGTACCCCTTAGCTATGCCTACCAGTTGGTGGAACTTGATATCGAAGGGTTGTCAAATCAGTTAGTTGTAGAATACAAATTTGCCCACGACCGTATCCAACAAGCAGTTTACTCGCTCATTCCCAAAGTAGATACCCAAGCAGTACATCTGGGTATTGGCAAGTTGTTACTGCAAAATAAATCCTCTGAAGAATCTGAACAGAAGCTGTTTGAGATTGTTAACCAGTTGAACAAAGGTCGGGAGCTAATTGAGGAACAAACAGAGCGAGATGAGTTAGCTCGATTAAATCTGCGGGCAGGCAAAAAAGCAAAATCTTCAGCTGCTCGTCAACTTGGTTTCAATTATCTCCAGACCGGCTTAAGTTTATTAGGTAACCAGAGTTGGTCGCAGCAGTATAACCTCAGCTTAGATTTGTATGTGGAGGCAGCAGAAGCAGCTTATACAATTGCCAACTACGACCAAATGGAGCCCTTGACTGAGATAGTCTTGCAAAAAGCCCAAACACTGCTAGACAAAGTCAAAGTCTATGAAGTCAAAATGCAAGCCTATTGTGCTCAAAGAAAATTTATAGAAGCAGTCAAAACTGGGCTAGACGTTCTGAAATTACTTGGGATCGAATTACCCGAACAACCCAACCAGTGTGATCTGACGGGAGAGATAGAGCAGATCAAGTCTGCCTTGGGGGGCAGGCAAGCCCAGCAGCTAATGGACTTACCCCAAATGACCGATCCCCATAAACTAGCAGCTATGGGGGTTATGAACTACTTGTTGAGCCCTGCCTACATAGCAATGAATCAACTCAGCTTGGTAAATTGGTGCCGACAGGTGAATTTATCGATTCAGTTTGGTAATTCCCCTGATTTCGCTTTTCCCTATGCCGGTTACGGGCTTATCCTCTGCTTAAGAGGAGAGCTGGAGGCTGGCTATCAGTTTGGTCAACTGGCTTTGAAGTTACTAGAACGATTCAAAGATAAAACATTCAAAGCCAGAACTTATGCAATATATAATTTCTCTCTAAAGCATTGGAAGGAACCGCTCAGGGATATATCATCTGTTTCCACGGAAGCTTATCAAAGTGGAATAGAAACTGGAGATCTTGAATATGCTGCTAGTGCTATGGTTACCTATGCCTACGCTTTATACCTAAGTGGCATTGAGCTGACGGATGCTAAGAAAGAGACGGCGAAAGCAATTGTAGCTACTATTCAAACTCAGCAGGAAGCTTACCTTCATTGGACTCAAACCTATATGCAGGCTATCCTTAACTTGATGGGAGAAACAGAAAATCCCTGCCGTTTGATTGGTGAAGCATACGATGAAGAAAAGATGATGCCAGTCCATCTAGGCAGTGGAGATCGCACGGCACTGATGCATGCTTATTCCCATAAACTCGCTCTGTGTTATCTTTTCCAGGAATTTCAGCAAGCGGTTGAAAATGCAGACCAGTTTGAAGACTATGCTGCTAATGCTGGCTCATCATTCATCCTTACCACTGCTTACTTCTATGATGCCCTGGCTCGGCTAGCATTTTATCCTGATGCTTCAGAGACTGAAAGAGCAGAAATTTTGACCAAGGTTGCTGCTAAACAAGAAAAAATGGAACTCTGGGCAAAGCAAGCTCCGATGAATTTTCTACACAAATTTTATCTAGTCGAAGCTGAACGAGCCCGAGTTTTAGGCAAAGATAGCGAAGCTAGAGACTATTACGACCGCGCTATTACCTTAGCCCATAAAAACGACTATCTCAACGAAGAAGCCCTAGCTTATGAACTAGCAGGCAAATTCTATTTAGCTAGAAACCAAAACCACGTTGCTCGCCACTACCTACAAGATGCCCACTATACTTATCAAGGCTGGGGAGCTGTGGCTAAGGTAAAGGATTTGGAAGCTCGATACCCACAATTTTTGGCTACAGTTTCAACAGATAGTATTAAAACTAGCTTAAATCCGTCAATTACCGACTCAGGTAAAACTACATCCGGTGTTTTGGATATCAATAGCATTCTCAAAGCATCGCAAACTATTTCTGGGGAAATTATCCCAGACAAGTTGCTGGAAAAGTTAATGAAAATCCTGATTGAGAATGCTGGGGCTCAAAAAGGTTTTATGATACTGGATAAGGACGGTGATTGGGTAATTGAAGCTGAAGGAAAAGTGGATTCTGATCAGGTGACTACACTGCAATCCCTGCCAGTAGACTCTGTGGATGCTGCCAGTAAAACCCCGGTCTTGTCAGTCTCTATCGTCAATTATGTGGCTCGCACCCAGGAAAATTTAGTTTTAAGTGATGCGGCTAATCAAGGACAATTTACTCGTGACCCCTACATTGTTGCCACTCAACCCAAATCGATTATCTGTAGTCCTTTGTTAAATCAAGGTAAACTAAGCGGTATTTTATATTTAGAAAATAATTTAACCACAGACGCATTTACCAGCGATCGCATTGAAGTGTTAAGAATGCTTTCTGGTCAAGCTGCTATCTCTATTGAAAATGCTCGTCTGTATGGACAGTTAGAAGACTATAACCGCAATCTAGAGCTTAAAGTAGAAGAGCGCACTCAAGAACTATCTCAAACTTTGGACGTTCTCAAAGCTACTCAAGCGGAACTAATATTTGAAAACGAGTTACTCAAGAGTGACGAACAAGCCGCGAATTTTGATTATCAAGTGGGGGGAAGTTTACCGATGGATGCTCTCACTTATGTGGTGCGTTCTGCTGACAGAACTCTCTATAAAGCTTTAAAGCAAGGGGAGTTTTGTTATATTCTCAATCCCCGCCAGATGGGCAAGTCAAGCCTGATGGTACGTATGATTAACCACCTGAACAATGAGGGGATTAGCTGCGCGGCGATTGACCTGACTCGGATTGGCAGCGAAAATGTTACCCCTGACCAATGGTATAAGGGATTGGCAGTAGAGCTATGGCGAAGTTTTGGTTTACTAAGAAAGGTGAATTTAAAAAAGTGGTGGAATGAACGAGGAGATATTTCTACGGTTCAGCGGTTGAGTCAATTTATTGAAGAAGTCTTACTGGGTGAGGTTGATCAACCAGATAACAGTTTACCGAATAAACGGGTAGTTTTTATCGATGAAGTTGATAGCGTCTTGGGCTTGAATTTTCCAGTTAATGACTTTTTTGCTCTGATTCGCTCTTGCTATAATCAGCGTACTATCAATCCAGACTATGGCAATTTAACCTTTGCTCTGTTTGGGGTTGCTACCCCCTCTGGCTTAATTACAGACCACCAAAGAACTCCTTTTAATATTGGTCAGGCGATTCAACTGGAGGGCTTTAAAGAGCATGAAGCCCAACCTTTGCTTCAAGGATTAGCAGAGAAAGTGAGCAATCCTCAAACACTGCTCAAAGAACTGTTAGCATGGACGAGTGGTCAGCCTTTTTTGACCCAAAAGATCTGTCAATTCATCCGCAGTACTTCATCTGCTATCCCTACCAACGACGAAGCTGAATGGATTGAAAATTTGGTGCGAACCAAGGTGATAGAAAATTGGGAATCCCAGGATGAACCAGAGCATTTGAGAACTATACGCGATCGCATCCTGGAGAGTAAACAATCTGTAGGGCTACTGGAAATCTATCGACAAATTGTCGAGCAGGGAGAAGTGGTGGCTGTTGACAGTCCAGAGGAAAAGGAATTGCTGTTGTCTGGGTTAGTGGTGAAGCAACAGGGATGTCTGAGAGTCAATAACCGGATTTATGAATCCATCTTTGACCGCAGTTGGGTTGAGCAGCATGTATAACTGAGATCTTGGATCTTCAATTAAAATAGTAAAGGGAATAGGGAATAGGGAGTAGGGAGTAGGGAGTAGGGAGTAGGGAGTAGGAAACAGAGAGTAGGGAGTAGGGAGTAGGGAGTAGGAAACAGGGGACAAAAATTATCACTCACAATTCATTTAGGTACACTATATAGAGATTATTAATTATTAGTGCTAAGATATTAATTACCAATAAGTTTATCTATTAATTAAGCTGATGAAAGCTGCCATTGTACGTATTGGAGATTCCCAAGGAATTAGAATTCCTAAAGCAATTATTGAAGAATGTGGTTTAGCCAATGTAGTTGAAATAACAGTAGAAGATGGGAAGGTAATCATTTCGCCAGTATCCCAGTCTCGTCAAGGATGGGAAGAAGCGTTTAAAGAAATGGCAGAAAATGGTGATGATGAATTATTAATTGATGATCGGATTAAAAATTATTGGGATGAAGAGGATTGGAAATGGTAGCGATTTCTAAGCCAAAAGATAGTGTTGGGTTTCCTTGCTTCAAACCAAGCTACAAGAGAATGCGATCGCGTAGCGGCTCCAACTTCGATCTTCGATTCGGCGCAAGCGTGTAAGTATTCAACCCGATAGAATTGAATCTAGCGACCAAACCTCTCTGTTAAGCCAATGACAACTTCCCTTGAAGAAGCCCTCAACACGGTTAGTCAACTGCCTCCTGAACAGCAGGCTATGCTGGTTGAAATCATCCAAAACCGTCTGATCGAATCCCGTCGTAAAGAAATTGCTGAGGATGCCAAAGAATCGATTGCTAGATTTAAACAGGGCAAGTTACGACCTCAGTCAGCAGAGACTGTAATTTCTCAATTGCAAAAGGCTCTTGACGAAAACCCATGAGGCAACTGGTACTTACCCCAAAATTTAAGCGGGCTTATCGTAAGTTTGTCTCTCGCAACGCCAAACTCCAGAAACGCATTGAAAACACCCTGAGGCAAATGGAAGAAGATGTTTTTGACCCAAAACTAGGTACCCATTCTCTGAAAGGAGAGTTATTGGGCCTCAAAGCCTGCTCCTGTGGATACGATTGCCGGATTGTGTTTTCCATTGAGACAGACCAACAGATTCAAGATGAAGTAATTATTTTACTCGATATTGGCACCCACGATGAGGTGTATTGAGGGTGCATTGTGGGTATTCCCGTCTTGATGATATTGACCACATTCCCCTAAAAAAGGCGAAGTTCAATCCGCTTACCTAAAGCAGCTAGTGCCCGTTCCAGTGTAGGAAGTTTCGTCCCGTGATCGGGGTTGAGAATGCGCCTGACTTCCTGTTCATCGGTATTGAGAGTATGGGCTAATTGGAGTGATGTGATCCCTGCCTCGGACATGGCCAGGTAAAGGGCAGCTTTTAAGGCAGTCTGAATTGGCACTGGGACTAAATAGTCTCCGCCTGCCGGGGGTGAGGGGTTGGGGATGTCGAGTTGGTCATCAATCCTCGCAGCGATCGCTTCTTCCAAACAGTCCGCTGCTTCAGCCAAGCCTTGTTCCATGGAATCTCCCTGAGTAATAGCTTCTGGCAGATCCTGAAAAGTTACCACAAACCCGCCATCCGACTCGTCAGGGGTAAATGTAGCTGGGAATGAAAATCGACTCATAGTAATGGCATGGTTAAATCTCATCTTCCTGTAGACCAAGCTGACGTAGCATTGCCTTCAATGTCCCAGTCTTGAGTTCATCTTTGGGATTGCGGACAATAGTAAATCGGTCACCAAAATAGAGTGTGACGTGGCTTCCTTTCCCGCGCTTTTTGTCAACACGAGCTTCGAGACCACGCTCTCTGGCTAACTTTTTTACCCTCCTAATGAACTCACTTCCTTTCATGATAAAACTATGGGACATTATTGTCCGCTAGTCAAGGGTGAAGGGATCCGTGAGGGCTTTGCTCCCGAAACCGCCTTCCCAAAGCCTCTTTCTTTCGTCAGCGATTGTCATTAAATCAAGACTTTACTATAATGTCAGCACAGTCAAGCTTTTATAAATTAATAAAATAAATGTATTAGTTAACTTCAGTCATCAAGAAGATTGATGGGGAGATGGGAAGATGGGGCAGATTTGTATTAAGGGTAATTATCCGGCGTTGCTGAATCAAGGAATGAATATAAGTAGGGTGGGCATCCTGCACGACCGAAAAGATTAGGAACGGGCAAGATGCCCATTCCACAAAACTATTAAAATCATTCCATTATTAAGCAACGCCTAAAAACTCAAATAATGAAGACTCTGAAATTATTACCTTTTGTATGCGTGATCCTTGCTTCAATGCAACCTAGAGCTTTAGCTCTTAGCAAATTATTCGATAGCGTCGAAGACGCTCTTAAAAGACCATTTAAAATTGTTGCTGAAGGTGTTGCTGAAGGTGCAAGCGATAAAGCATTAAAAGAATTTGAGGAATTTTTTAATAGTTCAATACGCCCCTTTAGTGATGATGTAATCAATAAAGTTGATCGGGTAGCAGCAAATAACATTCTCCGCACTGAGGAAGCTGCTCAGAGACTTTTAGACCATAGTAAAGACAATATCCTAGCTATTGAAAATCAAGTGGTTGAGGATATTGATCATATCTTGGAAAGAGTAGATGAGCGCTATCGTGGCGCAATGCGGGAAACCTTCTTAGAGATTAATCGTGCTCGTGCAGAGACTCTTATTGATGTCCGCTATACTCTTGGTACTGTTGATCAATCCCTAGAAGCGCGAATCAACCAAATTGCTTTAGAGATGATGACGCTTCTTGCTCAAGTTGATAAGATTGTGCAAAAAACGCCAGGTACTTTTTACAAAGAACTGTTTGACCCTACAATTACAAGATTGGAGAACCTTGAGCGAGATATTTTCATTAAGTTAGATGAACTTGTAAAAACACTTAATTGCTCTAGGGCAGGCACTATTGAAGATTTACGAATTAGCTTTAATAAAATAATTGAAAAGGCTCGCAGCACCCTACCTTTTTCCATATTTCGTCGTCGTACCTCTTGTGAAAAAGAAATGCGTCAGGTATACCAAGAAGGCAGTGATATATATTTTTACCGTGTATCTGAGTGTGAAATTAACAAAATTATCAATCAGCGTGGACATACATTGACTGTGCAGCAAATTGCAGATAACTACGGACAACTTCAACTCAATGCTAGTCGAATGGCTTGTTTAGCTAAAGATATTGCACCAGATCTACATGATCAAATAAAAGGAGACTGGTTAGAATACGGAATAAAAACTCGTTTTTGGAAAAATTATCTAACAAATAGCTCACAAGGAGAATAATTATGAAACGTTTAATGGCATTAAGCACGATCATCCTTACAGTTGGTATAGGAGTAGCTTCTTGTACTCGATTAGTAAACAGTCAAAACAGTCGCCAGGAGTGTGATAAAAACTCTACGGCTTTTCAATGTTATGAAGCAACATTATCGGAAATTCGTTTAATGAACCAAGAGTTACAAACAAAGCTTCAAGAACTTGAAAGTGTTAGAAACGAAGTAAAGTTGCTCAATGAAAAGTTGGGAAATGCAACTAATAAACTAGAACAAAATTTTAGTAAAATTAGTAATAATCGTGAGCAAATGAATCAAAATCATCAAGATTTAAGTAATAGTGTGCAAGGCTTAAATACTAGGATTCAGTCCCTTAAAGCAAATCAGGATAATCTAGATCAAGAATTAGATAATTTAGCCAATACATCTACTCAGGAGGATCAAAAGCTCGGTCAGAAGATTAGTAACATTGAATCTGGTGTTAATCAGAGAATCTCGAATGAAGTTCAGACTTTGTCAAACAAACTTCAAGGCTTGACTACTAATGCAGATAAGACGGTTGTTCAGGGTAACCTACTGATTAACGGCAATCGATGGGATGGTACAAGACAGGAAGCTACTACTGATAGAAGTAATGATGCTTTTTGTCCTGAAGGACATTACGTTGTGGGAGCACGTGCCATCGATACAGATGGTGGAAGATACTGCGTCAGTTGTATAAGTCGTGTGAAGTTATTCTGCAGACAACTCTAGAATAGGATAACCACTTGGCTATGTTAACGGAGCCACTTTTTTAAATAAAATAGGACTTATAAATTTAGTTAGTATCGCCCCCCTAACCTCCAATTTTGGGGGGAACAAAACTCTCAAAGTCCCCCAAAGTTGGAGAACCAATGGGGGGCTTTACCAAAACCAGACGATCGCGCATTCATACTTCAATTCAACAATGGCTAGTCTGAAAAACGATTTTTTTCAACTCTCCATCAAAATCAACCTCAAAGCATCTAACTGCACATACCATGGCTCAGGCCAAGCTTTAATCTGATGCCATTTTTCCTTAAAAACTTCAGCTTGGAGGTGGTATTGCTGAGGATTCCTAGAAGCAGTATATAAACTCAGATACAGTGTAACTCGGTGTTGGGTTTCACTCATCGTCACCAGCCAACAGGGAAAAGTATTATCGTGATTTGGCTCGTTTAGAAATATCAGATGATGGGCACGGATGCCAACATAAGCTAACGATTTCGTGATCGGTTCCACAACTGAAAGACTACAGTTCCAGTCCAGGGCTTGAATTTTTTGGTCCTCAATAATTTCAACCCGAGAAAAGTTTTTACACTCCGTTAATTGTGCTACCCTAAAGCTAGGAGGATGCTCAAAAATAGCTTCTTTAGAGCCAGAAGCAATAACCTTTCCTTCG
The DNA here is from genome assembly GCF_010672065.1 of Moorena sp. SIO4A1. Classification (NCBI taxonomy): domain Bacteria; kingdom Bacillati; phylum Cyanobacteriota; class Cyanophyceae; order Coleofasciculales; family Coleofasciculaceae; genus Moorena; species Moorena sp. SIO4A1. The sequence continues at coordinate 155,226 of NZ_JAAHHX010000002.1, read as the reverse complement.
GAAAGTACTAACAGATTACCACAAACTCGGTAAGCTTCCTCTAATTTATGGGTGACGAAAAGAGTCGCTCCTTGATAGGTAGAGAAAATTTCAGTTAATAGCCTTTCGATCTGATTCCGGAGATAGGTATCAAGGGCAGAAAGGGGCTCATCTAATAGTAACGCTTCTGGTGCGATCGCCATTGCTCTTGCCAAGGCTACCCGCTGCTGCTGTCCCCCAGAAAGTTCGTGAGGATAGCGCTTTTCTAGTCCCTGTAAATGCATCAGTTCAATGTATTTCCATACCCGTTCATTCCTTTGGGCTTTCGGCAATTCCTGCAAGCCAAAGCCGATATTTTGAGCAACATTCATGTGGGGAAAGAGGGCGTAGTTTTGAAACACAAAACCAATGCGACGTTGGTGAGGAGGAAGATTAATACCCTGTTTAGAATCAAACAAAACTCTTCCGTTCAAGACAATGCGGCCTTGAGTGGGTGTAGCCAAACCAGCAATACACCGTAGCGTCATACTTTTACCAGAACCAGAAGCCCCTAAGATACCTAAGGGCTTACCATTAGCAGTAAATTTAGCATCTAGGGTAAAGCTAGAGCTTACCTCTTTTCGTAACTCTACTAAAAGTCCTTGACTTGGTTCTATGTTAGATTTTTTCCCTGTTCCCTGTTCTTTTCCCCCCTGATTAAGGAAAGCTCTAGTCCCCCCCTTATTAAGGGGGGTTAGGGGGGATCCCTTCCTTACTTCTATGTTAGATTTTTTCCCTATTCCCTGTTCTTTTCCCCCCTTAATAAGGGAAGCTCTAGTCCCCCCCTTAATAAGGGGGGTTAGGGGGGATCCCTTACTTACTTCTATGTTAGATTTTGTCCCTGCTCCCTGCTCCCTGCTCCCTGCTCCCTGCTCCCTGTTCCCTGCTCCCTGCTCATAGTTAATGATGGTGATTGCCACGAGAGCGATCGCAACCATAATCAACACCCATAGTAGTGCTTCCCCCATCCTCCCGGCTTGGGCTGCAAAAAAGATAGCGATCGCAATGGTTTGGGTTCTGCCAGGAATACTCCCGGCTAGCATTAACGTAGCGCCAAACTCTCCCAAAGCTCTAGCAAAAGCCAGAACTGTCCCCGCCATCACCCCTGGCCAAGCCAACGGTAGCAACACTTGCCAAAATACCCTACATTCAGAAGCCCCCAACGTACGGGCACAGTTAATCAAATCCTGATTAACTTGTTTGAAAGCTCCCAATACAGTTTTATACATCAAAGGAAAGGCAACGACAGTAGCAGCAATCACAGTAGCAGGCCAAGACAAGATTACAGATAATCCCAATTGCCTTAATAGCTGTCCCACTGGGCTATTTCTACCTAGTAACAACAGTAATAAGAAGCCAACTACTGTAGGCGGTAGCACTATCGGAAGGGTTAAGATACTATCAATAATTCCTTTAGCTTTCCCTTGATAGCTAAACATCCAACCCGCTACTGTAATTCCCAGAAAGAAAGCAAAGATAGTAGCCAAGCCAGCAGTCTTTAGGGAAATCCATAAAGGAGATAAATCTTCCATAGTGTTGAACAAAGAGTATGGGTAGTGTGGAAAGTGTGGGTAGTGTGGGCAGAAAAAACGGCATATATAGGGTCTCTAATAGTTATAATGCAAATTCAATTTTATTACCCCGACTCCCGACTCCCGACTCCCGACTCCCGACTCCCTATTCCCTATTCCCTGTTCCCTATTCCCTATTCCCTACTCCCTACTCCCTACTCCCTTATCCGCCATAATAAACCCATACCTCAAAAATATAGTTTTAGCTGAATCACTGATTATAAACTGTACAAACTGGTTAGCATGATCAGGGTTTTTAGACTCCTTTAATACTGCTACTGGGTAGATAATCCGGGAGTAAGACTCTGGCGGAGCAGTAGCAACTCGTTTAACTTGGTTTGATACCTTAGCATCTGTTGCATACACCAATCCAGCATCCACATTACCTGTTTCCACATAGGATAGAACTTGGCGAACATCTTTGCCAAAAACCAACTTCGGTTTGAGCTGCTCAAACAAATTAAGACTAGAGAGAACTTCCTTAGCGTAGTGTCCAGCTGGTACACTTTCCGGATCTCCCATTGCTATTTTACTGATGTTATCAGACCTTAAGTCCTTAAAATTAGAGATACCAGTCTGGTCTTTAGGAGTAACTAAAACTACCTGATTATTAAGAAGACTTTGCCTTGTCCCTTCTAGTAAAAGCCCCTTAGATTCCAGAGCATTCATCTGTTTCGGAGCTGCTGAAATAAAAACATCCACTGGCGCTCCCTGTTCGATTTGTTGCTGCAACGAACCAGAGGATGCAAAATTATAAATAATGGTAACATCTGGTGTTTCCTTAGTGTAGAGTACTTTGATAGCTTTCATCGCATCTTGTAAGCTAGCAGCCACTGATACCGTTAGGCTCACCACTTCTGGCTGTTGATTGTTAAAGGTAAGAGCATTGCAAGCTATTAACACTAAGGATAGACTTAAGCACAGAAACCATGATCTAGTTAGGGATTTAATCATAAAAGTTATTAGTAGAGTTATAGCATTTTATAGTAACCGTGATATACATTTAAATTTTCTTCCCTACTCCCTACTCCCTACTCCCTACTCCCTACTCCCTACCCAATTAGATACTTAACAACAAAAAAAAATAGCCGTAGAAATAATGTCCACGGCTATTTCAAGTCCACAGTAAGTGGATTCAAATCGCTATGTCACTCAGTTCCCGAACCTATCGAGAAATGCTCCTATTTAATCATACCGGAACTTTTGTTTTTGCCAAGGGGGGGCAACCCCCCCAGAAACTAACGTTTTAACGGAGCATCCAATACTTAGTGATGATCGTAATCACCTCCCCTGGCATGCCCGTAGGTTGCAGAGGACTCCACTCGGAAGCCTGTGCGTAGTTCATGGCAGACAGGGTATGAATAGTATTAGTTACTCCTTGACGAGGCCCCTTTAAAATGTGCTGAACAGGTTGTTGCTTTGGGAAAAAATCTTCAAGATTAATTCCGGGAATTTGATCTTCAGGATTATTGTCGGGGTTAGGGATAAATTCTTGCGACATAGCTCAATAGTTTAATTTAGTTTATTTGATTATTGTAATGATTATATATTTTATTGTCAAGGGTTTTTAGAATTTTTTTGGGGGGGGTATTTTAATGGTAAAAAAAAGCGATCGCGTAGCGGCTCTTTCAGAGCATCGCAAAGATTATGCGATCGCTTTTTTTGTATAGCGGTCTGTAGGCTAATTAGGTAAACAATTTTTTTTCCCTGTTCCCTATTCCCTGTTCCCTGTTCCCTATTCCCTATTCCCTACCTTTACAGATCAAGTTTAAGCTTGGTGCAATAATATATTATTTATGCTTGCCCCTTTCGCGTCATACCGATACCAGAAAGATAAAGATCAGGAACTTTATAACGTTTAACATCATCTTTAGTCCCTTCATAAATAGATAACAAACCCACTTCTCTAGCAAAACTCAATTCATCATATAATTCACTTACATCAGTTGCATAGAAGGGCGAACGTCCTATTCCTTTAAGACAATCAATCAACTCTTGAAGTTCACTAAACTCTTCATTTATCAAAGCATCTAATGCTTTTTCTGATACCTTTTCAAGAGATGAACTCAAAGCCCGTGGTCGGATGATAGTTTTCTGATAAGGATTTCGCTCTTGTTCGTTTATTTCCCAATCTTTCGCCTCAGCAAAAAGTTGTAACAGAGCACGGGGACTATGGTTGTTACTGCCATCAGCAATTCGCTTCCAGACCCAGTTCCGAGTAAAGGCAGATTTACCCCCTTTCATCCGCTCACCAACCAAAAGATTCCAAATTTCAAAGACCTGTGATTCACTCAAATAGTCACTAAAGGCGTCACTACTTGATGACAAATTTGATAACAAACTACCTTGCTGAATTGAGTCTACTACAAGTCCTTTAAATCTATCCGATTTCAGAGCTTGCTTAATTATAACTTTAAAAAAATCTGATCGCTCACGCCATTCAAGGACTACAGATCGCCCGAAAAAGTGACTTTTATTATCGAAACGAAGGCTACGCCAGATATCTTCTCGCAATAGAACTTTGAATTTTAAGTTTTTCATATTGTCCCCTAAGTCAGTAATCAACGAAAGCAGTCCTTCAATGGCTTTAGTGCGTCTTTCTCGATCTGCCTGTGTATTTCCAAATCCTGTATCCAGTCCATCGAAAAGAAGAAGAATAGTAGATTGTGCAGCACCATCGAAACGAGTCAGCCAATCTCTTGCCAATAAACCAATTTGAGATTGTGGTAGTAAATTCTGAAACCATCGGACAAGTTCTAATTCGTTAGTAGGATCAGTTCCTAGAACTTGTGAGACAGCGTCATCTGGTTGAGGCTTCTCTCCACGCCAGGATAGGTGACAGGCAAGACAAGTCTGGAGTAACCAAAAGTCACGCCAGCTTTTTCCCGTAGTTTCTAAAGCCTCATCAATGGCCTTGAAACCTTCAGAGTTAATAACCCACGGGCGATCGCCTTTAAGAGGACTGGGAGATAACACTACAATGGAATCTTGCTTAGAATCTTCCAGGAGGCGGCGGAAAATAGCCGTTTTACCAGTACCTTTACGACCACGGATTAGAACTATGTTAGGCTTAAGGGCGCGATTGACTAACTGTGTTTCTACAAAGGTTTCCAGAAAATTATCTTGGTATTCTGCTGTTCCTGCAGAAAATTCTAATTCCTGTAAAATTTGCCCCTTACTATCGGGTAAACTATCCGGTAGCTCTTCTTCACTAGCTGTAGGGATAAAACGTTCTAACCATTCAGCAACCGGCTCAAAGTCACGCCACGTTTCTTGATTAGATAAGATTTTATCTGATGTAGCAATCTCTTCTCGATAGGGAATAAAATGTGTAATATCTGATTCTTTAATCGGCTCTGATCTCGATTGTTTATCCCTCAGAATAGAGAGCCACTCTCCAATCCATTCAATAGCTCTATGTTGATATCGTTCCACAACTTCTGGTGCTTTACTAGCAGGAATTGGAGACACAATAAATCGTGGCTCTGGAGTAAGCCGCTGTTCAGTTTCAGTTCGTCTAGTCTCAGCAGCAAGCAATGCACGAACCAGTTCACCCGTACCCCTTTGAGCTTGAGGATGAGGAAAGAACACAATAATTGCCAGATCAGCCAAGTCAAACAGGAGCGGTCCATTGAGAGGAGTCATTCCTGTGCGAGCATCTAGTAAAATGACATCAGGTTTGAAAGGAAGACGATCACTACTTAAAATCTGAATCAGTTCACGTAATGGATTTCTATCTTCCCGATACCAAGCTCCAGGTTCCATAAAGCTCAGTAAACGCGCATAATTGGCATTGGGCAAACCTGCCGGAATACAGTAAATCTCATCAGTTTCAGAAACCCTCAGAATATGATTACGGATGTCAGGCTCTTCCCCTTGCTCCAAACTTAGTAACACAAATACCAACCCCTGTTGATCCTTAACCTCGTCTTCCTTTCCAAACAAAGCCGCTAATCCTGGAGCTTCTAAATCCATGTCAACACAGAGCACAGTGCGTCCACGACTAGCAAGAATTCGGGCAGTATAAGCCAGGGCAGTTGAGCGACCAACTCCTCCTCTGAGGGAATAAAATGTTGCAACGATCGGTCGGTCAAGGTCTTCGTCTAGATCCGATGGAAATAGGATTGCTTCAGGATTACTAGAGCCAGAGCGAGAGCGAGCCAGAGCTTCAGGCCAAAAAGGTACGTTTTCCAGGGTAGAATCAATGGGAAGAGGGCCAGCCCATTGCTGCTCTTCAGGAGTTAGTAAATCTAACCACTGAATGGTCAATTCTTTTAGTCCCTCTAGAGCAATGTTCTTACGTTCTTGTTTGGATTTGTCATCAAATCCTCGGGAAATGACAGCAATACGCCAGCCTAGAAACGGATCCGGTTGAACCCGCAGCTCCGTAATCTCTAAAGCTGCACGTGACATATTTTGATGAATACGCTCTTTGATTTCTGAATGGTTCATCTGCGCCTCCCGGATTTAGGACTAATTTTAAACTTTATAAAGTTTGTTAACTGCTTTGCTCCATCTACCAACTCCGCCATTGTCAGGCTACTATTACAGGTTATTTGATAACGTAGGGATGTATCCCAGTTTTCTATAAAAAATGTCTTTGCACCTGTAGAGTCACGGATATCGGAGAGACGAAATCCCGCTGCTTCCCATAAACCCCGTAGATTATGCCCCTGATTGCCATGTTTCGGAAATGATTTATTTCTAGATCGTAATAAAGCCTTGAGACTACATTCAATGGCATAGCCTGCCATATAAACTGATCCAATTGATTGACTTCTATTTTTGAGTATAGCGTCTGCATCTGCCGCCCGTTCATTTGCAATATCTAGCCAGTCTTTGTAATTATTAGGATCCATTACAAGTATAATTGCAATTAATTTTATAGATTATCATAAAAAAAAGTCCATAATAATGGACTTAACTCGCTCTACAATTATGGTGATATTTTTAGTTGATAGGACTGAACCAGAATCCCTTATTATTTATCCTTTCTTTTCAAAAAAGAACCAGCACCTAAAGCACTAAGTCCCAGCAGCGCTAATCCAGAAGCAGGTTCAGGTACACTGGTTGCATCTGGCTTTGAAGGATCCTCGGTGATAGTTTCCTTAAAATTAGGATTGGGATCAACATAGACAGTTGGAGGTAATAGGGAACCTCCAAGAGTAAAGGTAATTCCTGACTCTCTGTTCCAGGTAAGGATATAAGCCCCGGCATCAAAAGCCCTACCAAAATCGATATCTATAATCCAACTATCAGGGGTAGCGTTAAAGGTAGTAACAAAGGTTCTAGGAGGAAGAGGAAACGGAGAAGGAAACGGTTCAAGAGTAATATCAGAACCGACTTGCTCTAACCCTTCTACATCAAGAAACCAAGAAAGTAATTCTCCTTCAGGATTGTACTCAACAAACCCCTCGTAATCTCTAGTTTTGGGAGGAGGCTCTGGCAGAAAACTAGGAAAATCCGACAATTCAAGTTCGCCACTGAATTCTTGGTTAATTATTTGCTCAGCAGCAGCCGGTAAAACGGCAACAGTAGCAGAGGTTAAAGCGACAGCAGTAGTAACAAGAGCTAATTGGTGATAAATATTAGTCACAGAAAGTATCCTCCTTCAGTATGTAGATAATAGGGAACAGGGAGCAGGGAACAGCAAGAAATAGTTAACAGGATTTTTTTGTTATGATAAATTATTATGATTTATCATAATCGCTTTTAAACTAATAAATTTAGCTTGAATTATAGTCACATAAAAAATAAATGTCAATACTTGATAAAAAGCCCTAAAATTGACGATGCCAAATTGCCTGATTAGTATAGGATTGATAATAGTAATGAATTAATTAATTTTGAAATTAGGCAAAAATTATAATAAAATCCCCATCTCCCCATCTCCCCATCTCTTCATCTCCCCATCTCCCCATCTCCCCATCTCCCCATCTCCCCATCTCCCCATCTCCCCATTTCCCTACTCCCTAAGACGAAAGTCCCTCACCCAATTTAGAACAGTCTATAATATGTAAAGCGCAATAAAAACTAGGAGGTGATCGTGATGCTGCTCAACTACCAATACCAGGCTTATCCAAGTACTCAACAAAAACTAGAACTAAATGATTGGCTACGGATTTGTCGGTACTGGTACAACTGGCAGTTGGGCGATCGCTTTCGGTGGTGGAATGAAAACCGCACTGCTGTTAATTCTTGTCCGTTGATTACTTATCTACCAGAACTCAGAGATAACCCCGGTTATTTCAGTCAAAAAAAGCTGTTACCAATCTGGAAAAAAGACTTGGTGACAGTTGTCCACTCAGGTGAATTGCTGGACTTTACCCGAGTTCCGGCGAATACTTTACAGGACGTATGTAAAAGAGCAGACCTAGCTTTCAGTCGATTCATCAAAGGCGATTGTAATGGTAGTCGTAGCGGAAAACCTAGATTTAAAAATCAAGCTAGATATAGGACTTTAAAGATAGATGGGAAAGACTGTTTTTCTGTAGCTAGAATCGAGAGGAAATGGATATGGCTAAAGATAAGTAAACTCAAGGGCTGGCTCAAAGTACGCCTACATCGTCCGCTGCCCGACGGGTTTAAGATCAAGAATATTCTAATCACCAAGAAAACCGATGGTTGGTACACAACCTTATGCTTAGAAGATTCTACAGTACCAGCGTTTACACCAGAAAGTGTTATTCCCACTTGGGATAATGGCATAGGGTTGGATGCCGTACTTTACGGAGACGATTATCTAGCAACATCTGAAAATACCAAACTACCTTCACTTAAGTCTTACCGTAAGAATCATTCTTATTTAGTAGGACTTACGCAAATCCCTCAATTTAACGCTACCTGTAGGGTGGGCAAAACCTTGCCCACCCTACCCATGGATTCTGTGCGTAAGTCCTATTTAGAAAAGGTACAGACAAAAAAGAATGCCAAGACAAAAGGTAGTAAAGCTAGAAGGAAATTGCAATCCCGTGAAGCGAGAATACATCAACGGATTGCTAGGAGCCGAAAGGATCATGCCTATAAAACAGCTCATGTTCTGGTTAGAAGCGGAAAAAAAGTTTTCTATTATGAAAATTTGAACCTTACTGGTTTAAATAAACGAAATAAACCCAAGCCAGATGGGAAGGGTGGATATTTGCCTAATGGACAGTCCGCTAAATCTGGATTAAATAAGTCTTGGTTGGACGCAGGGTTTGGGCAGTTCTTTGAGGTACTGGACTACATAGCTGGAAAAGCTGGAGCAGTAACGAAAAAGTGTAACCCTGCCTATACCTCTCAGCTGTTAAGCTATCGAGACGAGTTTGTATTCACGGATTGCGACCTCCGCGAGTATTGGGATGAGCAAGAAATGTTATTGGTTGACCGCGATATTAATGCCGCAATTAACCTAAAACGAGTGGGGCTGGGCGTGTTCCCCACTATAAAACGCTGTAAGGGGAATCCGGTTATAGATAGCTCTATAACTAATAGTACCTCAAAGGAAGTTTTAGTAGCTCTAAGGAGTGCTAGAAGCTTACACTTAACGGATAGTGAAGTGTAGGAACGTCACCTAGGCAGACCTCAGCTGTGGCAAACATAGGATTGATTCTAAAACGAAGCAATGCCAAAATAACTACATCTTTCCGAAAAACTATCAATATCTAACTTTTGTAAAAACGATAGAACAGATATGGAAGCCGAGTACATTATACAAGCATTGCAACTCGTACCACATCCTGAGGGGGGGTTTTATCGAGAGATGTATCGATCAGATCAGGTCGTAAAGACACCTTTTGGAGTACGGTCTGTTGCTACCTCAATCTATTATCTCCTCCGTAGTGGTGAATATTCATCGTGGCATCGTATCAGGTCTGATGAACTGTGGTTTTATCATGCTGGTGTACCATTGTGTCTCAACTACCTTGACGAGACCGGTTCACAACGGGGCATACTACTGGGAGCCAGTTTGACAGACGGTGCTCATCCTTACTATTGTTTGCCAGGCGGTACATGGTTTGGGGCGATTCCTTCACAAGATGATAGTTTTTCTCTGGTGAGCTGCGTTGTTGCACCAGGCTTTGACTTTGCCGACTTTGAGTTGGCAGAAAGCGGAGTTTTCCCTCAGATCAGCCGGGAGTTATTGTGATTGAGGAGCTGTTATGGGATGGTTCTAGCGAGCCGCTATGGGATTGACCTTGGCCAAAAGGCCACGCTACGCGAATGGTCACGCGGGGCGCGTTCGCAAATTACTCGATTGACCTTTGGTCACGCTGCGCGAACACAAATTAAGCGATCGCATAAAAGAGATGAGTCTAGGTAGCTGTTATGTATCTTTGCTAGGACTATTGAAAGATTGATTGTAAGGAAACAGAGTATCCAGTAATCGGTTCAAGCTCCCCTGCCCATGAACAGTAGGTTGAGTCTTCGGGGCTGGTGATTCTGTCTGCGACTCAGCCGTCGTCTCAGCCTCAATAGTTTCTGTTGTGTTAGTCTCTGTAGAATTGGTATCTGTAGTATTAGTCTCTGTTGTATTAGTCTCTGTTGTCTCTGTAGCCACCGTATTACTGGTGGATGGCACTTGACCATTCACAGATTCCGTGGTAAAGCTGTTTTCAGGTACAGTTGATGACGACTCCTGAGGTTTCTGCTCCAAGCTATCAGGATTTGGTTGAGACTCTTCCGGTAATGGACGCCCCTTATCTCCCAACACCGACGCTGATGGCACCACTTGTAGGGATTCTACAGAATGATTCCAAATTGTGGTCAGGGAGCCAATACTAGCATTAGCGCCAATTTTTCCCTTCCCCACGACCAGAACCCCAGCGCCTAAACTCGCTCCTGATTCCACCTCCACAGTACCTTTGTGAGCATGAATAATTGCTCCCATACCGATACAAACACCGGCTGCAATCGTTATTTTACTATCTCGATCCGCTCGCAAAATTACCCCTGCTGAAATAACAGCACTAGGATCAACGCTCACATTTCCTTCCACGTATATATGAGAATTATTACTCAATTGAAGTTTAGGCAAGTGCATAATTTTTGGCACAGTAGACTTCGCCGCAGTTTTGGGGGTAAAGGGTTTTGGGTAAAGGGTTTTGGGATTAAATTTGACTCTAGCACTATCATTTTTGAGGGCTTCTTTACCGTTGCAAGAAGTCTAATACCTATAAATAAGCTGGTCTTGATTTAAATTAAATGGTTCTCGCAGCAAGGGAGTAGGGGGATAGGGTTTGACGGTTTGTTTTCTAAGGGATGCAGTGCGGTATTGGGGCTTCCCCCCATCTACCCACACTTCCCACACTTCCCACACTTCCCACACTTCCCTATCTGTTCCCTGTTCCCTGTGCTATGCTTATAAATTAAGGCTTTTGAATCAGCGTCTCTAGAACACGCCGTTTAGCTTTCGGATCAATACCAATCAACCGTACATACTCACCCGAATGTTGAACCAAGCAGGTTTCTAGACCTTCAACCACGTCTGAAACCCGAGTAGAGTCAATGGGGGAGCAAGTCTGCCAAGAACTGGTGCGGAATCGACGTTTATCCGCATGTTCAGTACCAATGCGATAACCTTGGGACAACAGGTTACGGATCTGCTCAACGATATCTTGACTCAAGGATGAACCAGAAACCTTGCTGCCATTGAATCCTGAGGATTGGGTTGAACGGGGAGTATAGCTATAACTACTACTAGGTTTAGCAGCAGGCTTTGCAGTGTCCCCTGGTTTTTGAATAATCTTTTCCATCACCCGGCGCTTGGCTTGCGGGTCAATCCCAATCAGTCGGACATACTCACCAGCGTGGTCTGCCAAACAAGCCCCTAGGTCTGCCAAAGCCTGTGATACATTATCGGAGTTGATTCCAGGAGCACTCTTCCAGGAACTAGTCCGGAAGCGACGCTCATCAGCATACTCAATACCAATCCGATACCCTTGGGACAACAGTTGACGAACTAGATCATCCACTGATGAGTCTAAGCCATTGCTAGAGAAACCCGCAGTAGGTTGAGGAGCAGAGCTGTAGGGGCTGTAGCTTCTTGAACCAGATCCAGTGGAACTTCCAGAAACAGGGCCACCCGGTTTTTGGATAATCTCTTCACACACCCGGCGTTTAGCTTTCGGGTCAATCCCAATTAGTCGGACATACTCACCAGCGTGGTCTGCCAGACAATCACCCAAGGATTGGAGCACTTCTGATTCACGATCGGAGTGTATTCCGGAAGCACTCTTCCAGGAACTAGTACGGAAGCGACGCTCATCAGCATATTCAGCACCAATTCGGTATCCTTGGCCTAACAGTTGACGAACTCGTTGTTGAAGCTCTGAACTTAATCCTGTATTTGAAGACATTGATCTGAAAGATTTATGGGAACTATCAGGGCTACTATGACCATTAGAGTCAGCATTTTCAGCAATTTCTTTGCGGATGGGCATCATGCAGGAATCATCCTCTGCACACTGATAACCCGCCCGCAATGCCTCATTGATTGCCACCACATGGTTAGCAAACGTTCTATCTTGCTCTTCTACATCCGGTAGTCGGTCAGCTTGCTGCTGATTAGTAATCACCGCTCCGGAAGGAACATATTTACCGGGAGGAATTTCGACATCCTGAACAAGGGCATGCATCATCACAATACAGCCCTTGCCAACTCTAGCATTAAACACCGTAGAGCGAAAGCCAATAAAGCAATCATCCCCGATATAAGCAGGACCATGAATCAGGCTCATGTGGGTAATCGATGCATTCTTGCCAATCCACACCGAGTACTCTTTCTGGTCATCCCCAACAACCCGACCTTCTTCAAGACCATGAATCACAACACCATCTTGAATATTGGTACCTTCACCGATGTAAAATGGTCCCCCTTCATCAGCTCGAATCGAGGTTCCCGAGGCAATCAATACATTTGGCCCAATCTCTACATCTCCAATAATGTTGGAAAAAGAATGGACATAAGCTGTGTCATCAATTTTTGGTTCAGCCAGATCCCGTGACCAAGGTGTTGGGGGAGCTGCCTGGGTGCTAAATGCCATAGATGTTTTCCTCCTAATTTTTATTTGAGATACACTGTCATGAAATAGATTTTTGTCAAGCCCCACACTTGAGGATTGGGGTTAGTTATTTCTGCTGCTCCCACTCGGGAAATGTAATCATGCAGAAATTGCTGGATTGTTAATAGTTAACCTCTACCGTTATGGCTTATCGTTACAAATAACTGCTTTGGAAAGCTATAGGGGTCGGGTCAGAATCGAGCAATGGATAACAAGCCATAAGCTACTACCCAAAGCTACTACCCAAAGCTACTACCCAAAGCTACTACCCAAAGCTACTATTGTCCGAACCTACTCACTAATACTGGTCTTTTTTGCTGTAGAGCATGCTATTGTCCACACTGACCGTGTCAATAATCCCCACCACCATAGCGTCGATGGGACGCTTGTCACTCTCACCAACTTGCCGAGCCGCGCTGCCACGGCTGACTAGCACCCACTCATTTATACCAGCACCGACTATGTCAGCAGCTACCTCATACTTGGGCAGTGGTTCTCCTGCATCATCTAGGTATTGCAGGAAAAGGAATTTAGTTCCTCTAAGACTAGGATCTTTATAAGTACTAACGACCGTGCCTCGGACCTTGGCAATTTGCATTGACCTAAATTATTACAGGACTTGGGGTGACAGGACTTGGGGGGAGATGGATTAGGGAGCAGTTATATGGCCAAGCCAAAACTAGTGGATCAAGCAATCTCTCCCCTCATGGTAAGCACATCCCCTACTTGACACCGGCATGTCTTGAATCTCAAATTGGCGGACGATTATGGACGGTTCATCGGACGGATGGCGTTAGTACTCTCCCGGAACTGTTCCACATCTTCGGTATAACGAATTGGTAGAACATACTCCAGGTTTTCGTGAGGTCGAGCAATAATATGGGTAGATAATACCTGACCTCCATTGACACGCTTAACGTTATCAATTCCAGCAGCTACCGAGGCTTGCACTTCGGAAACATCTCCCCGCACAATCACGGTTACACGAGCGCTACCAATTTTTTCATAACCCACAAGGGTGACACGAGCCGCTTTCACCATCGCATCTGCGGCTTCTACAACCGCTGGAAAACCAAGGGTTTCCACCATTCCCACAGCAATTGACATGAATTTTACTCCTAGACGTTTATCAAGATTTTGATCAACCCACGCGCTGACCACACGTGGGATGGTTGTGACGGCATATAAGCGCTCTTTGCTAAACCTATAGTCACTGCATACCAACGAGTTCAGCACCCAAGCTTGTGCCAATTGCCTCTAGACTCTCTATGGTTTTTAGGAGCATCTTGGCTAGTAGCTACGGAACTGTTCCACAGCTTCGCTGTAACGAATTGGTAGGACATACTCTAAGTTTTCATGGGGACGAGCGATGATGTGGGTTGATACCACCTTACCTCCATTCACCCGGTTTGCTGATTCTATCCCAGCGGATACGGAAGCTTGCACCTCGGAGACATCTCCCCGCACAATCACGGTTACACGAGCGCTACCGATTTTTTCATAACCCACAAGGGTGACGCGAGCGGCTTTAACCATCGCATCAGCTGCTTCTACAACAGCTGGAAAGCCCTCAGTTTCAATCATTCCAACAGCAATTGGCATTTCGCTTTTCTCCTAGTGGATTAGTCAAATAAGAGTGATTAACGCTCCCTAACTAACCTTGCAGTGTAGTTAGGGCAGTGTAGTTAGGGTTTCTGTGGTATTGCAGATAACTGCAATGTTGCCGGGTAAATCGGCCTTTTCGATACACCGTCAGAACGTGAGCCGACCAACGTCATAGCAGGTAGCTAACTTAGCTAGCTAACTGACCTAGCTAATTCACCTAGCTAATTCAGGTAGCTAACTGTATTGGTCGTGCTTCTGTGCTTCCCTTGCTCCGGTCTTAATCCGCCTCATGGTTAGTTTGGGGGGGATTAAAGGGTGGAGGGGGGTGTGGGTTTGCCTAACCAAAAGTGATTGTTTCCCTGGCCTTTCGGCCACGCTACGCTAACACCCCGGCTGAAACAAAGATAGTAGACGGGGAATGCCCTCAACATCTTTGTTTAAAGGACAACCAAAACTAAGCATAGAGAACCTTGGCGTATTTGACAATATAAAATATGATAATACTTCTTAATGAGAGACCTTAACAAAACTTAACATTCCGAGGGGGTCAGCTAGATTAGTTAACGAAAATTCACCGTTTTGGAGAATGGTTGCTTTTGTTTTATAATTTTTTTATAACTTTTAGATAAGTAATCCTCACTAAGCGCCAGAATTTGAGTGCGGTCACCGAGTTCCTGGGTTACGGCACTGGGAACTGGGTCGCTCTAACCTGACTAAGGATAGATGGGTGGATAGATGGGTTGTCAAGCCTGATTTGAGCTTTAATCCCTTAGCTTGATCGGTTGTCAAGCCAGACTTGACCTTGAATAAGTTAGCTTGATGGGTTCTATAAAGGTTACTTGTCATGATTCCAAAAGCAGTGTTTTATGGTAATAATCAAAAAAATATTCGGAAAAAATAAGCCTGGATTATGTCCAAGATAACCCTTAACTGATAAAGTTGTAAAAATAGTAATGATTTAAGACAAATCACCACATTATTAGCTGTAAACCGAGGAAAATCGTCACTTTAAAAAGACGTTTGGGCTAATTAGTACCGATTTTTATTTAATTGATTGCAGAAATGATGAGGTCAAGGCGTGATGACTGAGTTGCTTACTCAGACGATTTGGGTAGTTCCCATTTACAGTTGGATTGGGGCATTTTTAACTATCCCCTGGGCAACAGGAATAGTGCGTCGTACGGGACCGAGACCAGCGGCTTACTTTAACCTGTTGATGACACTTTTCGCCTGCATTCATGGCTGGCTGATCTTCCAAGCTTCATTACAGGAAGCGGTGCAAGAGATAGAGTTTCACTGGCTAATGGTTGCTGATATTGACATATCATTTGTTCTGGAAGTCTCACCAGTGAGTACTGCAGCAATGGAGTTTATCACCAGCCTAAGTCTATTGGCGCAACTCTATGCTCTCGGATATATGGAGAAAGATTGGGGATTAGCTCGCTTCTTTGCCCTGATGGGATTTTTTGAAGGGGCATTGATCGGAATTGTCTTGAGTAATTCCTTATTCCTGACCTATGCTCTGTTGGAGATGCTCACGGTGTGTACTTTGCTCATTGTGGGTTTTTGGTACGCTCAGCCTTTAGCACTCAAAGCTGCCCGAGATGCTTTTCTAACCAAGCGTGTAGGAGATATCTTGCTGCTAGTTGGGGTGGTGAGCTTAGCCACCTTTGCGGGAAGCTTAACCTTTTCAGACTTGTATACCTGGGCTTATTCAGCTAATCTACCGCCACTAGTGGGTAACTTACTGGGATTGGCTTTGATTGCTGGTCCAATTGGTAAATGTGCCCAATTCCCCTTGAATTTATGGTTGGATGAGGCGATGGAGGGACCCAATCCCGCTTCAGTACTGCGGAATTCCTTGGTGGTGACTTGTGGTACTTATGTGCTGATTAAACTGGTGCCGATCGTGACCATGGTCTCACCGTTGACCTTATCGGTGTTAGTAGTTATTGGTACTATCACAGCACTAGGCACCTCAATGGTAGCGATCGCACAAATCGATATTAAGCGATCGCTTTCCCATTCCACCAGCGCTTACATTGGTTTAGTATTTATCGCGGTTGGAATGCAGCGCGCTGATATTGGTGTGATTTTACTGGTTGCCCATGCCTTTGCTAAAGCCTTGATGTTTATGAGCATCGGGGGGGTAATCTTCAACACTAATAACCAAAATTTAGCTGAATTGGGGGGCTTAGGGTCAAAAATGCCCGCTACTAGCACTGCCTTTGCCGTGGGTATCGTTGGTCTGATTGGACTTTTCCCCCTGGGTGGCTTTTGGGCAATGAGTGAAGGGATTAACGCCTTTTGGTTTGATGCCCCTCTTCTGGTCATACCCTTTCTCTTCGTTAACGCAGTTACTGCCTTAGGTTTAGTCCGGGTGTTTCGGCTAGTTTTCCTAGGGAAACCCCAAGCGAAGACCCGTCGAGCACCAGAAGTACCGTGGGCTATGGCCTTACCAATGGTAGCGTTAACCATACTGACATTGCTGGTACCAGTGCTAATACGTCCGATGGAATTGCTATCGGAATGGGAGGATCTCAATCTCCTAGCCGAGGTAACCTTGATAATCTCTGGTGTCGTAGGTTGCACTGCAGGGGCTTTAATTTACCTACCCAGAACCTGGTCGCGGTCAATTCGGATGCCGTTGAAATTGTTCCAAGACCTATTCGCCTATGACTTTTACCTGGACGAACTGTATCGTTACACCATCGTGTTTGCTGTTCTCCTATTTTCCAAGATTACAGCTTGGGTTGATAGATATATCGTTGATGGGTTAGTCAATCTGGTTGGTTTAGGAACAGTATTTAGTGGTCAAAGCTTAAAATACAGCGTTTCCGGTAAATCACAGTTTTATGTACTGACTATCCTTTTAGGAATCAGCTTATTAGCAATCTTCATCACCTGGCCCTTGAATCAGTGGTCTTTGAGTCAGTGGTCTTTGGAGCAGTGGTCTTTGTTGATAGGTCATTAGTTAAAGGTTGAAGGTTAGCAGGTTGAAGGTTAGCAGGTTGAAGGTTAGCCCGTTGAAGGTTAGCCCGTTGAAGGTTAGCCCGTTGAAGGTTAGCCCGTTGAAGGTGAGCAGGTTGAAGGTGAGCAGGTTGAAGGTGAGCAGGTTGAAGGTGAGCAGGTTGAAAGTTAGCAGGTTGAAGGTGAGCAGGTTGAAGGTGAGCAGGTTGAAGGTGAGCAGGTTGTTCGCGTAGCGTGGCCAATAGGCCAAGGTGAGCCCGTTGAAAGTTAGCCCTTTGACTGTTGAACCTTGGCCAAAAGGCCACGCGATCGCTGAAAGCGGGCCTATCGGCAGAGCCGACGCTACGCGAACGTCCATCGCGTTCAACCAATCAACCTTGGCCAAAAGGCCACGCGATCGCTGAAAGCGGGCCTATCGGCAGAGCCGACGCTACGCGAACGTCCATCGCGTTCAACTAAACAACCTGCAACCAAACAACCTTCAACCAAACAACCTTCAACCAAACAACCTTCAACAAACCAACCTTCAACCTTCAACCAAACAACCTTCAACAAACCAACCTTCAACCAAACAACCTTCAACAAACCAACCTTCAACCTTCAACAAACCAACCTTCAACCTTCAACAAACCAACCTTCAACCTTCAACAAACCAACCCCATAACAACAAGTAAACAAATGATTAGGAGACTGGTCGATTTATGTTGAGTGCCTTGATTTTGGTACCAATACTGAGTGCCGCTATAGTGGGGTTTTGGCCCGGGAATGTCACCGCTAAAGCAGCTCGTCAAGTTGCCTTGGTGGTTACTGGTGGTATTTTCCTCTGGTCAGTAATATTGATGACCATGTTTAACCCCGGTGACGTGAATCTACAATTTCAGGAAAATCTTCCTTGGATTCAGGTGATTGGTTTGACCTATAGTTTAGGGGTAGATGGTCTATCGTTGCCCTTACTAATCCTAAATGGTCTGCTAACCGCAATTGCCCTGTACTGCACAGATTCCAACGTCATTCGCCCTAGGTTGTATTACGCTCTGATGCTGTTGCTAAATGGCGCTGTTGCCGGTGCCTTCCTAGCTCAGGATTTACTGCTGTTTTTTATCTTCTATGAGCTGGAACTGATTCCCCTATATTTGTTGATTGCAATTTGGGGGGGTAAGCGCAGAGGCTATGCTGCAACCAAGTTTCTCCTCTACACAGCCCTTTCCGGAGCCTTGGTTCTAGCGTCATTCCTGGGCTTAGTGTTTTTGAGTGGTTCCTCTAGCTTTAGCTACGCCGAGACCAGGGAGCTGGCATCATTACTACCCGTTGCTCAGCAATTAATTCTCTTAGGAGCGGTTCTAATTGGCTTCGGGATTAAAATTCCCTTTGTGCCATTCCATACCTGGTTGCCAGATGCCCACGTGGAAGCATCAACCCCAGTTTCAATTCTATTAGCTGGTGTGCTCCTGAAATTAGGTACCTATGGTTTGTTGCGGTTTGGCTTAGGTTTGTTTCCGGAACCTTGGACAATTCTGGCACCTTGGTTGGGAATTTGGGCAGCAGTGAGTTCCCTTTACGGAGCATTCAATGCCATTGTCCAGAAAGATATGAAAAAAATGGTGGCATATAGTTCTGTCGCTCACATGGCATACATTCTGTTAGCTGCTGCTGCTGCCACTAAGCTAGCGTTGGTAGCCTCAGTTTTGCATATGATCAGTCACGGTTTAATATCAGCGCTACTGTTTTTATTAGTCGGTATCATTTATAAGAAAACTGGCTCACGGGATATCACTATCCTCAATGGTCTATTAAATCCGGAACGGGGTATGCCAGTAGTTGGTAGTTTGATAGTGCTTGGTGTAATGGCTAGTGCTGGTATCCCTGGCATGGTGGGATTTATCTCTGAGTTTCTGGTCTACTGGGGTAGTCTCCAGGTATTACCAATCCCAACTATCCTATGCATGCTCAGCACCGGTTTAACGGTTGTTTACTTTTTACAACTAGTTGGTGGAGCCTTCTTTGGTCGTCTGGCTAACCATTTAACTGATTTACCAACCGTTAAGTTCACAGAACAATTACCAGGGCTGGTTTTAGCACTATTGATTGTGGTTCTGGGACTACAACCAGGATGGTTACTTAATTTAAGTGAACCGATCACAGCAACTTTGGTAACGACACCACCGAATGTAGCTGTGAATGTATCAAGCAATAGTTGAAGGTTAACAGGTTGTTTGCCCTTGGCGTTCGGTGTAGGGTAGGTTAACAGGTTGAAAGTTAACAGGTTGAAAGTTAGCTGGTTGAAAGTTAGCTGGTTGAATGCGATGGACGTTCGCGTAGCGGAGGCCGTAGGCCACGCCAAAGGCGAACGGCTCTGCCGATAGGCCCGCTTTCAGCGAACGCATTCAACCTTAGCCAAAAGGCCACGCGTGCGCGTTCAACACCTAAAAAACCTTAAACTTTAAACCTTAAACTTTAAACCTTAAACTTTAAACCTTAAACAACCTTCAACCTTAAACTTTCAACCTTAAACAACCTTCAACCTTCAACAACTTTCAACCTTCACCCTTCACCCTAATTATTATGTTAGTTAGCCAGAAAACGAAACGAACTCATCCCCTAGAGGAGTATATAAAGCGACTACAAACTGGTAGTGCCCTGCTATCGGATTCCCCAGAAAACCTGATGGAAGTAG
The DNA here is from genome assembly GCF_010672065.1 of Moorena sp. SIO4A1. NCBI lineage: Bacteria > Bacillati > Cyanobacteriota > Cyanophyceae > Coleofasciculales > Coleofasciculaceae > Moorena > Moorena sp. SIO4A1. The sequence goes on along the minus strand of NZ_JAAHHX010000002.1, from coordinate 135,346 downwards.
TCGGTATACTTCACAGCTACGGCATTGTTTTAGATGCTTACTCCCGCAATCTTATCTACACTGCAGATCATCAATTTTTAGTATTTTTTCCCTTCTTTAAATACTTCAATGGCGACATTTCATTCTCAAAGCTTTTACGTCATTGGTGGCACGACCGAATTAACTTTGAGTACGCTGAATACTGTATGCGCTCGATGTTATGGCACGGTGGTGGGGGCTTAGATACTCATCTCGATACCGATGAATTTGAGCAGCGATGTGCCGAAGCAATTCAGGCAAAGTTTAAGAGCAATCCCTTGATGCTGGGAATGAACAAGCTATTTCCTGAATTCCTGCCCGAACAAGTGCGAATGCTTGCCTATACCAGTGGATTAGGGCAATTCTGGCGGGTGATGAGTGATATATTCATGTCCCTATCTCAGGGCTATGACGAAGGGGAAATTAAGTCGATTCCCCAAGTAGTAGACCATATTAAAGCAGGGTTAGTCGCAGCAGCAAACAAACCCATTACCTATGCCCCTCAGATTGGCGCTCAAAGGTATGAGATTATTCCCGAATCGGTTGGTTTGACTTTCTTGTCTGATACAGGAGTACCCTATGTAGAGGCAATTTTCTTCCGGGGAACACCCTTTCTGGGGACAGTATCTCTGAATGCCCAAGCCTACCAGATTTCCCCAGATCAAACCCGATTTACCTATGGCGCATTGTATGCTGACCCATTGCCTATTGGTGGTGCTGGAATTCCACCGACATTGCTGATGCAGGATATGAGGCATTATCTACCCAAGTATCTCAGCGATTTTTTTATGCGATCGCATCGGGGTGAAATTGACTTGCGGGTCAAAATTTGCCAAACTTTCCAGAAATCTATGTTTTGTGTCACTACAGCTGCGATTTTGGGGCTAGCACCTCATCCGATGGATACCACGGATCCTGCTGAACTTGAGGAAAATCGAGCCTATTTGGAATACTGGATGGATCGATTGATCCCCTCCCGCTTAAGAGCAGCCAATGGTCAAATGACCAACGCCTAAAACTGCCCATTACCCTGAACTACGTGTTTAAGGGTAGTGAGAGTCTCCAGGCTAATCATGCCGCGAGAATGTCCTTTTTGATTAGACATACCTAGAAACACGGAGTCTCCTGGTTGCGGATTCCGTGAAAATCTTGGTGAAGAATTAATGTAAACCGATGCACTATCTACACCTAAGGCAAACTGACGGCTTTCCTGATAAGAATCTGTCACCAGGCAGTCAGCATGACCACTACTATATTGATTAATCCAAGCAATGCCTGATTCTATAGAATCTACCACTTTCAACGCAATAGTTTTGGTCAAGTAGGCTTGACCCCACTCGGATTCTGCTGCCAAGGTCAATTGTTCAGGAAACTTAGCCACTAGATTGGCATCACCTCTGAGTTCAAAACCGTTTTCCTTGAGGTTGTTCAACAGGGTAACTAAGGCAGAGGTTTTTTGATTCTGATTAATCAGAATTTTTTCAATAGCATTGACGGGATCCGGCTGACTGGCGTGGCTATCTAAAACCATATGCCTAAGCAGATCGACGTTACCATTAGCAGACCAGTAAAGGTAGCAGTTACCAATGGCCGATTGCAAAACTGGTGCAGTTGATTGCTGGATCACCTGCTTGAGCAGGGTTGGTCGTCCGTGGGGAATTACCAAATTCAGATATGGATTTTGAGTGACCAAATCCCGAATCGAAGCTCCCTGTCCAGAGGGGAATAGTTCCAGACATCCCGTTGGCAAACCGACCTCATCCAAAGCATTTTGCAACGCTTGAGCAATCACCTGGTTAGATTGACTGGCTTCGCTACTGCCTTTGAGAATCAGGGAGTTACCAGTTTTGAGACAAAAGCCTGCGGCAATTGCACCTAGTTCAGGGAATGCCTCATAAATTAGAGCAATCACTCCCAACGGCATTAGCTGACAGTAGGTCTGAGATTGGTCAGTTTGATAGGAAGCGTTCATTACCCGCCGGATTGGATCAGATAACTTTCCAATCCTTTCCAGGATCCCGATAGCCATCTGTAGCCTTTCTGGTGTTAGCTTCAGCCAGTCCAAAATTAGGTCTGGCACTGCCATGTCCCTACTGGTTTCCAGATCTAGGGTGTTAGCTTCCAAAATATCATCAAAGGAATTTCGCATTCCTTGAGCCATGGCCTCGATGCCACGAGAGCGCTCTTCTCCCTTGGTGTTTGCCAATGCCCGAGAAGCATGGTGGACACTGGCCATTAAATCATGTAACTTCGAGGCCTTGCTCCCAGAGTCTGTGTTCATTGTTAGTTAACGCCGGTAAGCTAGCCAAACCATCATAGCCGGAAGTACTGCTAGCAGTACTGCCAGTAATGCCCAGACTATGATACCTGGCCCTTTTTGGGAGTGAAGTGCCAAAGGCAACCAGACAATCAGCAGAACTAATACAATACCCAACGCTACAGGTAAGTAGCTTTCCCCAAGACTACCATGGATTGTATTCCAACGATGTCCTGTCCAACGCCAAGCTTTTTTATAGGGGTAGTGGGTGGATAGTTGCTCAATCACATAACCACTTTCGTCTACCACAAAAATTTGCTGACAGCGATGGCAGCCAAGGGCTTCTGTCAGTGTAATTGGCACTAAATGACCCCGACGCCGACAAGGGCAGGGATACTCAGAGTTTAAGTCAATCTTTTGACCTTTTTGAGATTGCACAAGCGTTATTAAAAACCAAAAGACATCTGGATGGGATAGGACGATTATTCCCAGGTAATTCCTGGTATTTATTTGCAAAAGTTGTAAACGTATCCATCTTTTTTATGGACTTTAGTCAAATTTTTAACGTGTAAGCTCACGGCCTTTTTCCCTGGAACTGTGTAATTGAAAGAATTGCTTTTACTCCTAGGGTTGACTCTTCCAAACTCACCGGTTAACACATTCTTGGCTATATCTCCACTGCACCAGCCCTTAATCGGCTTTAATGGGTTGTGCCTAATGGGATAGCCATACTTATTGAGCGCTGCCTTCTGTCTACCTCCCTGCCCTTTGCAGGTAACTAATAGTGGTTGATTTGTCCTTAACCATAAAGGCTCAATATCCCCAACACAGGCAGCGTCAATCCAATGCTCTTTAGGAAAACCTAACTTAGTCCGGTTGTACTTGGTTTGTGCTCCGGTTCCAGTAACCACAGACTTGATTGCTCGAAGCACTTTTACTAATTTTTGGCGAGTTGCATTGACTGCCGCTGCATCTTTCAATGGTTGTTTGGCTTTGGTCTTGATTTTCTGAAGTAAGCTTGGTTTCTTGTTCAAAAACTCTTCTATTGGTTTATTACCTTTCCGTTGATTACATTTCTCGCAGGCTAGACAAAGATTGCTCACCCGATTACTTCCTCCCTTAGACTTTGGGTGAATGTGTTCGATTTGCAATGGTACGGATTGTTTACCGCAGTAAGTGCATTCCCTTCCCCATTTTTCTAGTAAGTACTCTCTCACCTCATATCCGCGTCGCTCACCTTGCTGGTACTCAACGCCGCTGATTTCAGGATTCTGCATCTTTTGAGCATCAAATTTAACTCTTTCGATCCAAATCTCGTTAACCGGACAAAATTTGATTAATCGTTTTACCCAAGTCTCAATAGTCAAAATCCTATGCTCTAAACTAGGTGGAAGCCAGCCCTCTGAACGTTTGCGGTTAAGGAATCTTGGCTTTCTGTAACGGGTATTGCGATTACGTCTTCGGTGTCTTACAGCTCTTCTAGATTCTAGTTTTTTCTTGATTAGTCCTCCCCTGTGCTCTAATTCCATTCCCCAAATAACCTGATTGTTTTGGACTAGAGCAAACCCAGTGACCTGGCTACCAGGATCAATTTTTAGTTGACAGTTGGTAACAACAGGATTCTCGTTCGCGCAGCGTCGGCTTTGCAGAATCGCAGTTTTCAAAATAATAGTAAAAGGGTACATCCTAAAAACCGCCGCTTTGCCTTTGTCTAATAACCTTCGTGCCTTCTTTGGTGGAATGGGGTTTAATGGTTGTTTGTTTGTGTCAATGACAAATACATAATTCTGCATTTTTAGTGCATCTCAATTCGGTAATGTTTTCCTCGACAAGGTTGTAATAGCTTGTTAGGTTAACCACACATTTGCCTTCACCTTAATGGTTAACGATAGAGCCAGGGACTGGAGTTCATCCTTGGGTATCTTGACCAAAACAACGTAGGAAACAAATCCTTAGTCTGCAACCTAGTCGGCAATCCCAGAAATTACCGGGAATTGCCTAGGCTTAAACTAGGTGGTTAGGTTTATCAAAAAACCTTTAATTGGTTGGTAGTGCTGCTTGATTTAATTAAATATAGGGACACTACAAAGCCAAGCATGTCCCCATCTATTATATAAGCTTATTCATTGCCACGGTTGGCATCAAGTGGGATGCTTAAGCTTAACACAGCCTCCCTCAGGTTCCCTTACTCTAGGTCTGACAGGTTTATTTACTATTCGCAAGCGGGTAACGCGATTCGAACGCGCGACATTCACCTTGGCAAGGTGACGCTCTACCACTGAGCTATACCCGCACCTCAACTTATCTCCTTCTAGTATGTCAGATCCGCCAAAATTTGTCAACCCCTTCTACTGAGTTTTCAGATTCAAGAAAATTAGGAAAATGTTCCAAGATTAACTCATATGTTAGGAATCAGGGTCAGATTCTGAAGCAATTGTCCAATTTGTCGAGAATGGTAGAGTTTGTTGGCCCAAAGTTCCCTGTTCAGACTCTTCATAGCCTAATATTGACTCTTGACCCCGAAAACTCCGGATCAGGTTAGCCATTTCTATGGCATTCATGGCATAATCCCAACCTTTATTGCTCTTGATTCCCGCCCGTTCTAGAGCTTGCTGCATGGTATCTACGGTTAGAATACCAAAAATAACAGGTACCCCGGTTTGAAAACCGGCAGCAGCAATGCCCTTGGCTACTTCAGCAGCGACATAATCAAAATGGGGAGTTTGACCCCGAATCACTGAGCCCAAGCAAATCACTGCATCATAACGACCGCTAAGAGCAGCTTGGCGAGCCATCAATGAAATTTCAAAGCTACCCGGTACCCAAATATAGTCAACTTGAGTACCTTGGGGATTGGGATCAATGCCATGGCGTTTTAAGCAATCTTTACACCCCTCTAAGAGTTTACCTGTCACTAGGTCATTAAAGCGACCAATGATAATCGCAAACCTCAGGGAGGTAGATGACGTAAAATTTCCCTCGAAAACTGCCATGACTATCGTTCTAAAGGCTGATTACAGTAATAATTTAGGTCTAGCTGAGGGCAATTATAACCTAAACCACCAAAAAGTTGAGGGCACCGACTAGAAGCACTAGAAGCACCCAGACCCCTGAACCAAGCCAAAGCAAGCGTTTTGATTGCTCCCAGTTCTGAGGTGTGGCATAAGCTACTGGTACACCGACTACCAAGACAAATGACAATAGGACTAGAGCAGTGAGTAATAGTTGGAATATAATAGTCATTTTCTGTGCTGATACCTTGACGCTAAACTTTCCTAAAACTTGTTTAAAACAGGCTAATGCCTAGCTAAGCACTATAGATTCTACCAGATGGTTTTACCTTTTCTGCCAAAATTTGTTGCAATCAATGCGGTTTGAACTTTCCGATCCAGGTGATGAGTGCGAGGAGTGTGGGGAATGCGAGGAGTGTGGGGATAGGGAATAAAGGGTTAAAAAAGTGTAAACTATTGATAGATTAATAGCATCAATAAAGTCAAAAGGGAGAGATGGGGAGATGGCCAGATGAAATTGATGTTTAGCCTTAATTTCCAGAATTGGTAGACTAATCACTATGGATCTGATTTTGTGTCATACCACTGCTGACTTTGATGCCCTAGGAGCAGCTGTAGGACTGACTCGCCTCAAGCCAGGAGCCAAAGCTGTACTAACTGGGGGGACTCATCCGGCTGTAAGAGATTTTTTGGCACTGCATCGGGATGAGTATGCCCTGATCGAGCACCGCTCTGTACAATTGGCTCAGATTAATTCCGTAATTATTGTAGATACTCAAAAACGCGATCGCTTAGGGAAAGCAGCTGAGTGGTTAGACTTACCACAGTTAAAGGCTATTGAAATTTACGACCATCATCCCGTACCCCAAACTGATATCCAGGCTACCTATACACAGATTGAACCTGTCGGAGCAACCACCACCTTAATTGTGGAGCAATTACAGCAATCCCAAATCCAGTTAACTACTGCTGAAGCCACGGTGATGGCATTGGGAATCCATGTGGATACAGGTTCCTTGACCTTTGACCAGACAACACCAAGAGATGGGGCTGCTTTGACCTGGTTAATGGAGCAGGGAGCTAATCTGCGGCAGATAGCTCAGTATGTTGAGCCAGGGCTATCTCCTCAATTGGAAAAATTATTTAGGCAATCTCTAGACCTTTTGCAGCGACAAACCCACTTGGGTTACACCATTTCTTGGGTATTCCTAAAGACTCCTGGGCATGTGCCTGGCTTATCCAGTTTGGCATCACGCTTACTAGAAGTAACTGAAAGCGATGCCCTGCTTTTGGGGGCTGAGTATAAACGAAAGTCCAAAGGGGAAACCTTACAACCGGCAGATTTACCAGTTGTAAGGTTTCAGGTTGAAGGTTATTCACCGTTGCCGGTTGGCGGTTTAACGGTTGAAGGTTCTGGAAATTATTATAACAAGCAAAATTTCAAAATACAACCTCCAAGCCAAAATAACCTTGAAACTCAATCCCAGACTAACTTTCAACCAAATAACCTTCAACCAAATAACCTTCAACCAAATAACCTTCAAGCAAATAACCTTCAACCAAATAACCTTCAACCAAATAACCTTCAACCTTCAACCGACACTAACCTACCCTACTCGAAGGCCAAGGGTGAACAACTGTCAACCTCAGTTACAAAGCTGACTATAATTGGGCGGACGCGAATTGAGGGGACGGATTTGAACCAGTTGTTGCAACCCCTAGGAGGGGGTGGACATTCCCAAGCCGCTGCGGTTACCTTACGAGACTGTGATGCCCAGACAATCCTAGAGCAGCTGGTCAACCAACTAAAAGACCAAATTCCCCAACCTCTGACCGCTCGGGATTTAATGTCCTCCCCCGTGCGCACCATTCGCCCCAATACCAAGATTAAGGAAGCCCAGAGAATTTTGTTGCGCTATGGTCATTCGGGGCTTTCAGTAGTAGATAAACTAGACCAGCTGGTGGGAATTATCTCTCGAAGAGACCTGGATTTAGCCTTGCACCACGGTTTTGGCCATGCCCCAGTCAAGGGCTACATGACGAAGGATGTTAAGACCATTACTCCGGAAACCTCGATGGCAGACATTCAGTCCTTGATGGTGACTTACGATATTGGGCGTTTACCCGTTCTAGAGGATGGGCAACTAATGGGGATTGTGACCCGCACTGATGTATTGCGGCAACTGTTTCAGGAAGAGTTGAAGGTTAAGCAGTTGAAGGTTGATGGGTCAAACCTGAAACCGGCTAACCTGAAACCGGCTAACTTAAAACCTCTGTTGGCTTCGCCCCTATGGGAACTTCTGACCATAGCTGCCGAGAAAGCTCAGGAGCGGGGTTGGCATCTGTACCTAGTTGGGGGAGCTGTCAGAGACTTGTTACTAGCGGATGGGAAAAAGCAACTACTCCTAAATGATATAGACTTGGTTGTCGATGGCTTTAACCGCTCAGCGGATGCGATCGCAGGAGTCACCCTTGCCAAGGAACTCCGTAAAATTTACCGTAAGGTGCGCTTGGAAGTACACGGGTCTTTTCAAACCGCTGCCTTGCTATGGCATAATGACCCGACATTTGGCTCCCTTTGTGTAGATATTGCCACTGCTCGTACCGAGTTTTATCCTTATCCCGCCGCCAATCCTCAAGTCGAAGCTAGTTCCATTCGTCAAGACCTTTACCGCCGAGACTTTACCATCAACGCCATGGCGGCAAGGCTGACAAAGGTTAATCCCCAATCTCAATTGCCCCTGTTGGACTTTTTTGGGGGTATGTTAGATTTGCGATCGCAAAAAATTCGAGTCCTACACGCCAATAGCTTTATTGAAGACCCAACCCGAATCTATCGAGCCGTAAGGTTTGCGGTGCGATTGGGATTTGACATTGAACCCCAAACCAAGGAATATATCCACTATGCCATTGAGAGTGGGGTATATCAGCGCACCCTAGCCGAAAACACCAAAGTACCAGCACTCCAAACCCGACTCAAAGCAGAACTTAACTATATGTTGCAAGCCCCCTACTGGCAACCAGCATTGCAGTTATTGTCCTCATTGGGAGCGTTGCAGTGTCTTCATCCTACCCTGACCCTAGATAAACCATTATGGTGGCGAGTGCGTTTGGTTGGGCGCTGGCTACAGAGATTTGACCCAAAGCAAACCTTAAGGCACTGGCAGATGCGTTTGGAAGTATTAATTGCTGATCTAGCACCAGACGAACGGGTTAAGGTAGCCAAGAATTTACAGTTGCCCGTAGACAGTGTTGAGCGTCTTGAAAAACTTGAGGGATGGCAAGCTGATATCCTAGAATCTCTAACAACATGCCAGCTCAACAGTCAAATCGTCCACATGTTGCGCGAGTATAAATTACCTACCTTAGTATTGATTGGGGTGTATAGTCCTAGAGCGATCCGACGTAAAATTTGGCAGTATCTCACCACTTGGAGGCATGTTAAACCACCACTGGATGGCAATGATCTCAGAACGTTAGGCTATAAGCCAGGAGCACAGTATCGGGAAATTCTGGATGCACTCTTAGACGCCACCCTAGACAGGGTGATTCAGGATCAGGCTGAGGCTAAAGCATTTCTGGCAATACACTATCCACCTCTTGAGAAAGAATAAGGTAAAAGGTAACAAAGCAAACCGACAACATAGAACAGATAATGCTAGAATTCATCCGGTCAGATCTAGCCGAATTAACGGCCTACACACCTCATCCTGGGGGCGAGGAAGGGAAAACACCAGAATCAACTGTTCCCCTAGATCGCCTGGATACTAATGAATGCCCCTTTGACTTACCAGAAGAGTTAAAGGAAAAATTAGCTTGGAGCTATCAACAGCTGATTCAAGCTAATCGATATCCCGATGGCGGACATGGGGAACTCAAAAATGCGATCGCAGAATACGTTAACGAATCGGCTGCCCTAGAAAAGGTAGTAACAGCAAACCAGATTTCCGTAGGCAACGGTTCCGATGAACTAATTCGTTCTATTTTAATAGCCACCTGCTTAGGAGGAGAAGGCTCGATCCTAATCGCTAATCCCACCTTCTCGATGTATTCTATACTCGCACAGACCTTAGGAATACCAGTAGTGAGTGTCGGGCGTCGGGAAGAAAACTTTCAAATCAAGATCGACGATGCCCAAGCAGCCATTGAACAGACCGTAACAGAAACCTCGACCCAAGGACCACCAATACGAGTAGTATTTGTGGTTCATCCTAACTCTCCCACCGCCAACCCCTTGACTCCCCAGGAATTAGAGTGGCTACGTGGTCTAACAGAGACTATTTTAGTAGTTATTGATGAAGCCTACTTTGAATTCAGCCAAGCCTCAGTAGTCTCAGAATTAGCCGACCATCCCAACTGGATAGTATTGAGGACATTTTCCAAAGCATTTCGTTTAGCTACTCACCGTGTTGGTTATAGCATCGCTCACCCAGAACTAATTGCTGCTCTCGAAAAAATTCGCTTACCCTACAACTTACCCAGTTTTTCCCAAGCTGCTGCCATACTCGCTCTCAATCACAGACAAACTCTGCTAGCATCAATTCCTGAGATTATCGCTGAGCGAGATAAGTTACTAAAAGCCCTATCAGAACATCCAGCCTTACAGGTTTGGCCAAGTGCTTCTAACTTCATCTACCTGCGTCTAGCACAATCCGGCAACGAGTCTACTAGCAAAGACCTGACTCAGGTAACTCAGGCTATGAAAGATCAAGGCACCCTATTACGTCATACTGGAGGAGGATTGCGGATCACTGTGGGATCTCCTGAGGAGAATACTCGTACATTGCAACGATTACAAGGAGTTCTCGCCTAATTTACTTATACCCTAATTTACTTATACCAAGTTGCGCTCAAACGTACAACTTTCTCTTCCGCCAATCTCCCTATCTCCCTATCTCCCTATCTCCCTATCTCCCTATCTCCCTATCTCCCTATCTCCCTATCTCCCTATCTCCCTATCTCCCTATCTCCCTATCTCCCTATCTCCCTATCTCCCTATCTCCTCTCTTTTTTCAACTGTGCCATTGCGATTCAGGCGAACTAATTCAACAGAACCCTTTTCAGCACGAACGTCATCAAATCCCCCAGCGGCAAGCAAGGCTTCATTCAAAGGAGCATTGGGCTTGACTTCGATATTACCAGGTTGTTTAACTTGACCAACCACATTGACCGGGATAGCAGCAGCAGAAAGGTTGGAATCTGCTAATGCCAATGCTACCTCTGGAGCAATTTCGTCAGCTTTGGTGACAAGAATTGTATCTCCCTCCTTTAAGAGGATATCCTGAGTTAGGTCACCCTGTCGCAACAATTGCCAAAAATCCAAGGCAATTTCTTGTTGTGTACCCCCTTGGGTCAAACGTCGCACTTTAACCTGGCGAACATTAGCGTCTTGGGTAATGCCTCCAGCGATCGCGATCGCTTGAGTTACAGTTGGTGGTGCATTGGTGCTACGGATATCAGCACTACCGATGTTAATGTTATTATTACCCAGAGTTTCTCCCTTGACCACATAAGCTCCTGGGTTAACCACTTCCCCTACCACAGCCACTTGAATCGGACGGCTGGCATTAGCTGCAAAACTGGCATTGGACAATAGACGGGTTTGCTCTGGGTTGATAGCAGTAGTAGTTCGGAGCAAGATTTCATCCCCATCCCGCAAGGTAACATCCTGCCTGATATCACTTCTATTAATCAATTGCTGGAGATTGATATAATAAGTATTGCGCTGCCCAGAGCCTTCAAGACGCCGAAGTTCTACTTGCTTAACGTCTGCTGTTAGGGTAGCCCCCCCAGCCAAATTAATCGCTTGAGTCAGGGAGGGAAATTGCTGTCCTTCATTCAGACCCATGGTGTAGGCTCCAGGGCGACTCACTTCCCCAGCCACGGAAATTTTTAAAGGACGGGGTTTCACCAGACTCAAGGAAACTACTGGGCGTTTGATGTAAACTGAAAAGGCACTGGTGACGAGTTCGCTAGCTTGATCGAGAGTTTTTCCCCTTACAAATACACTACCAATCAAGGGTAAGTTAAGGGAACCGTTCACCAGTACTTGATACTGACCACTGTATTCATCAACATCAAAGATATTCAGGGTAAGAACATCTCCAGCATCAAGGGTATAAGCTCTGTCTGGTGGTAAAGAGTTACGCACAGGGGGTGTGGCTGCTGATACCGTGTTACTCTGATTCACCTTAATGAAGTCAGCAATGGATGGTGGAGCTGGTGCCTCGCTCGGGGATGGTGGAGCTGGTACCTGGCTCGGGGATGTTGAAGCTGGTACCTTGATTGAAGGAATTTGAGCTAGGGTAGGTGTAGGTAGGGTAATAGCGGAAACCACCAGTAAGCTTACACCCACAACTGGTCTAGTCAATCGTGGTGTAATACTGTGATTCTTAGCAATTTCGCTTAATATCTCTTGGGGTCTTTTTTTCCCTAGGTTAACTGTATTGATCATAAACATATTGACTCTTGCTAGATAAAGACACACTAAATTGTGCAGAAAATCCGGAATATGTTGTGACTCAAGCCACCTCACCAATGTGTTTAGGGTTGTTTAGGCTTCGTTGACGCTTTCTTTGGCCTGTCATTTGTAATTGGTTATTGGTTATTGGTGAGCTTGATCTGGTCTAGGGTTTCATCCCTTCATCGGCAAGCTATAGGTAAAGCGCACTCACTACTATGACGTCTCTGATTGTGGTTGGGATTTGATAACAATTGACAACTGACAATTGGTGAACACATAGATTAGCCTGGTAGAGCAACATTGTTAAAGAGCCGTTATCGGTTTGTTCTACTTAGAGGATACTCGTAGCTGGAAAGTTCCCTATCTGAGCAACTGCTGCTATAAGTTATTAGTCATACTTAATTCTTAATACCCACATAATAGCACTGACACCAATCTGTTACCCTTTGCCAACTCTAAGTCAGCAGGTTATACTTGACTAGTAGTTTGCTATTCATCAAGACAGAAGGGGGTCTTATTTTTTTTTTGACGATTTAAAATAGAACAAAAGTTATTTAATAACACAATAGATTTAGCTGCAGTTGTCGTGAACAGGTAACAGGTACTAATACTTGATTAAAACAGCATCAAGAAAATATTTTTTCAACAAGAGTTATTATTAAAATAATAATTATAAGTTATGCTATAATAGTTTTATTTACCTAGGTAATCAACTAAATCCTATCTATATTTAGAGCTGGCCTCGCGTTTAGATATTGCCAACACTAACCTTAATCTTTCACTCATAATCTCCCTATTTATATCTATCCCTATTTATCCATACGGAGGTTTGCATAACTATCAAGTACACAGGATTTTCTCCTTCTTCCCTCTTCCCTGCTCCCTGCTCCCTGCTCCCTGCTCCCTGCTCCCTGCTCCCTAAAACCCAAGAATTTGTACCTGACTGAATTGCAAACCGCTGTCAATGAATTAGCATTAGCCATACTTTAACGACAATCTAGGATGATTACCTGAATTTAAAAGACTGTCGCTCAGGGCTATCAATTAGCATTCTTGTTCTTTATTATAGTGTACAATTCGATTCGTGATATCTAACATGGATAGTTAATATTATCATGACATGAATCGTTTATTTCCTGAGAAAAGTTAATGAAAAAGGCACTGGTTTGTGGAGTATCTGGTCAAGATGGAGCCTATTTAGCGAAATTGCTCTTAGACAAAGGCTATACTGTCTGTGGCACGTCACGGGATGCTCAAATGTCCTCCTTTAGTAACTTGGTGTATTTGGGTATCCGAGACCAAGTTAAGTTGGAATCAATGACACTCACGGATTTTCGCAGTGTCTTGCAAGTGCTGACAAAATTCCAACCCTATGAAGTCTACAACTTGGCGGGGCAAAGCTCAGTGGGTTTGTCTTTTGGACAACCGGTAGAAACCCTAGAAAGCATAGCGACTGGCACGATTAATTTACTAGAGGCAATTCGCTTTACTGGTGCTCCCATTAAACTCTATAACGCTGGTTCTAGTGAGTGCTTTGGGGATACAGGAGAACAAGCAGCTGATGAACAGACTCCCTTTCGTCCCAGAAGTCCCTATGGTGTTGCTAAAGCAGCAGCGTTTTGGGAAGTAGCTAACTACCGTGAAGCCTATGGGTTATTTGCCTGCTCTGGTATTTTATTTAATCATGAGTCTCCCCTACGACCAGAACGATTTGTGACCCAAAAAATTGTTAGTGCTGCTTGTCGGATTGCTAACGGTAGTCAAGAGAAGCTTCGTTTGGGCAATATGGCAATTAAGCGTGACTGGGGTTGGGCTCCTGAATATGTTGAAGGAATGTATTTAATGCTACAGCAAGACCAGCCAGATGATTATGTAATAGCGACAGGGGAGAGTTATAAATTAGAAGATTTCGTGGCAACGGCGTTTGCTACAGTTGACTTGGACTGGCAAGACCATGTGGTGACCGATAGCAGCTTGTTCCGACCAACTGATTTGGCTTTAGGGAAATCTAACCCAGCTAAGGCAAGGGATAAGTTAGGCTGGCAAGCCCAATACAAAATGCCGGATGTGGTGCGAATGATGGTGGAAGCTCGGTTGGAGAGTTTGTCTGAGTGAAGGCTTGCATGGTTGGATGCAAAGGGTAAAGGGTAAAGGGTGAAAAGGGACTGGGGACTGAGACGGTGATATAACTGGTGCTGCTGATATAACTCTGTCCCCATTACCCCATCACCCCATCACTGCATCACCCCATAACCCTATCACCAGCCTAAAATCCTCGTAGGGAAAAGGAGGTATTTTGGGCTACCTGTAAGGCTTGGACTAGTTGACCTAAAGAATATTTCAAATGGGAGCCAGCATCCACTGCTACCCAGCCTTGGGGAGTGGCATGCCGCCATTCAAAGTGTAGGTGGGGACCAGTAGAATTACCGGTGCTGCCAACGCGGCCAATTACAGTTCCTTTTTGTACCCATTCCCCAGGTTGGACGAAGATTTCTGATAGGTGAGCGTAGCGGCTTTCTTGGGTACCTTCCTCATGGCGCACCATAACGGTCAAACCGTAGCCACCTAAGAAGTCAGCTGTTACTACTTCACCATCAGCGGCAGCAACAACTGGAGTACCTAGGGGTGCTGCTATATCTGTACCAGCGTGGAAACGGCGATTACCGGAAATCGGATGAATCCGCCAGCCGAATAGGGAGCTAATGGCAGAAGGAATGGTTACGGGGAACACAAAGCTGGATTGCCTGAAATTGGCCAATCCTGAGGGTCGTTGGGTGAGATTGTAGTAGGCTAAGGCTGTAGGAAGTTTCCTTACAGACCGATTCCTCCGAGCAACGCTAATCCCACGAGGAACCCATTTAGCTGGACGAGTTTTGGCAGGTTTGACCCGATTAAATCTGACCGGTTGAACTGAATTATATCTGACTGGTCGAACGGGATTATATCTAGCAGTTTGAGTACTAATTACTCGTGGTCTGGGTAATTGAGTTACTCTACCGTTCCGTCTACCTCCAGTGATAGCAATTGGTTGACGCCTCGGGGCAACACCACAATTCCCCCTGAGTTGCCCATTTCTGGCTACGGTGCGACAACCCCTTGACCGTTCAGTTAAGACAACTGCCGAGGGGGGAGTGTACCGTTTAGTGGCACCAACATTGTAGTTTGTGCGGTCAATATAGCTATTTTTAGCAGCGGTTTTTGGAACACTAGGCTGTAATGCTACTGGATTGAGCTTGACTTTTGGTGGCTTGGCGACAGTGGCTTTAGCTGGTACAGAGAATTGGGTTCTACGCTGTACTGGTTTGACTGCGATCGCTTTTGTCCGGACAGATTTCCTAGCTGGTGGAGCAATCGGTTTCTTGACCTTGATAGCCACGGAGGGAGCTACTGATTTCCGGGCAGCTTTTGGTGCTCGTGGGGCAATGGGTTTAGTGACCTTGGTTGCTGCTACTGGTATGACAGCAGCTTTTGCTGGAGCTGGTTTTGCCACTGGCACAGCTGGCACCGGAAAGGAGCTTGGGGGTGTAGGTTTAGGCAAAGCAGCAATAAGAGTTGGATCAAATGCTGCTTCCGTTATAGATTTGGTAGTGGTGTTGACTGATACAGCTTCTATGGGTGACTGAGTTTTTGCCACAACCATACCGCTGCTGAGGACACCAATACTACTCATCACACTCAGTCCATGGATGAGTTTTGGGCATCGGTAGAAAATGCTATACAGGGTGCTACCAGGGGAGTTTTCTTTGGTCATTTACGACTCACTAAAAATAATTACTACACAGTTATACTCGCGCTTGTTAGCTATCAGCCATAATTCCGGCCTTGCGTCAGTCTTCGAATGAATAGGAGTAGAGTGGGCATCCTGCCCGCCCGAAAATTGTAACGGGCCAGATGCCCATGCCACGGCCAGATGCCCATTCCACGGCCAGATGCCCATGCCACGGCCAGATGCCCATTCCACGGCCAGATGCCCATGCCACGGCCAGATGCCCATTCCACAGGTGCGACCGTTGGCGAATTAAATTCGCCACGGGTCGCACCGCCAGGAACGGGCAAGATGCCCATTCCACAAAACTCTTAAAATCATTCCATTATTAAGCAACGCCATAATTCCTGTTTTGTTGATTAGTTGATGCTTAACATTTGACCCTTAACCGTAATAGTTCTCAACAACTACGATAGCCAAGACTGATTGTACCGGGCTTGAGCAAAATTTCTTTTGGGGTCGGAGTATCGTGTAGATGCACTCGCAGTTCGCCCCTAGGGGTTACCCCTGTTATGATGCCTGGATTTCCTTCTACCATGACTTGGCTTCCTTGATAATTGAATAGCGCTAGATATCGTGGTAGCAAACTATTCATTCCTTCCTCTGACCAGAGTTGATATCCGGACAGTAGTCCTTGTAAAACAATGGCAGCCAGCATTTCTATAGAAGTCACAGTGGGAGAGGGCTCGGGTTGCCAAAATGAGCACAAATTGATGCCAGATTCCGGCACCTCATTGCTCCAGTTGATTCCGACACCCACGACTGCTTTGGTAATTTGACCCTGTTGCACACGGGTTTGTGTTAGAATACCTCCAAGTTTGCGTCCCTTAAGCAGTAGGTCATTGGGCCACTTCAGAGACACTGGCATAGCGTAAGCTCTCAAGGCTGTAGCAATTCCCCAAGCACTACACATGGTTAGCTGGGCGCTGTCCAATGCCTGTAACTTGGGAGCTAAAGCTAAGGATAAGTAGAGTCCACCTTTTGGAGATTGCCATTGTCGTCCCCACTGTCCCCGCCCTGCTGTCTGTTGCCCAGCAATAACCATCGAGGGAACTGTTGCACCTTGGTTGAGCAATTCCCAAAGGGTTTGGTTGGTGGATGGGAGAGTGTCAAATACCTGTAGGGGAATTGGTGAGAATTTCCCCATGCCTGGGGAGTTGAGGGGCAACTTTTCCCTTACTGCTTCCAGAGCAATTTCAAACGCTTGTTGATTAAATGAGCTCTCATGCATTTAAATGATAAGCTCACGTAAATGAGTATTTAGGGTGAAGGACATTTATCTCGGCAATAGACTTCTAGAGATTTAATTGTCGCTGAGTCGCGATAGTTCTGGGTTTGGTTATATTCTTTCAAGGGTGAGGCATAAAGGCCAGAAAACTGATTATTAGTATCATTGGCGGCTACTCCCATGCGAAAGGCTATATCTTGTGATAGGTTGGCAAAATTGACGTATTCCCTAGACTCGCTGGCATAGTTAAAGGACAAGGTAGCGTCACCGTAGGCTTGCTCAGCTAGTTTGACGGATGTGCCAGGACCAACACCTTTGCTGGTACGATAGTTAGAATTTGTGGTGAATAACGCTTCGATTACGCTTGAATTCCCCATAGGTGTCCCCGCAGGGTAAAGAATATAGTATTGGGGTTGTCCTGATTGGATAACTGCGATCGCATCGAAACCGACAATAAACGGTGACTTCACCTCAAATTTTGCTTTATCCCCTAGGGATTGTTTTAGCTGTCCCAAAGTCATTCCCAACTTAGCCGGTCCAATTCCTTTAGCAGAGATAGTAAAGGCATCTGATGCCGGAGGAGACAGTTTGGCTGTGGACTTTGAACTGCCAGATTTAGATGTGTCCTCTAAATTAGGCGGGCTTGGCATCGGTTGGGAACTTGTTGTTGTCTTAGGTGGTGGAGTAGGCGACTCGCCACAGCTCATCAGCACCATCAGCAAACTCGTGATTAACCATCGAGATTTCATCAAAAATTCACGGCTGGATACTCCCCTGACACCCCATTGGGGTTAAACCTGAGAGGTTGCGCCGCGCCTCCTACAAAGATCAGTTAATGAACATTTAACCTATATATTTTAATTGATCGGTGTTTTTTGACGATTGACGGTTAACTGTGAAATGTCAAGATTAACTCTCAACAAAAACCATAGGTGCGCTTTCCGCATCTAATTATTAAATTCGCCACGGGTCGCACCTCTAGCTATTTTCCTGATCCAATAATTTGTTCCCGAATTAGTTGTGCTGTAGCCGGAGCAAGGAGTACACCATTGCGATAATGACCTGTTGCTAGCCAAACATTATTGTAACCAGGCAGTTGATCAATAACAGGGGCAGGTCGTCCTTCTGGACGAGGGCGTAACCCGTACCATGTGTGGATAATCTCTGCTGTGGCTAGAGGAGGGCAATATGCGATCGCATTCTGTCTGACCACCTCCAGTAAGGCTGGTTGTGCTTCCACATGACCTGCATCATCGGGAAACTCAACCGTTGCGCCCACCCAGTAGTCTTGCTTACCTACTGGCAAAATATGAACATCATCACGAGTAATCACTGGCTGAAAATCTTCATCTCCCATGGGCTGGGGCAGCCGCAATTTTAATGCTTGTCCCAGTACTGGTTTTATACTCACAGGTAGAGCTTGACTAACTTGCAAGTCTTGTGGTTGGAGCATCTTAATCAACCCAGATGAACCTAACCCAGCAGCCACTACTAGCCAATCTATCTCTAGGGTTCCAGCATCCGTATAGATTTGGGAGCAATTGAGAGAATTGTTGAGCTCGGAACCTATGGATTCAAACCCTCTAACTGTGATTCCAAAATTAAACCTAACCCCATTGGCCTCAGCACCAGCCACTAATACTTGAGTTAGGATAGTTGGATCAATTTGTAGGTCTTGGGGAGAATAGATTCCAGCAATAAATTTATCTTGACTTAGCTGAGGACAACGGTGCTTAACTTGGGGAACATCCCAAATTTCTAATTGCCAACCTTGGGAGAGGCGAGTTTGTACTAGTTTTTCCCAAGACGCCAAGTCCTCTCCAGGCAAACACAGCTTCAAGATACCGTTGCGATTAACTGGAATCTGGTATCCCGTGAGTGCCTCTAATTCAGGAATCAGGCTCTGATAGCGCTGGATACTGGCTTGGCGCAGCTGCCACGCCCTACCCTTGACTTTCTTACTAATGGCACCCATGAGTACCCCTAAAGCAGCACCAGTAGAGCCTTGTGCTGGCAGATGCTGGTCGAGGACAGTGATACTTAGCCCATTTACCCGACTAAGTTCATATGCGATCGCTGCTCCAACGATACCGCATCCAATAATAGCGACTTTACTCACAATTTTATGAAGTTTAAAGTTTAAAGTTTGAATTATGAATTATGAATTATGAAGTGTGAAGTGTTATTTCAGAAGTGTTAATTATGAATTATGCTTATGGATAAGGTTTTTATTCCACCTTTACACTTCACACTTTACCCTTTACACTTTACACTTTACACTTCACACTTTACCCTTTACACTTTACACTTCACACTTCACACTTCACACTTCACACTTCATACTTCATAACTTTTTAACTAGTGGGAATTAATTCCAAAAAGTCATCAAAGTTTTTCAGCGCTGCTGCGTAGTTTTTGAGTGCTAGCTCGGAGTTGCGCTCTACAGAAGCTTTGTCAATTTTCACCAAAGATTTCAACAATACTTCAGCCGCTTGCTTGGCAGCTTTCTGGTCTTTGGGAAGAAGTTGACCAGCCAGATAGTTACTGCTGCGCCCTAGATCTCCTAACGGACCATGGATAAATGAACTAATATCTACCCAGTTTTCGTCTTGAATGTTGGCTTCGAGAACTGGCATTTTCTCGCGAAGCTCAAGCACTCTAGTAGCACTTGTCTGGATTTGGGCAATTTTTTCAGGGGTGTAGGTAGGAGCCTTGGTGGCACTTGGGCTACCACAGCTGACCAAAAAGGTCATCACCATTGCCAGAATCACAGTCAGAATAGACCGATAACTTCTCATCATCATTGTTTGTTCGCTAGCCAACCGATCGGGAAAACTATTTAAGGTTCTTGACACTCCCCGCCCGCTTATGAGCGGGGATTCTTAGTTCTACGACACGCCTTAAAATTAGTTATCCGTCAAAGGCAGTACTTAAGCCAAATAGCCGTTTAAAAACGCGCATATCGAGCCTAATTTAACTAAACGAGCGTGGGCTTATCTCCCTAAGCGTTGGGTCTCCCCCGTTCCCGTGTGCCCCACGGTACGTTTAGTTTTAAAAGGTTATTTTACTGGGGTTTCGGTATCTGTTAAGATCCATGCGTTTTGGCGAGGTATGCGCGCTCCTCGTGTACTAGTATCGCTTTACGTCGTTGTTTTAAATTGGCAGTACCGACGAATCCTGCCTGTACTAGGCTACATGTTTATTCTATCACACTTTACTTAAAAGCCGTCCTAGAATAACGGGGCTTTAAACCCAAAATTTTTGGTCAAGTACTATAACCTAATATTGGTCACATCAAACGCAAAGTTTAATACTCAATATGGCAGCTTGACCACTGATTGTGTCAAAGCTTACCGACCCAAGCACTACTTTCAGCAAGATCTTGGTTGGCGAAATACTAATCAATTCACGATCTGCTTAGGTAGACGCTGCTGAAAGCTGTTTGCCTTTCTCAAGCTTGTAGATGAGCTGTACAGATATAATATTAAAAAGTTTCTATAGCAAAGGGAACAACGGATCACCGGAACAGCGGATCACCGGAACAGCGGATCACCGGAGTAGGGAATATTGCATCAAAAATTATCACAATTGATTTAGGATTGCTATAACTATAGCTTTTACCAAGCTATCATAAAAGCAAATCTGATTTATAATAGTAAATAATCCTTGGATATCTTTTTTACTATTCCCATATCCGCTGTTCCCTACTCCCTACTCCCTACTCCCTACTCCCTAATCTAAGGGCCTAAGTACCTTACCGAATTGAGAACTGCTATATATCATGGCATTTACAGATTTTAAATCTGCTGACGAAGTACAGAAGGCATATCGAATCAACTATACCGAAGAAGACTTTCTTCCCATTTCTTCTGTCTCGCCACCAGAGCAATTTATTCAAGATTACGAGTTTAGCAGGCAAAACTTTGATATTTTCTCATCCGAGGCTGCCCGCTGTGAAAACGTTATCTACCCGATTTTACGTGAAGCATGTAAAAAGTTTGTTGAACAATATTCAATCTGGAGCCATAAATCGATTTATGCAGATAGTATTTTAACGGGAACACCAGATTATATTTTTGGTAAACGTTCAGAACTGGGTAAAAACGTAATAGAGTATCCGCTGATTTTGATTGTAGAGGCAAAACAAAACGATTTCATGAAAGGTTGGGGGCAATGTTTGGCAGAATTAGTAGCTGCACAAAAGTTAAATAAAACTGAGAGTCTGGTGGTATATGGAATAGTTACTGATGCTGAGTTGTGGCAGTTTGGAAAGCTGGATGGAAAACATTTTACCAAGAATTATTCTAGGGTAACTATTAATGACTTAAGTGAGGTATTTGGTTCGGTTTGCTCTGTTGTGGAGTTAGCTGCGAAGTCATCTACGGTGCGCCCCTCCTAGGGCGAGTAAATCGCCCTAGGGTCGCACCGCTAGGAGTAGGTTAATGGGAGCAGGGAGGTTTGCAGCAGGGAGTAGCGATGCAGCACTATAGTTGTTAATGCTTTTTTCCGTTGCAGCCCAGTATTAGTATGCTATAGAATGAGACTAATAAGACCGAACCTATTGGCAAAATGAGCGATCGCAATATTATTACCATCGAAGCGGATAAGCGAGGTGGTAAACCTTTTATTCGACAGATGCGCATAACAGTTGATGACGTTTTAGGCTGGCTAGCAGCTGGTATGTCTCACGCCGAAATTGTCGATGACTTTCCAGAATTGAGCAAAACAGACATTAAAGCTTGCCTAGAATTTGCTGCTGATCGCAACATCCTTTAATTGGCACGGATACTAAACAATTCAAGCTTTCCGTCGTAGAAACGGCACCAGGATTTCACTAATTTCCTTCGACCAATGCTCCTGAGGGTAATGTCCAGCTTCCTCCAGCTTCACTAATTCCCTATTCTTAAGCTGATTAGCAAATTGCTCAGCTTGTTCAACCGGAAGCCAAGGGTCTTTGAGTCCCCAAACAATTAAGGTTGGCTTGTCCCAGTTGCGGAAACCTGATTCAATTTCTGCCATACACTTGTTCATCTGGATATTCTTGATAGTCGCTACCAGAGAACGTCCAGGATCGGAACTTTTCAGAAAGGGCTTGCGATAGAGATCTAAATAGTTGTCTTCAATGCGATAGCGCGACCCCCCTTCCAGAGTTCGGTCAACTAACAAGGGGTCTTGGGTTAACATATCTCCGATGAATGGCCATCCCCATTGCTGCATTTTGCTGGGTAACTTGGCAGCCGAGGAGACAGGTGTATTTAGAATCACTAGACGCTCAATCTGGTCTGAGTGACGCAAGGCATATTGAAGTCCCACTGAGGCGAGAAACCCTTGGACAACTAAGGAAAACCTTTCGATTTCGAGGTGTTTAAGGAAATCGCCTAAGGCTTCAATGAAAGCATCTGGTGTGTAGGGAAAGTCAAGCCGGTCCGGTTTTGCGGATAATCCAGAACCGAGCCAATCTGGTGCGATCGCATCGTAGCCTACTTTAGCTAAATCTGGCATGATCTCACACCAGCAAAAACTCTGGGATGGTAAGCCATGAAGAAGTATTACTGGCACTCCTCTACTATCCCCAACTGGTTTAGCTTCCCGATAGAACCATTCCCAAGACCCGACTTCTATAGATTGTTCACTGATTGACACGGTTGTTTTGCCTTTACGCTGTTGCTTGTCGTGTGGCAATCCTGATCGACTTGTGAACAATACTTCCATTGAAAATAGTTCGTCAGTCCTGAGTGCTGAGTTTTGAGTAAGAACTGTTACTGTCCACTTTTCAGCTGGGATTGCTATATGAGCTTACCGCTGAGTGGTAATTTAGGCAACTTAGGAGGATGATTTATCTAAAGCGGAACGGAAGTAGGAGAAGCGGGGCAGTTATAGGAAATGCCCCCATGTCAGAAGACCTGGTTCTAGTTTTGATTAAATATTTAACTTATACTACAAAAGTATAAATTTTTATAAATAATTGGGTAGATTTGTATTAGGTTGTAATAAAAAGATACAAATTACGTTACTAGCAGTTAACCATAGGAGATTAGGCGTGAACGCAGCTGAACAAGCAATCGGCTTAGAAGTCACCACCAAAATTGCGGCTGTTGTGAATTTGTTTAAGTCTGAATTCCCTGATGCCAAGGCTGACCTCAAGCCTTGGACAAATGACCCGGAAACCCGAGAACTCGTGGATCCTAACTCCATTGACATTGGCTTTCACTTCCCTGGCTGGAGTAGACGCTTCCAAAGTCGAAGTATTTTGTTACAGATTCGGTTTCATAAAGACCAGTTAGATCAATCTCATCGGCTGATTGGTTTGGAAGCGACCGCCTTTAACCATCAAGGAGAAGCTTGGCGACTCTCCACAGTGGAGCGTTGGCAAATTATCGGTAGTTGTCAGCCATCAGCTGAAGTGGGGGAGAAGCTAAAACATTTCTGTCGTCAGGTGTTTGAGTTGTTTCTCTGATTTAACTTGCCAAATCTGCTTTCAACCAAATAACCTTAAACCTTCAACCAAATAACCTTGGCCTTTGGCCACGCTACGCGAACAACCTTAAACCTTCAACCTTCAATCCGATATCCCCTTGGTGTAATCATCCAATCCTGATGAATATCAGTGCTTTGATTACCAATCAGCACCATAGTCAGCATATCAATGGGTATTTCTAGCATTTTGTCAAGAGTTGTGAGAGTGATTTTTTCATCCTCTCGATAGGCGGAAACCACAATGGCTACAGGGGTATCAGGTTTACGATGCTTGAGAAATATCCGTTGTGCGATCGCAATCTGTTCAGTACGATTACGCGATCGCGGATTGTACAACGCAGTCACAAAATCTGCTGCGGCTGAGGCTTCTAGACGCTTTTCGATTACTTCCCAAGGGGTCAATAGGTCACTCAAACTAATGGCACAAAAATCATGCATCAGGGGTGCTCCCACACGAGAGGCAGCAGCTTGTAAGGCTGTAATACCAGGAAACACTTGCACCTCGGGTGTCTTACCATCCCAGCCCCTAGAGCGCAATTCTTCTAACACTAACCCTGCCATACCATAGATACCGCAGTCACCAGAAGAAACCACTGCTACCGTTAATCCCCACTCAGCTAGTTCAATGGCACGTTTTGCTCGTTGGGTTTCTTGGGTAATCGGTAATGCTTCGATAATTTGTCCTGGACGTCGCAAGGTTGCAATTAAATTGATATATAGCGAGTAACCAATCACAGCATCAGCGCTGGATATAGCTGTTTTAGCTGCTGGGGTTATTTGGTCAAGATTTCCCGGACCGATACCAACTAGCAACAGTTTGCCAATACGTCCAGTGTATTCTACTGGGGATTGAGCGATCGCTACAGTTACGGCTCCTACTTGATTCGCTGATTTAACTATTTGTTTGGGAACTAATAAAGGTTGTTCGCGTTCGCGCAGCGTCGGCTTTGCCGAAAGCGTGGCCTTTTGGCCAAGGTTAGTCGGTTGAAGGTTAGTTGGTTGTAGGTTAGTTGGTTGAACGTTAATCGGTTGTAAGTTAGTCGGTTGAAGGTTAGTCGGTTGTAAGTTAGTCGATTGAAGGTTAGTCGGTTGTAAGTTAGTCGATTGGAGGTTAGTCGGTTGTAAGTTAGTTGATTGAAGGTTAGTCGGTTGTAGGTTAGAACCTTGGCCAAAAGGCCACGCTTCGCGAACAACCTCCAACGTGCTAACCTCCAACGTGCTAACCTCCAACGTGCTAACCTCCAACGTGCTAACCTCCAACGTGCTAACCTTCAACCCTCTAGCCCCACATAGAGCTGCTGCTTCGGCAACGCTGGGAGTACCAACTTCTGCCGCCACCACATCCGATGGGTTGGGTACAGTTACGGAACGGAGTACCTCAGCTGGGAAAGTGCGTAAGGGCCAATGGCGCTCTTGGCACAATTGGACTATACCGACTTCATCGGCTTTCAGGTCAATAGTCGCAATTCCTGCGATCGCATTTTCTGATAGACCATAACCCTCACAGGTCTGCCGAATCGCCATTTCAATCAACTGCTTCGATGTCCCTCGCTCACAACCAATTCCCAACCACAGTACCCGTGGATACCACTGGACGTTTGGTAAATCCGATTCTGGGGAAAATTGCTGTTGGGTGGCACTAATCCAAATCCTGGCTTTGGGTGAGATCGACTCGGATTCAGTTGTAGCGCGATTGTCTGGAAATCCGAAATAGAAAGGATGTCCATCTCTAAGATGAGCTTGCCAAAGAGTGGAACCAGCCTCTTGAATTACCTGTACTATTTCCCCACGGGCAACCACAGCACTTACTCTAGTCCAATCCCCTTCTCCCCGATACCAGCCAAAGGGAATACCTAAGACATCAACTCCAGGTAGACCTAAATCTGCTGCTGCTCCCGTTAAAATAGGCGTTGAGTCCAGTTGGGACGCAATTAACCGTGTCAGTTGATCTGCTCCCCCTTGATGACCACTACACAAACTAATTACAAAACCTCCCCCTTGATCAACCACCACCACCGCTGGATCACTGGATTTATCCGTTAACAAAGGAGCAATTAAGCGCACCACTGCTCCAGCTGCCAAACAAAACACCAAGGCACGGTGGTTTGGCCAGAGGGAGGCAATGTGGTCTTTGAGGGAACCCTTGTAGACAGCAACCTGTTCTAGGGTGCTCAGAGAATTAGGTACCCAAAGGGTTCCACCAGTAGTTTGACAGAGGGGTTGCAGTATTTGAGCCCCAGTAGGAGTGGTAGCGATCGCAGCTAGGGGTTGGAAATTTTCAAAAACCGATGCCATCATGAAAGAAATAGACCTTACCTAGGGCACACTTAAGATACCCAGCTTTACTCTTAAAATAGAATATTCGCGCTTGCTGTTTATCGGTTCCTCGATTCCCAAACCAGCATAAAAATACCCAGGCTAATAACAACTGATATAATGACGAACTTGGGCTATTTTTTTCAATATTTTACAGTTTACTTCTTGAGCAATACAAAGCACATAAAAATCTGATCTAATTCTAATTTATTATTGATTATTTTATTACAATTAAACTCCCATAACCTAGATAGCATTTCCAACTATATCATCAAATCCAATCCTGATTTATGATCACACCAAAAAATTATCATAGCGACTGCATCAAGACAAGGATTACAGTTTTTGATATTACCAAAAATTACTATTATATAGTTGATTAACTCTTGCCTCTTGCCTCTTGCCTCTTGCCTTCCCCTCCTGGGAGGGGTTAGGGGTGGGTTCCTCTTGCCTCTTGCCTCTTGCCTCTTGCCTTCCCCTCCTGGGAGGGGTTAGGGGTGGGTTCCTCTTGCCTCT
This sequence comes from Moorena sp. SIO4A1, assembly GCF_010672065.1. Lineage (NCBI taxonomy): Bacteria > Bacillati > Cyanobacteriota > Cyanophyceae > Coleofasciculales > Coleofasciculaceae > Moorena > Moorena sp. SIO4A1. Next base: position 109,294 of record NZ_JAAHHX010000002.1, on the reverse strand, counting down.
TGCCTCTTGCCCTTCCCTAAACGATTCTGTTCACAACTCAAATTATATTGTCTATTATGTCAGTTTCTATTGCCTATCTCGGACCACCAGGAACCTATACAGAAGCCGCTGCCACAGCTTATGCTGAGCGACTCCAGAAACAACAGGCTCAGCAATCCCTGTTGTGTCCTTATCCCAGCATTGCCCAAACCTTACAATCAGTAGCTAACCAACAAGCTGATCTAGCAGTGGTACCTGTAGAGAATTCCATTGAAGGCAGTGTCGCCATGACACTAGATCGGCTTTGGCAACTAGATCAGCTCCAAATCCAACAGGCTCTGGTTTTGCCAATCAGACATTGTCTGATGTCACGGGCATCAACCATAGCAGAAATTAAAACGGTTTATTCCCATCCCCAAGCCCTGGCTCAGTGTCAGCGGTGGTTAGAGCAGTTTCTGCCATCAGTGCAACTGGTACCTACCAACTCCACTACTGAAGCGCTACAGTTTTTGGACAAAGATCACAATGCAGGAGCGATCGCATCTGAACGAGCAGCAAAGCTTTATACTCTACCAGTACTCGCATCTAACATTAATGACTATCCCGATAATTTCACTCGATTTTGGGTGCTGAGTTTAAAGCCATCTCCTGGAGGTAGTCATACCTCCTTAGCATTTAGTCCTCCTGCTAATATACCTGGATCATTGTCTAAACCACTCCAGGTGTTTGCCCGTCGAGGCATTAATTTAAGTCGGATTGAGTCTCGTCCCACCAAGCGATTACTTGGTGAGTACATATTCTTTATTGAACTCGAATCAGATCTCTATGCACCATTATTTAAAGCTGCTCTTGAGGAAATAATTCCTGATCAGGAAATCCTCAAGATTTTTGGCAGCTACACCCTCATAAATGTTGATAATTTGACTTTCAACAGTTAACCGTCAACCGTGAACAAAACTGTTATAGCAGTTACTAATTGGGTGAGGTACTTTCGTTCTGGGTTAATGGAAGTAGGGAGTCGGGAGTCGGGAGTCGGGAGTCGAGAGCAGCGGATCTGGCAAAAAATCCTGTGTACCTCATAGATAAAGCTTAAGTCAATGCATCTTTGAGTACAGTGCGTGCTGCTAAGTGATTGCGAGTTGAAGTGAGAATTTCTGTTTCCCGTTCTAGACGTTGTGCGGTGTCCAGGGTCTCTAAAAGTGCCTGTTGTTCTAAGGCTACACCGTACAGATTGCTAGCAACCCAGTAAGACAACTCAATCGGTAGATCGGGCAGGTCTTCTGGTAGCTCAATTTTCTGGTTGGTCAACTTCGCGGAAAGACGCACAACATCCCGCAATAACTGTGCCACCTCTTTTGCCTTTGGTCTGAGGTCTTCAGCGGGTGGCTGGTCTTCAATCCATTCCACTAGTCCAACCCGATAGGGCTTTTCACGAACGTACTCTAAGACCCGAAACCGCTGCTGACCTAACGTTACTATTTTCATCCGGTCATCGGGAAGACGCTGAAAGTGAATAATTTCAGCGCAACAGCCAACTGTAGCTGGTTCCTGTTTTACAGGATCCCACATTAAGACACCAAATCTGCGATCGCTCTCCAAAATCGTGTTCATCATGATTCGGTAGCGAAATTCAAAAATGTGTAACGGCAGAGGGCGTCCAGGAAATAAAACGACTTCAGGTAGGGGAAATATGGGGAGTTCTCTGACAGCAATCGAGGATGAGGATACCATTGTGCCTGGGTTAAAAAGGTAACTTCGCTTATTTACATACTGTAACGGATTTTGTGTTTGACACTCCAAGGCATAATTCGTCCTGTAGTCTTTTGTAGTGACATAGCTACACTCACGAGGGTAGGGGAGTGTAGGCTTGAGCTTGTCAGCAATAGCAGTGATATAGCGCTACGCGCAAGTCAGAAGTTAAAAGTCAGAAGTCAAAAGTAAGCTAGGATTAGGTTTCGGAGTTTAGAAATGTCAAACATATTAATGCCTAGTGCTATAACTTCCAACTCTTACAGCGGATCTTTACGCTAAAGCATGCTGGTATACAACAGTATCAGGTCTTGATAATTGTGTATGATTCAGCCAAAGAGGTGATTGTTGAATGGAGAAAGTAGCTCAATACCGTGAGTACGTTCAGAGATTACTGAACGACTACGCCAAGGATGATGTTTCTAATGATGAGGTGGAAGTACAACTAATTTTTGACACTGTTCGGGATCATTACCAGTGGATGAATGTGGGTTGGGAAGATTGTAATCGGATTTACCGTTCTATAGTGCATTTAGATATCAAAGACGGAAAAATTTGGCTCCAGCAAAATCTCACAGATCTCAATCCTGCTGAGGAGTTAGTTGAAATGGGCGTTCCAAGAGAGGATATTGTCTTGGGTTTACAGGCTCCTTACAAGCGGCAGTACACTGATTATGGTGTCGCTTGATATAGTAACGCTGCCATCAGACCTTGCCGTAGTTATCAGACAAAAGGCTTGCAGGCAACAAAATTGCAGTTATCGGAAGGGTCGATGCACTGGAAGCACTGGCGATCTGTTGCATTGCCGAAATATTTCTACCGCCAGTGAGCTTGACACTAGAAAGTTTCTATAACTAGACTATTAAGTAGTCAGAGAATTTTACATTAGTGGAATCCGTGCCACATAAGCAACTGATTAACTTACTTCTGGCAGTCTCTCATAATCTTAATTAAATCTCTTTGTTTACCTAACCAAGCAAATTTTTACTCTTCCTGTTTCTGATTTAGGGGAGGGGAAAAAAGGCTGAATTAATTTCCAGTGTTGGTTACTCAAATCAGTTCTGTAGGATTGACGACTCATCTCCACTGACTAATTGTAGCTGATTTTTACCTATTATTTTTTCCAATTGCTCCCTCTCAGGAGTTTTTCTTGATATTTTTTATATACATATAGCACTACGCATTAAGCTTAGGACATTCCTAAACTCTGAAACTTAGTCATAGCTTACTTCTGACTTCTGACTTCTAACTTCTGACTTGCGCGTAGCGCTATACTATCCTGAGGGGGTGACATGAGCCCTGAAAAGCTTACTATATAAGGCTTTGATGCCAATTAATAAGAATTTATCAACTCCCAAATTGACCCTCCTGTGATTTTCTGAAAGCTCAAACCCTTATAACTACGTCCAAGGTCAGCCCAAAACACCATGTATCTTTTTGTGACAAATCGGCTGAAAATATTACCCAGTAAGGGTTTTAGCTGGCATGTCACCCCCCCAGCATACTATCCTATATATCCCTGCTTGCTTGCACAGTTAACTTTAGACAAAATTTTAAATTAATTATGCATAAATATGACCCTGCAAATCTAAAGATATCCCATACAGAGGTTTTACAGGCTTCAAACTGTAAAAAATAATTATTTGATGGCGTTATTGAGACTAATGACAAGGAGATTGGTATCTTAATATTTGCTGTTGTTGTTTTTGAGATATTTTGTATTTTGCTTCTAATAATAGAAGCATATGATACTTTTTTTATCTAAACAATGACATTAATGGAGTTTATTTAATTTTAACGTATCTAATTATTGGTTTTATGGGTTCTTTATTAATCAAAGCAACTCTAAAAAAAATAAAAAAATATCACCAAAAATTCAGGCATATCAAGAGGCTATATAAATCAGTAAAAAAATTTAATTCTCTTGTTGAAGGAGTTGACGCCTTAGATCAGGCTGGGCGTTCATTTGGTTTAGAAAGATTGGAAAATAAAGAAAAAGTGATTGAAGCTCTGACAATTATTAGAGCTGATTTAATTGCTGCTTTAAAACTCGAAAAAATATTTAGATAAAATCCAGATTTCACTTCAAATAGTTTTGCCGTCAATTTAGAACCTTTACAGATTCTAAAGCTGAGTGAGCAATCGAGTGAATATGGTCGGTTATTCAATGAAGCTATCCAAATTGGAATAACTGTTCAAGAAGAGATGCAAAGTCTTCAAGGTAATGCAAGCAAGCCGTATCGTAGAACTGGAGTTTAGACTAAAGCTTGATGGGAGAATTCCATAAACCGTTTAATCTCCGATTGTTGCTGAACATTCAATCAAGCATGGAGAAAACCAATACGATCTTAAGTAGCACCCCCAAACCTCAAAGCCGTCAGTAATCAGTAAGTCCAGTAGGATGGGTTAGTGATAGCGTAACCCATCATTAATTGACGGTTAGTCTGCTAAGCACAAAAGTGCTGGAATTTTTGAGGTTGCTTGGTTTCCTAACCATTTATCACAGCAGATGCTCTAGGGGGTGGAGGCGATCAGTCATCCCGAAAGTTGCTGATGTATTTCTAGTCTCAAGGAGAGGTTTTTGTCTGCTGCAGTTGAGGGGGTTTTGTGGTCTTGCTCGATACCATAAATTTGGTATGATCAAAACACTCGATCTTTCTAGTGTATGAGTGGCATCGATCGTGAGATTTTTCTGGATTCTAGACACATTGCCAAGCATCTACCTGGCACACCACAAGTACAGCGGTTACTCAGGCGAGGCCGATCGGCTCATGTTTTTAACAATCAAGCCACAATGGAAAGAGTTGCTCAAGCCATCATAGAGACAGGAGAGTTTACCGGAGTCATACGAGGATATGAGCGTTACGGTTTGTTCTTCGCTGATTCAAGTTAGAGTCGATGCCTGGTATGACCCAGGGCACCTCTCCTTTCGGCTAAGGCCGACGCTGCGCGAACAGAACTGGGCGTGAGACTTTCACCTCACCCAGCTCCTAGATATTCTCTCATGCACGGAGTGCTCCAGTGTAATTGTTGGTGGCAGCTTTGATGTACTGCTAGTAGGTTCTTTTTAGACCAGTTGTCGTGGTTTCCATCGACGTGATGAAGGTGTACAGACTCATCTTCCATGAACCTCAACCCACAATAACCACAGGAATGGTTTTGCCTTTTCAATGCATCGGAGGTAGCATCTGAATATAACCTTGAGTTCCGGTTACTCCAGTAGACTAGGTCACCGTCGTAGGGTGACTTAGTCCCCAAAACGTTCACGTGTTGGTTCTGTTTGTAACCTACTTTTGGGAATGCCTTTTTACATAGTTCAGTTGCTTTATACCGGTCTACTTTCTTTTCCTTTCGGAATTTCCGGTGGGCGGTTTTATTCATGAACCATAAAGTATCCCGAGCGCTGCTCATATCACAGCTGCTGTGGTAGTTACGCCATCCACGGACGATGGGGGCTAGTTTCTTGGTTTTTACTTCGGCACCATAATTCGAGTTGTTGACTACGGCTTTAATCTTCTGGCGGATTGCTCTGTGATTATCCTCTGAGGGAGTACATGAGAACTTTCCATCCTTTCTGACGCGGAATTTCCACCCCAGGAAGTTAAATCCGTCTGTCGCTTTAGTTAACTTGGTCTTTTCTTCACTAATTTCCATTCCTCTTTCAGCCAAGAATTCCTTGACTTTTTGGAGGATTTTCTCTGCATCATCTTTTGGTTTAAGGATGAATACCATGTCATCGGCGTACCGAAGGCTGGTATGAATGTCCTCTATGCCATTTAGTGCTATGTTCGCCAATAAGGGACTGACCACACCGCCTTGGGGTGTTCCTTGCTCTGGGAATTCCGGATTGATGCCTGCTTTTAAGCACCTGAAAATCCCCTGTTTTAGGCACGCAGGAGCTAGCAATCTATCCATGATTGAGCTGTGTGCGATGCGGTCAAAGCATTTCTTGATGTCTAGTTCTATGATTCTCTTAACCATGTTGGAGCCGTTTTTACTGGCCTTTAGATGGTTGAACAGTCGTTTTTGCACATCTTGTGCGCTTCGTCCCGTTCGGAATCCGTAACTATCTGCGCTGAAGGTGGCCTCATGGGCTGGTTCCAGCGCAAATTTTACTAGACATTGCCATGCTCGGTCTGCTATGGTTGGTATCTTCAACATCCTTACTTTCCCATTCTTTTTAGGGATAGGGATTTCACGAAGTCGGCTATGTTTCCAGTCTGAAGCATAGTCGCTCAATGTTTCTACCAGTTCCATGCGCTCTTGGTAATTGAGGGAGGACTTTCCATCAATTCCAGCCGTTTTCTTCCCTTTATTTAATTGTGTGACTTGACGAACTGCTAAAAGCTGTGCTGCACGAGATTTCAGAATTAGTTTCTGTAGTGACCTAGCTTTCTTAAGGTCTCCAGCTCGAACTGCTTTATATAGTCGTTTTTGTAGGCGGAATAAGTTTTGGCGGAGTTTCTTCCACTGTTGACTTTTCCAAAGTTCACTAGCCGATTGGCTGTGTCTAACCATGCTCTTCTCCAACTCCTATATTTCTGAATACCCGTGGGCAGTTATTCGCCCACATCCTACCCGACAGTGAGGATTAAGAGTGACATCTCTTACCGTAGATTCGACCGGTCTACAGACTCATTATTGCTGTCGTTTTTACTTGTTCCATCCACTAGATTGTTATGGTGATTTAGGGCAGTCCGGAGATGAAACCTTAGAATAGTGGAGCCTTACTACAAAATTTTTAACCCTTTTACCCATAGCCGACTAACTATAAAGGCTCCACTATTCTTGCGGTAACTTCTAACCATTTTGCCTATTCCCTTCTCGGAGATTACGGCTATCAACCAAAGAACGCCGTGAGAATAATCGGGAATTAAATCTCGCATGTATTAATCAGATTGCGGTTTTTCTGTTAGACACTTTTTCAGGACTTTTGCTACTGTTACCCATGTCACCTCCCCATTACCACCAGTGTCGCCCATCTGATTGACGTCTGATTGCGGCCTGCTGCCAGCTTCACTCTGCTAGGATGTCACCTGCTCGGTGTGGCCAGGTAGGGAGTCACTTCACTCCTGAAGGGGCGGGTTTTCACCGCCATCTTATGTGGATAGTTATAACCTTTGGGATGTTATCCCGCGAGTTACCTGAGTCATAATCTACTCTATGAGTAGTTCCTACTCAGAACAAGCCGCACTTGGTTACAGAATCAGCCCCGATGGTAGCCCAAGCACTCCCTTGTTTTATGGAGAGGTGAAAATTGATGGAAAAAACCAATACCATGTTATTCCCCGTACTCGACCCAGCCAATAGTGAGTGGGATTTCGCTGAAGTTTGGATTGACCCCATGCTATCCCCTCCCTACATCCTGCTGTTACTCGGTAATTCATCAGGTAGTTGTCGTGTGTACGATCCTGCTGAGAATTACAAGGTTGTGTTTACTGGAGCAACCTATGATGAAACCCAAACTTGGCTGTTGGAAGATGAATACGAGCCAATGGAAGGGCGACTTTCAGCATCGGAGTTATAAAGATTCCTGTTCATTCTACATTCGCGGGTTTCACGATCTCCACCAGCAAAAGGTTCAAAAAGTTCCTTATCTGTACCACCTTTATTATACAACCATTGGCGAATTTGGGGTATTAGCCAAGTTTTACCACCAGCATAGCGAAATGGTCTACGTTGGGGGACACTAGCTACATTTATGACTTTTTTAGGACTGGTGAGAGAGGCAGTATTAAATAGCTCAAGTTGAGTCATTGTCACCTTTCTTCAGACTTCCCTATAAAATAGACACAGCTCTAACAGTTACGCTCAAAATCAGGAGACTGAAGTAGCATACAGTGACTTTACTCTCAAGAAAGTCAAGAAGAAGAAACCTAACCATAGGCTTACGTACTTTTTTCCTAGATGGTGACCTGACTTAAATCATAAGTATATGGAGTTTTATCAACTATTAAAGTAGCATTATATTTCTTATTAAACTTACTTTTTATAATTTGTATATTCGTTCTTCCTTTGGGTAGGCCAAAGCGAGTAAAAACTACAAAGCACCGCTTGTCGATTTTTTGTGGGTTATCTGAAAGTAAGTTAATCGTCGATTCTATTTGCTCAAATGCATGGGCAATCTTACTTCCTTTTAACTCTACATAAATTTCTACTCCGTTACTACAAACAAGGGCGTAATCACAGCGCAGAGTTTTATTATCTCGGATAGCGCAGCCATCAACTTTAATTTTTAATATTTTATCTCGATTGGAATTCTCAAAAGTTAGTTTACTTTTGTTTTCCTTGAATACGATTTCATTGTCATCTTTAAATTCCTCACAGTTTGGGCAAGATTTCATAAATACTCACGCTAAGTCCAGAAGTTGATCAAACTGAATAGCTAGCTCATCAGAAACACCGTCAATAAGATTGGCATAGATCAGATCTGTCTCTTTGTCTAAAATATTTTCAGCCTTGCCATTTTCTAGGACATAGGCTGATAAATAAGACGTACTCAGGGCTTTATAGCTAGGAACGATTTTTTCTAATTTAGGTAAGACATCCTCGCTAGATTCTTCATAGAGCATACCAGCTTGAATAAGATTATTAATTGAAGTTAGGATGTAAGGACTATGGGTGGTGATAAAGAATTGAAGTTTTTCCCGATCAGAATTAAAAACACAGGCGATTAACTCAACCATGTTTCGTTGTGCGCTTGGAAATAGATGAGCTTCTGGTTCCTCAATATAAACAGTTTGTCCAGCCGAACTAGCATCAACTAAAAAAGGTAATGCTGACAGTATAATTGTCAGGGGAAATGTTGCTTGCTGACCAGAATAAGAGTTAGCAATACTAATCCGTCTTCCATCTGCCATTCTCAGAAAATCTTCGCCTTTTTCCTGTATATGTTCTCCACATAAAACTTCCTTGATCAGCGTTTCTATTTCATCATTTATCTCTTTTTCTTGTATATTTTCAGGTTCATTAATAATTCTCGCATTCAAACGTTTTATAGTTTCGTAAGTGGAACCAAACTCGATCATAAAGGGCTCGATAACGATCTTATTAGAAATCAATGAAAATATACTACTTTGGAGATTAGCAAAGAAAGAGCGACCAGCAGGAATAAAAAGCTGGGTATAAGCTGCCTCATCGCATAATGAACTCCTCAAAAATTCTATTAACTGTTCTCTTATAATTCCACTACTGAACAAAAATCTTCTTTTAAGCAGCTCGAAGTCAGGATTTTTATCAGATTTTTTTTCGATAGTTTTTCTCAGCAGCAATTTTTGGATATTTTCTAAGAGTCTATCCTCTAATAGTTTATCTAAATTTATTAATAGCTTACCTAAGAGTTCTTGTTTGATTTTTTTAAAAAATTCTGAGTAATTAAGATTAATTTTATTTTGATTTTCTGGGTTTCTACTAATTTCGATAAAAACATCATAAATTTCATACTTAATATAGAAATCATGATCGCCCCATGAATCTGGAGGAAAGTACTCTTGAAAAGTTTGAGAGTAGCTTAAATCTATGTCAGGCTTAGTTTGTTCGTTTTCTACTGTATCTAAAATTTTCCAAACAAAGTTTTTAAAGTAAAAAAGAAGTTTAGCACATACACTTTTGCCACTAGCTTGAGGTCCAATCACGATATTGATTCGTTTAACCTCAATCTCTAGTTCCTCGATACCAGCAAAATTTTTAACTGTAAGTTTTTCAGCCATGACCAGAGATTAGAGTAAGCTGAGCTGTAGTGTATGGGTGTTGCTAGCCGTTACACTACACTAGTCTTGAGTTATTTAATTATAGTTTACCATGTTGAACATGCTATTACCATGTTCAATATGCTGATAGCTGATAGCTGATAGCTGATAGCTGATTGCTGATAGCTAATAGCTGATTGCTGATTGCTGATTGCTGATTGCTTACCCTCGATTCAATCTCAATAACTCTTTCAGCAAAGTCAATAACTTAGCCGGGCGACCTGCTATCGCTGGCTCCGTGAGAATACCTTGCCTTGGGCTAAACAAAAATGCTAGGAAAAATAAGCCAAAGATTACCATTACAATAGCGGGACCTGATGGCCAATTAAAATAATAGCTTATATACATCCCACTGACACTGGAAATAATTCCAATCATTGAGCCTAAACCCATCATGTGATGTAATTCTTTTACTAATAAATAAGCCGTAGTCGCGGGTCCGATTAACATAGAAATAACCAGCAACACCCCTACCGTCTGCATACTGGCGACAATGGTGAGAGTAATCGCCAAGATTAACCCAAAATAAATGACTTTTACCGGTAAACCGCTAGCTTGCGCTCCCAAAGGATCAAAAGTATAAAATAATAGCTCTTTATAGAACAACTTTGTTAATAGTAAAATTACTGCTGTAATCACCAGGGTTTGCCAGACATCGGCTGGTCTCACTCCTAAGATGTCACCAAAAAGAATATCTTCTAAGTCAAGTTGGTTAGTTTTCAGCACCGTAATTAGGATGACTCCTAAGCCTAAAAAACTGCTGAAAGTCAACGCCATTGCTGCATCCACTTTGACTCGCGTACGCTGAGGAATCACGGCGACAACTAAAGCGCTAAGGACACCTGCAATCAAGGCACCAATAGAGATATTTATTCCTAAAAAAAATGCGATTGAGAGACCAGGTAAAACCGCATGGGCAATTACACTACTAATCAGGCTCATTTGTTGTACAATTAAGTAGCTGCCTACCACTGCGCCTAATATCCCCAACAGCACAGCCGTTGCGATCGCATTCCGCATAAATTCAAAACCTAGGGGCTCAATCAGCCAATTCATAATAAATAAAAGGGAGTAGGGAGTAGGGAGTAGGGAGTAGGGAGTAGGGAGTAGGGAGTAGGGAGTAGGGAGTAGGGAGTAGGGAGTAGGGAGTAGGGAGTGTGGGGAGATGGGGAGATGGGGAGATGGGGAGATGGGGAGATGGGGAGATGGGGAGATTTTTATTAAGTGTCAATAGCATTTATAGCGTTTATAGGATTTATGAGGTACGCTTTTCAATCTCAAAGTCCCCCTTTATAAGGGGGATTTAGGGGGATACCTTTGTACCTCATGGCATAGATAATTGCTATATAAATATATCATTAAGAATCTTACTTGCGGATTTTTAATAATACCAAAAATTATCCAAACTATTTGATACTGCTCCCTGCTCCCTGCTCCCTAAAAGCAAATAATTTGTACCTCACCCAATTTAAAACTGCTGTAACGTTAGGATGCAGTATTATTTATTTTTTCAATCTTGAAAACATTCTCAATAGTTTTACCAGCTGTTTTTTCTTCCCATCCTAGGGCTGTTAAAAATTGGTATGCTGAGGTCGTTTCTACAACATCAACTCCCCATTCTCCCGTTTGGAGAGTATCAGGAGAATTACTTAAGGGTGGAGTTTTCTTTAAACCTCCTAATATTAAGATATCTGGCATAAAATCTCCCTTTTTTTGACTAATCCGCTTCTCGTCTAGAGCTTTAGCGCACAATTCTCCAACTTGAGGTGGGGTAAACTCTTGAGTAGGGAATAAAATTTCAACCATCCAATGGGGATGATCTAATTTACGACAGCTTAACGATGGATAGTTACTTAATCCTTCAGCAAATACCTGAGTAAATTCTTCCCGGTTTAGTTCAGGAAAACTATCGTCTGATAGTTCAAAGTTATGGGAAAGCAACATCCGACCAGTTTGAGAGTCAGTCATGAGTCCTGTGATATCCTGCTTGATCAATTTTCCAGCCCAGCAAGGATCAGTATATATTAGGTTGGGTTCATTGGTGAACAATGAACCCTAACACGTATTTACCAAAGGGAACAGGGAACAGGGAACAGGGAACAGAGAACAGGGAACAGGGAGTAGGGAACAGGGAGTAGGGAACAGGGAACAAAAATTATCACAATTCCTACACGGATTGGTATTACTCTCCAACTTTGGGACTGACGGAGTTAGCGCACTCCGCACTCAGAACTAAGCACTCAACACTCAGCCCTCAATCTGTGAGCAAAGTCATCACCTTACCATAAGCCTTGCTCAGGTTTTCTGGTGTCAGCACTTGGGCCCTTGAACCCACAGCAATCAGTTGCTTATTCAATAACAGGAGTTGATCATAATGAGCTAAGGTTTCTCCTAAGTCATGGCTGATCACTAGTAACGTTTTGTCTTGGGATTTAAGTTCACTAAAAACCTCAAAAATAATCTCTTCCGTCTTTTTGTCGATGCCCACAAATGGCTCATCAAAAAATAATAACTCGGCTTGTTGAGCTAGAGCCCGCGCTAAAAATACCCGCTGCTGCTGTCCACCAGAGAGTTCGCCAATTTGACGGTGGCGATACTCGAACATGCCCACCCGTTCTAACGCATCCTTAACAATTTCTCTAGATTGACGACTAGGAGACCTAAACCAACCGGTGTGGACTGTACGACCCATCATCACTACATTCCATACCGTAATCGGATAGTCCCAATCAATTTGCGATCGCTGAGGAACATAAGCGACTCGTTTTAATTGACTCCTCAGGGGACGGGCTGCCAATTTCACTACCCCCTTCACTGCTGGAATTAGTCCCAGCATCGCCTTCACCATAGTACTTTTACCAGCACCATTGGGTCCCAGTAAGCCAGTTAATTGTCCTGGCTGGAGGGAGAAGGATATATCACAAATAGCCCAAGTGTCTCGGTAACAGACTCCTAGGTTATGGACTTCTAACATTAGGTTTTGTGAGAACGACTACCGCTATCATAGTGTAGCGTGTTTGCAACTGATTGTCGTTCTCAGCATAAGCCTTGTAAAATGATTCTTGTTCTTGATAGCTACTAATTTAAACGGGTCGATCTATGCTCAAACCCTTACCAGTTAAACTTCGGACGCTCTTAGCTAGTGCTGCTCTCGCCCTTGGGGTAGCACTAGGTGGTTGTAGTCAAAGCAGTGAAACCTCATCAAGAGATAAGCCACTAGTGGTAGCATCCTACAGTGTGCTTTGTGACTTAACAACAGAAATCGCCCAAGATACCATTGATATGACCTGTCTGATTGAACCAGGTCAAGACCCTCATAGCTACAAAGCTACGACTTTAGCTCGCCAAGCCCTAGAGCAAGCTCAACTAGTTCTATACGGTGGCTACGACTTTGAACCAGAAATTATTAAATTAGTTCAAGCCACTAATACACCAGCTCCTAAAATAGCAGTGCATGATCAAGCTGTGCCTAATCCAATTATGGCGGACGCACATCACCACCATGATCACGAGCAAGAAAAGGATGACCATAAGGATGACCATAAGGATGACCATAAGGATGACCATAAGGATGACCATAAGGATGACCATGATGATCACCATGATGATCACCATGACCATGACCATGAGGAAGAAAAGACAGGATCAGCTCACAGTGATGAGGAACTAGAGCCCGACCCCCATATTTGGCATAATGTCCAAAATGTTATCAAGATGGTGGAAGTAATTCGTAGCCAACTGGCAGCACTTAACCCAGATGATCAGGAATTGTATGCTAAGAATGCCAAACAGCTAACCACAAAGCTTGAACAGTTGGATGCTTGGGTCAAAGCACAAGTTGCCACCATACCCAAAGGGCAACGCCAACTAATTACTACCCATGATGGCCTAGGGTACTACATTAACGCTTACGGTTTTTCTGATTCTGATGCGTTGCAAGGGATTAGCGGAGAAGAAGCACCGACAGCAGCACGGGTGAAAGAACTGGTACAGAAGATTAAGAAAAGTAAGGTACCAACAATTTTCGCTGAAGTAACAGCAAATGATAAGGTTATTGGCACTGTCGCCAGAGAAGCAAAGGTTAAACTCTCAGACCAAAAGTTATTGGCTGATGGTCTAGGAGAAAAAGGGAGTGATACTGGAAATTATATTGGCATGATTACTAGCAATACCTGTGCCATTGTGGATGGTTTGGGGGGAAATTGTTCTTCTTTTGATGGCAAAGCTGCTAACTGATATATAAGCAACGATCGCAGAATTAATTACCTACTCCCAATCTCTGTAACCTTTACATTGTAAGACTTTGAGTTTGGGAAAATGTGTAATTAATTTTGCGCACCTGCTTAGCCAGGATTTTTTACCTATTCCGAAGTTATCTCTTATTTCTGCCCAGATCCGCTGCTCCGAAGCTCCCTGCTCCCTAAATTAACTACAAGCAAAGGAGTCTAATGAGATCTTTCTTTCAAATACGCTTGAGCAAGCTTAACCCATGAGTATCAGTGCCACAGGTATTAAATAGATTGTAGGTAGCACTCAACTGTTTCACCTGCTTAGTTTGTTTTGGACTAGGTTGCCAGGGTTCAGGATTGGTGTAGGCATAGTAAGTTTCAACACCATCAATCCCTAAGTTGGCTATAGCAGTAATTAACTCATCTGCTGACTTACGGTAACGGGCTGGATGAGCCAACACTGCTAAACCACCGGCCTGATGGATAGCATCAATCACTGCACCAGCTTCAGCATCATTACCGGTCGGTGCGGTTCCAGTGAAATAGCGCTTTAAACTAGGATGTTCTGGCTCAAAAGCATAGCCAAGGATATGAATGTCATCATCGAGGAGGTTGGCGGTAATTTCGACACCAGTCCACAAGTGGGGTAATGAATCACAGAAAGATGGCTCCTGCTGCCATTTTTCTATGCAAGCTTGAGCAACTTGATAACCACTAACGGAGTGGTGATCGGTGATGGCAAATCCCTTAAGACCAATGGTAATTGCTTGCTTGATCAACTCTTCCGGTTTGAGCCGACCATCAGAGTAAATCGTGTGCATATGGAAATTGTAGCGATAGGGACAGCTATCAGGCTCAATCGTTTCCCACACTTGCCGGAGAGCTTGTTGATTTTTTGCTGCTATCTTTGGTGAAGCAGACCCTTGAGCAATATTGACTACCATAGATACTTACTGTAATGACTATTGGTTGATTGACCAGATTGGATCTGCAGCCGCGAAATACTTTTAAGGGTCTAGGCCAATGGTTGAATCGCTCTAGGTTGAATCGCTCTAGGTTAAATCGCTCTATGCTTCTGACAAGCATATGAAGCGCCCCGACTTGAGAACGGAGGCTGTCAACTGCCCCTGCTGTACCTAATCCCGAACTCCATTAGCCTAAAACCTAGAATAAAAATAAATAGAAATACGCGGTACGAGTTTTCAGTTGTTAACATAACCTTAGCAAACTTAATACTTTGTCGGTGTTGGCTTAACTACTTAAGCTTTAGCTAACTCTCCTCCTTACTTAGTTCCAGAAGGAGATTTAATTCTAATTGCCATGGCGAATTTCTGAGTTACGAGTCTTCCAAGCTAGTTCCAAAACCTTAGTCCAGCGCTTTTGCACTTGTTTTTGGGTACACTTGAGGGCTTTGGAAATTTCTTGATCACTCTTTTGCGCCTGTTTGAGGGGCAGTAACGCTAGCTGTTGGCTATCGAGTTGGGCCACAAAGACCTCCCACTGCTTCGATGACATCCCTAGTTTTTGATCCAGGTCTGCTCCTAGCCATTGGTGTACCAGTTTCCACTGAGCTGAACGAGAGAACTTTTCTACATGGTATTTAAAGCGCTGTTGTAGATAATCCCGCTGACGGGGTGTTAAACCCATGATTTCGTCAATCTCTGGTGCAGCCAGGTCTTGCAGCTTTAGCACCAGATAATCAGCACAGTCATTATGACCGTTAGACTCTAGGTATTTGATCAACTCGGAGATAATGCGATCGCGTAAAACAGCATCGCTGGGGTCAATGGTTTTCTCAATCAGGTTTGAGCGTACCTGTTGTGCAGTAGCTGAACGGTTGTGCTCTTGGGCTTCTTCATCCCTACCATACTCCACAGCCTGTTCAATATCCACAGGGGTTTCATTAGGCTGCCGTCGGGCAAAGCTTTGTGCTCTGAGTACAATCAACTGCTGGCTACCGCGACCACGTAGGGTAATGCGCCGCTTAGCATATTGCTCACTAAAGCCCATGTACTCCGCTAGTTCTAGCTGGGTACGGGGAGTGTAGTCAGAATCCACAGGATTTTCCCGGCGGAAAGCTTTGAGGCACTCAGCGTAAAAGTCCTGTAAAAAGTCCTCAATCAAATTGTATCGAGCGGAAAAGTTTAACTGAGATTGGGACGGTGCCACATGGCGATAAACCATGGTACTGAGGTTACTATGGAGTTCGACACGACCCTGCCGAGAACCTAGTTTGTAGTATGAAAGACATTTGTGCAGTCGGTGACGTGCTAGATTAAACTTCCAAGTATCAATTTCACCGGAATTCTGGATGCGATCGCTCTTAGTGCAAATCCGTTCTACCTCCAAGGTGATCCGGTGGGCAACGGCTTGAATACTCCTGGATTTAGCTCCAATTTCCGACTGGATTTCCTCCACTAAGACCTGGGTCAAGTTTTGGGTTTGATGATCTAGAGTAATTTCCGGAGCCTGATTATTAGTAGCGGAATTTTGATTATTAGTAACAGTTTTGACTTGCATGGTATTGCCCCCAAAAATAGATTCACAGAATTGCCATGAAACAAGCAACAGAGGAAATGTGTGTGAATGTGATCTACAAACCTTGGAGTGGTCCGCTGTCCTTTGTCCTTGTCCACCCTAAATGTAGACTCGTGAGTCTAGCCCTGGTCGGGTGAGTGTGTGACTACTCTAAGCTGACTAGTTGTGACCCCCAGCACTCCTGTAGTTTCCGTAGGATTACCTAAGGCTGAAATCCTTACTAGATATAGCGTTCAAGACTTTCCAGCATCAAGCTGATTCAGGATGACCAAAACCTGAGCAGTGGTCAATCCAGAAACTGACTGAACTAGTGATGACTTTTCCGTAAACGACTAACGTTTTCTTGTAGTCATAGGGTGCTTGATACTCTCATGACCCAACCTGAGCTGACTAGTTAATCACTAGCTAAATAACTAGCTAAAGCACTAGCTAAATCCAAGCGATCGCTTTATCCCATCCCAAACCCTGCCGCACCATCATCGGTTCTGAACCAGTCAGGTCGAGGATAGTTGAGACTTTAAATCCCGGTTCTAAGTCATTGTCCACAATGATGTCTACGAGACCATCGAGAGCATCAAATAGTTTAGCCGGTTCCAATCCCACCGTCGGAGTGTCACCATCCTGATTGGGTAGATGAGCCGAGGTAGAAATAATTGGATGACCTAGAGCTGAAAGCAACGCCTGACAAACGTTATGATCTGGGACTCGGATACCAGTAGTTTTACGATTGGGACTCATCACCAGCTTAGGTACTAACTTGGTTGCTGGTAACAAGAACGTATACGGTCCGGGAATCAAATGCTTCATAATTCGGTAAGCTGGATCACTTACCCGAGCATATTTAGCAATATTGGACAGAGACGAACACAAAAACGTCAGGGGTTTATCATTGGATAGTTGCTTCAAACGCCTAACTCGTTGCACTGCGGACTTCACATGTAAATCACAACCAATTGCATAGACAGTGTCAGTGGGATAGAGCATCACTGCACCATCTTCGAGATACTCTCTTATTTTCTCTATTCGACGTATTTGAGGTGTTTCCGGATGGATAGTATAAATAGTAGCCATAAATATTGTTGAATTCCTCAATATTGAATTGCTAAAGCCTAACCTTGGGAAAATTCACCAAGGCCAGACATAGAAACGGTTCTGCCAAAGGATTAAAAACTACTGCCACCTAAGTGTGTTGCCAGTTTGGCTTTTTCTGACTCAGAGGTCAGTATAGTTAGCAAGATCTGGCCATAATTCCCTGATCTAGACCTGTAGGGTTTGTGGGGGATGAATTGCTCCAAATCCTTTTGTCTTAATTAATTTGTTTTAATTAATTTGTCTTAATCAATAGGATCTAGAATGACAAAGCTAGCTTACTTAGATTGTCCCACTGGAATTGCTGGTGATATGTGCCTAGGAGCACTAGTTTCTGCGGGTGTACCGTGGGAATATTTAGTGGAAAAGCTAGCAAGACTCGGAATTGAGCAAGAGTATCACTTAAGACTTAGCCAAGTACACCACAATGGTCAGTTGGCAACCAAAGTTCATGTAGATTTACCAGATCAAGACCATCAGCATCATCACCATCAACAGGAACACCACCATGAACACGGCGATGAACACTACCATGAACACCACCATGAACACAGGTCAGGCATAACAGAGATCAGTACACCTGAGCAGAATCATCATCATCATCCCACACGACACTTACCAGACATAGAGAAATTAATTACAGCAGCAAAATTACCCTCAAGAGTATGCCAGTGGAGTCTTGCTATCTTCCGCAAACTAGCAGAAGCGGAAGGAGCCGTTCATGGTATTTCCCCAGACAAGGTTCACTTCCATGAAGTAGGCGCTACCGATGCCATTATCGATATAGTTGGTACTTGCTTAGGCTTAGATTGGCTAGGAATTGATCAAATCTATTGTTCTCCACTGCCCACTGGTGGCGGGACAGTATGGGCAGCTCATGGTCGCCTACCGGTGCCAGTACCAGCAGTACTGAAATTGTGGGAATCCCGTCAGGTGCCAGTTTACAGTAATGGGATTGAGCGGGAATTAGTAACACCAACGGGAGCAGCTATTGCCGTTACCTTAGCCACTAGCTTTGGTTCACCACCAGCAATGACTATCCAAAAAATAGGTAATGGTGCCGGTTCTCGACAATTACCCATTCCCAATATGTTGCGATTGTGGATTGGTGAATCGTCAGAAGCCGTCAATCTTGGCAAGTTTAAGGTTAAACCGTCAAACTTACCCCCACAAACCCTACACCAGTCATCCCTTTCTGCTAACTCTTCTTCTGCTAACTCTTCCCTAGAAACTATCTCAGTGCTAGAGACTCAAATTGATGACCTCAATCCTCAAGCCATTGGCTATGTATTCCAAGAGTTATTTAACGCTGGTGCTGTGGATGTGTTTACTCAAGCTATTGGCATGAAGAAATCTCGACCAGGTATCCTGCTCAGTGTCATCTGTCATCCTCAAGATCTAGACGCCTGTCAGGCAGTATTATTCCGAGAAACCACTACCTTAGGAGTGCGACGTCTAACTCAGCAACGAGCGATCTTACCTCGGGAAATCCAGCAGGTACAGACTAAGTATGGCCAAATTAGTGTGAAAGTGGCTTGGAGCGATCGCTCACCTCACAAAACGATTATGAATGTCCACCCAGAATACCAAGATTGCGCTAAGTTAGCCAAGGACAATAACTGCTCTTGGTTAGAAGTACATCACCTAGCACTCTCTGCCTGGTATTCTCAATATAGGGAATAGGGAACAGGGAGCAGGGAATCGGGAATCGGGAGTCGGGAGTCGGGAGTCGGGAGTCGGGAGTCGGGAGTCGGGAATCGGGAATCGGGAGTCGGGAGCGGTGCGATCGGTGGAATGGGCATCTGGCGTGGAACTGGCATCTTGCCAGTTTCATGCTTATTTTCGGGCGTGGAACTGGCATCTTGCCAGTTTTATGCTTATTTTCGGGCGTGGAACTGGCATCTTGCCAGTTTCATGCTTATTTTCGGGCGTGAAACTGGCATCTTGCCAGTTTCATGCTTATTTTCGGGCGTGGAACTGGCATCTTGCCAGTTTCATGCTTATTTTTGAGTGTGGAAATGGCATCTTGCCAGTTTCATGCTTATTTTTGGGCGGGCAGGATGCCCACTCTACTGCTATTGATTCCAAGACAGGAAAATTAGCCTATTCAACAGGTGCGACCCGTGGCGAATTTAATTATTAATGGTAAGAGCGCACCTAACAAAATTTTATGAATACGACCTCTTTCCACTATTCCCTGTTCCCTATTCCCTGTTCCCTCTTACTTATTCTTGATGCGATTAATTTCCCGTTGCAATTCCTGGATTTGACGCTGCAACTGTTCCGCTTCATTCACTGAGTTGTTCGATGGTGGATTCGAGTCAACGTCAACTGCTCCCTTTTTGGTAACACGTTGATAATTACCCTGACAAATTTGACGATATTCCTCGGAATTTGCCCACTTTCGCAGGTAGTGTATGCGTTCAACTGGAAAGGGATGGCTCAGAAATTGACGATTAATACCACCATTATAGAGTAAGAACTTATAGATTTGATTCAGACTGTCTTGGTCTAGTTCTTGATAATTTTCTGATTGACGGATAAATTCATCAAGACTGCATTCCTGTAGATGCTTAGCACTGCCACCAGAGACTTTCATCATCGTTTGCATCACAGTCTTCAGGTCATCTATCACTAGTAAAGCAGCACGGTCAGCGGATAATTCAGCTTTGCGACGCCATTCATAAAAGGCGAAAATTAAGCCAGTGCTGACGATATTCCCTAAGCCAAAGGTCATTTCACTTAACATAGAGGCAGCATTCATTGCCCACATCGCCATCTGAATTAAGATGGTGTGACCGCACTTGATATGTCCTAATTCGTGAGCCAGGATAGTACGGATTTCTGCTTCATTCAGTAAGTCTAATAAGCCAGTGTTGATAACGATGTAAGGATTATCTTGACCTAAAGCATAGCTATTAACCTGAGCGTTTTGACTAACAAATAGGGCTGGTTCGGGATTTACATCTAAATCCCGAACACATTCTCGGAATAAGTGATAAATATTAGCATACTGGCGCGGTCCGACTTGGATACTGTTGCCCATAAGATAGACAAACTGGGGACGCTCGTAAAGAAATTCCACAAACTTACGAGAAACTAAGTCAAAACCAGGGACACTGCGTAAAGCTTGCTCCGCTTGTTGGTCAAGGGGGTGCTTGAAGGCGTCGCTGGAAATTCCGGGATAGGTGGCCATAGTAGTCCAGTACTTTAGTGGTCTATTTCTTTAAGCATTAGACATTAGACATTAGACATTAGGTCCTAGGCATTAAGTACTAAACCCAAAACCCAAAACCTAACACCTAAAACCTAACACCTCAATCTGGCTTGTGTCCTTGCCAATTCTTTGATGATTCGTTATAATACTGATATCGGAATAGTAAAGGAAGTGAGAGGAAAATAAACTTATGAATAAGTGCGTTGGAACTACTGAAGCAGCATCTCTGTTGGGTATTTCTCCTCGACGATTACGGCAATTGCTTGACTCCGGTAGAGTAAGGGGTGCTTATAAAAGCGGTAAGTTCTGGATTATTCCCCTGTTCAACTATCTGCCACAAATTACCAAGAAGAACCGGGGACCGAAAGGAACTTGGCGTAAAAGTCGTCCTCCTGCTTTAGCGAAAATTAATGTCAATCGTAATCGGATTGGCTCCAATAACCACAAAAGCCGTGAACAGCGGCTGCCAGTGATTTCGGTAAAACGAAGTGGCGACAATACCTATGGCAACCAGGTAGAAATCCTCGGTCCGTGTAGGATTGTGTATCAGCCGGATAACCCTCTTGATTGTGGAGCTCGTCTGTGGATCGAAACCTTCAGTGATATTCACTTTATCGGTGGCAGTTTTCCGGCCAGTGGTGCTTAGGACAAACGTAAAGGTCGTTTCATCAAAATTTCAATTCAAAAACCACTCATAACTAATCAGAAAATTCCTCAGTTCGATAAAATCAAATCACAATGTCTCTTGAGCTGTATTGTGCATCTATTTGTTGCTGAATCAATTCATTGCATTAATCCCAATTGCCCAGCACCCTACCCTCAGCCAAGGGATAACAACTTTTGCAATGGTTGTGGAGCAAAGTTAAAGCTCAAGAATCGCTACTTACCTCTCCAGCTCTTGGGTTCAGGAGGATTTGCCAACATATACACCGTTTGGGATTTGCGGTCGAATACAGAAAAGGTGCTGAAGGTATTGCTAGATACTAAACCGAAGGTATTGCAGCTATTTCAGCAAGAGGCAGATGTTTTGCAACGTCTGGATCATCCAGGCATTCCCAAAGTTGACCAAGATAGCTATTTTGTCGTCAATCTAGGTCTTGAGCCACAGGACCTGCACTGTTTGGTGATGGAAAAAATCAACGGTTCAACCTTGGAGCAAATGCTCACAGATCATCCTCAGGGATGTCCAGAGATATTAGTGCGGGACTGGCTCTACCAGGCAGCAGAAATTTTACAGGTCTTGCACAGTTGTGGAGTGATTCACCGTGACATCAAACCGTCAAACTTAATGCTGCGGGAAACCACGGGAGAGCTAGTGGCGATTGATTTTGGGGGAGCTAAACAATTGAGTGTGGGTTCTGAGTCTTCTCAGAACGATTCGACTCGGTTGATTACTCCAGGTTACTCTCCACCGGAACAGATAGCTGGTGCAGCAATTGGACCCGCTGCTGATTTCTATGCCCTGAGCCGAACCATGATTCATTTACTGACGGGTATTGAGTTGAAGGATTTACAAGACCCAGTAACTGGTGAATTTCGATGGCGAGAGCAGGCAGTGGTAAGTCATGACTTGGCGGACTTGCTGGATGAAATGCTCAGCGTAGTACCCCAACAAAGACCAACAACTACGATTGAGATTCATCTGCGTCTAGGTATGACTCCTAGCACTAGTTACCAACCTATCCCAGCACCAGTACCTTCATCTCAAGGAAATCAGGTAGCTGCTCTGGGGTTATCTAGCCGTAAACTAAGACAATCTGTGACAGGCTTGACTCACTCGATCACATCCGTAAAACATTTCTTTTTAGCAGTAGTGATCACCATCGCACTAGCCTGTCTCGATAGTGCCTGGGAGATGTTCCTCGGAGCTTTTGGGGGAGTTTTTTGTGCAACGGTTGGGTTTATGGTATTGAATTGGACAAGTCTTGGGGAGAAAGTGACAAATTGGCTCTCTGGGGAACTGTCTATGATCTTGCCTTCGCTACAAATAACAATGTGGCAAGAAATGCTATTGTTTGCGGCGGCTGGCTTAGGTACAGCTTGGGGGTTGACGGCTGCAAGAGGCTTTGGTCAGCAGCGGCGTTTTTTAGTGGCAGGGATAATGGGTATTTTTGGTTATAGCCTGGGATGGTTGATGTGGCAGGCAACGGTACCTACGCTATTATTGCTGTCTTATGTACCTGACCAGGGGTTGCTGCCATGGATTACTGCGGTTACAGTAATGCTCCTGGTACTAGGATTAGGGCTACCCAGTCATAATCTTGTTCATGCCTTAGTGGTGGCAGCAGGAACTGGTGGCGTATTTGGGGGTCTAGTGTCATCTGATCTATTGCCAGCAGGATTTGTGGTTAATATCTTTTCCTTTTCTAGAACCGGTAAACTGGATTTCTATCACCCGATGACTTTTTTTGCTATTTTGGCTATATTACAAGGATTTTGGCTAGGGGTGAGTTATTACCTGCTAGTGCCAGTAATGCGTTGGTTTGGCTGGCGTTAAGGGAATAGGGAGTAGGGAGTAGGGAGTGGGGAGTAGGGAAGTTGGAAGTGGTAAAAAATTATGTGTATCTAATAGGTATGAGCAAAGCTATATTCGGTTTTATTATGGTTTTCTAAGGTAGATATCACGTAATTTTAACGGAAGAGTCTGATACTTAAGATTAAGTCCGGTAGAGTAGTTATCCTTGAAGGGTATTGGTTAATTAACAATTTTTCGTTAAATAGTAAATTTCTTTCGGACGCTTTCTTGATTAGAGGTGATTCAGATGACTAACACTATAGCACGTTGGGAATTAACTAAGGCTCGTCTTATAGGCTCTGGTGCTTTTTTATTGGGTATATTGCTACCAACTACTCTTTATGGCTTACCTGCTAAGACGATTGAAATCGGTAATGGTAAGACTGTGTTTAATCGTGCTCCGCGTTTAGTTAGGGCAGCTACGAGCTTTACTAGAGTAAGGGTGCCAGCAACGTACCAATTCACCCTCAGATTACCGGAAGATGCTGGAGAGTCTTTGCAAGCTGTAACGATTACCCAGAATAAAACTAATATCGAGAAAGTCAAATTTGATCCGAGAAAGAGTCGTGCATTTGTTGGCGATTCTTTTGCTGGTGGCTCATCCCTGACTTTGGCTAATATTGGCGGTAGTGAATCGTCTAACTCGGATCAAGTAACTGTTGTGTTTGATCCACCGGTTACTCCTGGTGAAACCATTACAGTTTCGGTTAGAGCTAAGGAAAATCCTGAGTTTAGTGGTTCTTATTTATTTGGAGTCACTGCTTTTTCCACTGGAGACAATAGCCCTGGTTTATTCCTAGGTAGCCGTAGGTTGTTTTTTGATGAGTTTGGAGACTAACGACAAGTCTAGCAGATGTAGTTAGTTCCACATGTAGGGTGGGCAGTGGATTACACCGATCGCTTTTAGCGATCGCATTTCTGATCCCAGTCACCTGATCGGTATAATGAAACACAGGAAACTGTGGGAGAAGGGGAGTCATATCAGCAACTGGCTCCCCTTTTTCCTGGCTGCATCCCTATTACCTAAAATTATAAACTTGTGAACTTAACCTATTTTATAAATCCTAGAAATTGCTTTCATTATTTTTAGTATTAATCTCCCCACAATCCGCTATTTTACTATACAATTTACTACACTGAATACCATGACAGCAACGAGAGCAGTGATCTCTTTTTGATGAGATGGTTTTTAGGATTAGTCTAGAAGTAAAAAATAGAAATGAGCGAACCGATAGCTGACTATGACAATCCTTGGAAAGAAGCATTACAAGCCTATTTCGATTCATTTTTGCAGTTTTGTTTTCCCCAAGTCCACACTCTGATTGATTGGAATCAGACACCTAAATCCCTTGATACAGAGCTACAGCAGATAGTTGGTGCAGCCGAATCAGGAAAAAGAATCGCTGATAAATTATTCCAGGTCTGGCTCTGTAGTGGAAATGAAACTTGGGTGTTGATTCATGTAGAGGTACAAAGCCAAAAAGAATCAACTTTTGCTAAGCGAATGTACCAATATCATTACAGGGCATTTGACCTGTACGAAAAACCTGTGATTAGCTTAGCGGTATTGGGAGATGAAAATGCGTCTTGGTCTCCATCGTCCTATGAATATGGCTTGGGAGGTTGTCGCCTGAGTCTAGAATTTCCGATAGTTAAATTACTGAACTATCAGTCAATGTGGCAGGTGTTGGAATCGAGTACTAATCCCTTCGCAGTAGTGGTGATGGCTCATTTGAAGACGAAAGCAACCCATAAACAACCAATGGAGCGCAAGCGATGGAAGTGGTACCTGATTCGGAGACTTTTTGAACGAGGTTATAGTAAAAACGATATAGTGAAACTGTTCCAGTGTATTGACCAAATGATGGCTTTACCGGAAGAGTTAGAACTGGAGCTGAATCAAGAACTTGAACGTTATCAGGAGGAAAGACAGATGCCTTTGATTAGTCGAGTGGAAGAAAGGGCAATGAAGAGGGGTCTGGAACAAGGACTTAAACAAGGACTTCAAGAGACAGTGGTTAAAATTTTACAAAATCACTTTGAATCGGTATCACCGGAATTGGTGGCAGCGATTAATTCAATAGAAGATATCTCTGTGTTGAAACAGTTGATTGATCACTCTCTTAAGAGTAAATCCCTTGAGGAATTTGAGCAGCTATTGGCACAACATCAGGTTAGTCAGGAGAATTGAAGAGTATGGAAACGGGCAAGATGCCCGTTCCACCAAGTTGATGTAGGGTGGGCAGTGCATCAAACAGATAAAATTACCTGGGCGGGTGTTGCTAAGCAATGCCCACCATGGAATTAATCACTTGCAGCCACTGTATTGACTAGATCATGGCTTGACCGGAATAGTTGAGAAGTTGATGTAGGGTGGGCAGTGCATCAAACAGATCAAATCAGCTGGGCGGATGTTGCTAAGCACTGCCCACCATGGAATTAATCACTTGCAGCCACTGTATTGACTAGATCATGGCTTGACCGGAATAGTTACAAGAGGAGCTGAATTAAGAACTTGAACGTTATCAGGAGGAAAGACAGATGCCTTTAATTAGTCGAGTCGAAGAAAGGGCAATGAAGAGGGGTTTTGAAAAAGGATTTCAACAAGGATTTCAACAAGGACTTCAACAAGGACTTCAAGAATATCGGGAAGGCTTACAAGAGACAGTAGTTAAAATTTTACAAAATCACTTTGAATCGGTATCAGCGGAATTGGTGGCAGAGATTAATGCCATAGAAGATATCTCTGTGTTGAAACAGCTGATTGATCACTCTCTTGAGAGTAACTCCCTGGAGGAATTTGAGCAGCTCTTGGCACAACATCACTCCCGACTCCCTACAACTCAATGGAATAATGATCTTTAGCACCTTCTCCCGGACCCTGAGTCCACCGTGAATCAGGTTTCCAAGCACCATTAGCTTCTTCCCGGCGGCGAGTGCGGACAGTGAGCTGATTACCGTTAATTTTCAGTAGATTATATTGCCAGGGATAACCAGTTCTTAGTTCAAGGGTCGGTGCGCCAAAGGTGCCAGCACAAATTCCGTCCAGTTTGCGCCCATCTGGACTGAGGTCGTAAGGGAAAACGCTGGCTTGGGCTTTGTGGATTTGTCCGTGGAGGAAGAAGCGGAATCTAGCAACAGCAAGTTCTTCCATGAATCCTTGGTCGATAATCCTATCGCTTCCACCACTATTGAGGGGATGGTGCCAAACCGCTATTTTCAGGCAGTTGTGGTAGTTTGGATTACCGCGAATCTCTCTGAGGGCGTTGGTTAGAGCAATTGGGTGAATGCTAGCACGGTCTTTGAAGTGGTGATCCAGTTGCCAAGCGGAGTTTAGTCCTAGAATCAGCAAGTTTTGGTCTGGGAAATGGTCGATAATGGCTTGCTGGTGATAGTCGAGAGGATAGGGTTCAGTTTTGATAGCTTGATAGAATTGACTGAAGTTGGCAAAGCGTTGTTGGTATTTGGCTTCGTCTCGGACTTCAATCACCTCTTCACTGACTTTGATGTAGTGACCCTCTTTTAGTTCACCGTGGTATTTTTTGCGATACTGTAACTCATAAGCCTCCTCTGCTAGTTCCCAGTTTAGGTCATGGTTACCGGGAACTAGAACAATTTGCTTCGGGTCTAGGGGGAAGTCTTGGCGGAGGTTGTGGAGAAACTGTTGTGCAGCCTGGTATTCGTCTGGAGTAGAATAATTCGCGATATCACCGGAGAGGATAAGAGCATCAAGGTGAGGGATTTGAAGGTCTTGCTTCAGGTCTTGGGCGAGTTGGTTTGACCAACGGGTAGCTTGCTCAGGGGTGGTGATGTGGAGGTCCGAGAGGTGGAGTATGGATATGCTTTGATTGGTAATCGGTTCAGGATTATCGGGTTTGGGAGTAGGTTTGGGATTATCGATTGCTTTGTACAATTGGTAGCGCTCTTGACTGGCTTCAAGGGCTTTCATGGTTTTCTGAAAAGTATCTTCATCATTAGTTTCTGCAATAGTTGCTGCAAATTCTTGGTTTTTCAGCAGATTAATCAGTTTAGGAATAGTGGCGTCTGTACCAATTTCACCCAGAGCATCTGCCGCCATTACACGTAGATATGATTGATCATTATCCAGGCATTTAATTAACAGTTCAATCCCCATTTCTGTACCAATTTTACCCAGAGCATTTGCCGCACTTATCCGCACAGATGGGTCGGGATCATCCAGGGATTTAATTAACCGGTCTATCGCCACTTCTGTCCCAATTTTGCCCAGAGCTTTTGCTGCACTTATCCGCACAGATGGGTCGGGATCATCCAGGCATCTAATTAATCGGTTAATTGCCTTCTGTCCCAATTTTACCCAGAGCATCTGCCCTCCTTCCACGCACATCTAAGTTTTTATCATCTAGGCATTTATTTAACTAGTCAATCCTGGCTTCTCTGCCCGATTTTTTTTAGAGCATATTCTGCACTTTCACGCACAGATGATTCGGGATCACCCAGGCATTTTTTTAACGGATTAATCGCTACTTTGTTACCAATTTTTCCAAGAGCATCTGCCGCACTTATCCGCACAGATGATTCGGGATTATTCAGGGATTTAATTAATGGATCAATCGCTACTTCTGCCTTAATTTTACCGAGAGAATCTGCCGCATTTATCTGCACAAAATAGTTATCATCATCTAGCAATTTAATTAACGGCTCAATCGTCATTTCTGTACCAATTTCCCCGAGAGATTCTGCCGCTCTTCCACGCACAGATGAGTCGGGATCATCCAGGGATTTAATTAACGGCTCAATCGTCATTTCTGTACCAATTTCCCCGAGAGATTCTGCCGCTCTTCCACGCACAGATGAGTCGGGATCATCCAGGGATTTAATTAACGGCTCAATCGCCACTTCTGTCCCAATTTTGCCCAGAGCTTCTGCCGCCCTTTCACGCACAGATGAGTCGGGATCATCCAGGGATTTAATTAACCGGTCAATCGTGGCTTCTGTCCCGATTTCCCCCAGAGCAGATACCGCCATCTTCCGCACAGAATAGTCGGGATCATCCAGGGATTTAATTAACCGGTCAATCGCCACTTCTGTCCCGATTTCCCCCAGAGCAGATACCGCCATCCTCCGCACAGAATAGTCGGGATCATCCAGGGATTTAATTAATGGTTCAATCCTGGTTTCTGTCCCTATTTCCCCTAGAGCAGATGCTGCACTTATCCGCACAGATGGGTCGGGATCATCGAGGAATTTAATTAACGGGTCAATCGTGGCTTCTGTCCCTATTTCCCCTAGAGCTTCTGCCGCATTTATTCGCACGTATAAATTGTCATCATCCAGGTATTTAATTAGCTCAGGTATGGCTGTTTCTGATTGAGTTACTCCCAACAGCTGAACCTTAAGAGACTTCGGAACATTTAACCGAGCTACCAACTGGACAGTATCTTGCTGAAATTCCGGTTTTACTGCTCCTGCTAACCTGGCTCCCAGTTGCCAATCAAAATCTAACCCTAACCTTACCACCCGCTGGGCTTGGGCTTGATTGTCTACCAATTGCAGCATCATGACCAGAGGTTCTGTCCATTTCCAATAATTGAGATAGGTCTGTTGCAACTGCTGATCCGTAATACGTGGTAATTGCTTCAATAAATATTCTGCTGTATAGTATTCTTGGAGCAGTTGGTGTCGAAACTCAATCAACTCTCCTGATTGTTGAATCAAGTGATGGTTTAGTAAGTCATCAAGCCAAGTCTTGGCGCGAATATCAGGATCAATAAAATCTTTGTTCAGTAGATAATCAGTTAAAATTTCCTCGGCTTTTGTCTTAGGAATACCAACACTTATCTGCTTGGGGTTATCCCCTGTTGTCATTACAAATCCTAACTGTTGCAGCAGGTCTGGCCAAAATACTCTTGATTGCTTGGAAACCTTAACATCTTGCTTGATGTTATCAGAATAGAACTGGGTAAATGAGCGAAACACTAAACCCAGATTTGACGGTATCTCTCCCTTATTTTGAAACAGGGAACATAGCATCATCAATAGTAGGGGAGTTTGCCCAAACTCCCGTAAGCGATCGCCCAACTGCTCAAGCATTTGCTCTCCCTTTTCAGGCAAATACTTGCGGACAAACTCCGACATTTGGTCTGCACTCAAGGGTTGCATTTCCAACTTCTTCTGAATCCCCAAGTCACCACCAACTCCTAAATCCCTGGTGGTGAAAATCATGGGAGTAGTCTTCTGGTAATCCTGCCGAAACTGAGTCAAATCTAGGCGTGCTGCTTCTGAGGGTAGCTCGTTCACGCCATCGATCAGTAACCAGAATTGCCCTTTAAACAGTAGTCTTTCGATCTCCTCGGTGGAGTCGAGCCATACACCATGGCGTTTCAGAAAATTCCGCACTAACTCCAGCACCGATATCTGGTAATATCGCAGTTCCACCAGCACGGGAATTTTCCCTTGTATCCCTTCATCTGCCAGCAATTGCACTAAGGCTGTGGATTTGCCGGAACCCGGACGTCCCACCAGTAATACATGGTCATCAGCATACTTGCGCAATCCTTCTAGGACAGGTAAGCACTCGGTTTCTTCTTGATTCTGGTCTCTTGCTGGCTGCTCCGACTTCATGGTTTCGACCATTAGGTCAAAGTTGAACAGCATCGGGGTCTGTTGCTGCTGCTTGCGCTTGCGGTCTTCGATATCGGTCGGGGTATAAACTTGCCACCATTGGGCGTAGGTTTTACGGATTGATTCTAGATAGGGATCCCAATTGGCCATGTTGAAGGTTGAAGGTTAGTTGGTTGAAGGTTTAATCGGGTTGAAGGTTTAATCGGGTTGAAAGTTGAAGGTTAGTTGGTTGTTCGCGTAGCGTGGCCAATAGGCCAAGGTTGAAGGGTTAAGGTTGAAGCAGAATGCGTTCGCGTAGCGTGACCAAAGGTCAATCGCATGATTGTAGAGGCACTATTGAAGTAGAGTGCGATCGCGTCTGTGATAGTAGCAAACTGGCAAGATGCCAGTTCCACCAATTAGTTGTAGAGGCACTATTAAACTAGTATGCGATCGCATCTGTGATAGTAGCAAACTGGCAAGATGCCAGTTCTACCGATTAGTTGTAGAGGCATTATCGGAATAGAATGCGTTCGCGTAGCGTGACCAAAGGTCAATCGCATTATTTCTAGACTGTAGCAAACTGGCAAGATGCCAGTTCCACGCCTGATGCCCCCAGCAAACTGGCAAGATGCCAGTTCTACCGATTAGTTGTAGAGGCATTATCGGAATAGAATGCGTTCGCGTAGCGTGACCAAAGGTCAATCGCATTCTAATTCCCTACTCCCTACTCCCTACTCCCTACTCCCTATTAAAATTAAAGCGAACTAGAATCAAGACTTGCCGCTTCACCAGGAGTTTCAGGCAAGTGTATACCACACTCTTGCTTAAGGCCATGAAAACGGGTATCCCGTTCATCCTGATCATCGAAGGATAAAGGTCGGCTGGAATGCCAATCACCGACGGTTGTATAACCCTCATCAAACATGGGATGATAGGGTAAGTCGTGAGCTGTCAAATACTGATAGATATCCCTAGAGTGCCAGTTAAGAATTGGCAAAATCTTGTGCTGCTCTCCCTGCTTGTTAACCCAGCCCATCGTCTTGCGGTGGTCAGTCTGTTGCTTGCGCAATCCTGCTAACCATCCCGTTGCGTTCAGTTCCCGCAAAGCCCGCTGCATCGGTTCGACCTTGCGGATTTGGTCGTAGCGGTTGAGGGATTCTACATCATTCTTTTCCCAGAGTCTGTCATACAACGCTTCCATCCGTGCTGGACTCATGGCAGACTGGTACACTTTTACATTCAAGTTGAGCCGTTCGATCAACTCCTGGGCAAATCGATAGGTTTTCACCGGTAGGTAGCCCGTATCTACCCAAATTACTGGTATATCTGGCACCACAGTAGTGACCAAGTGCAGCATGACCGCTGACTGGATCCCAAAGCTGCTACTCATCACTAAGCCATCACCAAAGGTTTCAGCTGCCCATTCTACGATTTTGGTAGGGCTAGCCTCAGCAAGTTGCTGATTCACTGCTTCCAAATCCAGCTCAATTTGGTTTGATGTCACCCCGGTCATGGGGTCTGACTGCTGAGATTGAGGCTGCTTTGTTTTCCCATTCCCATCGAAGTGATTAGGGCTTTCGATAGGTGCAGCCTGTTGATTTCCAGAAGCTTGATCAGAAGCGATCAGATTCAGTCGCGGCATGGTGGTAGTGTCTTGTTTGTACTCTGGATATATTGCTATGGTAGTTTATTCGTGAATAATCTCTTTGGGGAGAGGCAAGAGGCAAGAGGCAAGAGGGTGGGGAGTGTGGGAAGTGTGGGAAGTGTGGGAAGTGTGGGAAGTGTGGGGAGTGTGGGGAGAGGGGAGATGAAATTAATGTGTAGTAGTAATTTCCAGAATTGGTATAGGCTCGATCATACTGATGAGGTATAGTCAATTTTCTTACCCCTAATCCCGATTCCCGACTCCCGACTCCCGACTCCCGATTCCCTACTCCCTACTCCCTACTCCCTACTCCCTACTCCCTACTCCCTACTCCCTACTCCCTACTCCCTATAATCCTAAGAGTCTTCTTCAGTGATCGGCTCTCCGATATCAAATATAATCACAAATTGAGCATCAGGCATTAGCCGTTTCAGAGCCTGCATATGACCCTCGGCATCCGAACGTTTGCGGAACCGAGCAACAATCACTCGTTGCATCTTGGGCAATAGGCGCACCACCACCCATGGATGTAGGCGTTCAGCATAGGACATAATCTAATGTATCTCCTGTTATAAGGGGTCCTAGAGCCAGCCTTCAGCCTGCAATATCTTCAGGCTGGCTCTTCCCGTTTAACGTTTAACGTCTGGGGCAATTTTATGATAACATAAAAAACCAATATTATAACATAATTTAAAAACTTTTGTAACAAATTTTGGAGGGAATCGGGAATCGGGAATCGGGAGTCGGGAATCGGGAGTCGGGAGCCGGGAATAGAGACTCAATGGAGAATTTCTAGATAAGACCTCTTGCAAAAGTAGTTTTCTGATAGTGTTTGCGTCAATTCTTATCCACTGTTCCCTGTTCCCTGTTCCCTGTTCCCGACTTCTGCAAGAAGTCTATATAAAAAAACCAGCCATTGACAGGGGCTGGTGATACTTGCTGTGTTGGGAGGAGAAAACCTAGGGCCAATACGCTTACAGTGTGCCTTTATCCCTGGCTGTGAGCTCAAGGTCTTAAGGACGTAGTGGTCCTCTGGTAATCAGTTATGTAAATAAATGTAACGAATATTTACAGATAACGCAACATTTCTTAA
The DNA here is from genome assembly GCF_010672065.1 of Moorena sp. SIO4A1. Lineage (NCBI taxonomy): Bacteria > Bacillati > Cyanobacteriota > Cyanophyceae > Coleofasciculales > Coleofasciculaceae > Moorena > Moorena sp. SIO4A1. Next base: position 76,907 of record NZ_JAAHHX010000002.1, on the reverse strand, counting down.
TATTTTTTTCGGGAGTCGGGAGTCGGGAGTCGGGAGTCGGGAGTCGGGAGTCGGGAGTCGGGAGTCGGGAGCTTCCGAGCAAGGCCAACGGCTGACCGCTGACCACTGACAGCTGACCGCTTACACTTTATTCTTCATTTTTCTGGATCGAGTAAAATAGTTTTTGGTTGGTCAACATCAAATAGAGAAGCGGACAGAAGAATAACTGGTTTGTTTGTTTTGTTTTCACCATAATGAACCATTCCGCTAGATTCAACTAGAGAATCTCCAACGGTTAGTTGTGTAGTCTGCCCTGCTTGCATAATTAATTCTGTGCCATTAGCTTTCCTTACTTTAGCCTCTCCTTTCACAACAGTAAACGTTAACGTGCCAGCCTCTACTAGTGCAATTTGCATGCCGGTATGAGTATGATGAGGCAGTTTTGTTCTGGGTTTGATGGTATGGCGAATAAGTTCAATAATTTCCTTTTTTTCTTGAGTCGGATAACCACTACCTAACACTTCACTGGTAACCGATTGAGTGTAACTATTGGGTGAGGAGGTTTCTTGGCTGTTAACAACTATACTTCCAAAAGTTAAGATAGCTAATGGTAAAATCAGAAACAGTTTTTTCATACTATAGTGTTTGGATTTGGGTTGTGAATATAGAATTGAACTAAAAAGGGAACAGGGAACAGGGAACAGGGAACAGGGAGCTGATCTCAACTTCCCGATTCCCGATTCCCGATTCCCGATTCCCGATTCCCGATTCCCGATTCCCGATTCCCGATTCCCTCGTAATAATTTCATGCTCCCACTTGGAAAATCAGATAAGCGCCGGATAGGGCTGCTACTGTGGCGAGGATGGTAATCCAAATGGGATAGTAGCTGCGAATTACTTTATCTTCTTCGATACTGATGGTTTCAATATCAATCCAGGGATTAACACCCCGGCGAAACCAACCAGTGACAATCACGGTCTGGTTAACTAAATTACTAACACGGGTGGGTTGAGGTAGGATATTACCTAGTGGTCCGAGATAGGAACAGTAATTTAGTCTGACTAAACCTGTTGATGTTTGTAATATTAAATCTTGTCCGAGCCAATTGCTTAATCCCGAACGTCCTAATAGTTTTCCGCTTAAGATAACAGGACGACTATCGGGAGGTAGGGTAGCGTTAGTGGCGAAATAATCTCCTAAGTCGGGGTCAGTACCGATATTAGTAGGTTTGAGGTCGGGAAAGTAATTATTAATCCAGAGAAAGACACTGATACTAAAGGCAATTAAGATACAAGCATCGATAAAGGAATTGGCATTATGTAGCCAAATTAACTGCCAAATGTCGAAGAGGTCAGACAGTTTACCAATTATCCAAAGTATCCCTCTTAGGGCTGCCCCCATTATTACGCCAAAAATTAGGGTACTTTGTAGCAGGGGTAAGGCTTTGTAACTGTTGCTGAGTTTAGAGAAAAATTCAGCTCGATTGCGACTGGCAGGAATTAGGGCGGGTAAATCTAGTTCCGGATTAAGCTTGAGAAAGTGGGCATAGCGCTTAGGTAAATGTAAGCGTTCTCCCAGTAGGGGATGGGCAGAGTTGATGATTAACCAGTAGCGGTAGGGATTAGTACAGTCCCATTTTAAGATGTCTTCAAAGGGGGTGGTGGGGGAAAAACTGCCGATAACTATGGCTTGCTGATAACCGACGGGCAGTAAGACATCAAAGCTTTCTAATAGCCCACTGGTTTGGCCGGAAATTTGGATGTCTTCGCTTATCCCTAGGGCAATTTTTAGTAAGGCGCGGGTCAAGCCATTGGGATTACCAGTGATTGAGATGGCGATGCGATCGCTATAGTAAACTCTAGCTCTAGATAACCATAGCAGCGGTAAGCTCAATACCCAGTAAATGCTGTAACAGAGGGAAGCAACAGTACCGGTAATTCCTAAAAGGATTGCGCTTAACCATCCCCTAGCACCAGGTAATTTAACTAGCAGTAATTCCTTTAGCTTCTCTGCCCACTGAGGGATTTGCCAATAGATAGTGTAAGGGATTTGAATAATTAGTACCCCTAGGGACATCAACATGAAATCCCGATTGATAATATGTCCTAGCTGACCAGCGTAGATGTTGGCAATTTCATCATCTTTGAGCTGGTCTAATAATCCCTGACTAACTACAATGCGAGCAGTGCGAGGTAAGTTACCATAGGTCAGGGCTACGGTGGCGTCTGTGGGTAAGACTTTTAAGCTCGGTAAGGGCAGACGTCGTTTGCGGCAAACCTTTTGGATGACTTTAGCGGATTCTGGATGGCGGGAAGCTAGTTGAGTTAGGGATAAGGGTTCAAGACCATGAAACTGTTTTAGCAATCCATCCATTAACCAGGGCGATAGGATAAATAGGATTGCTATGGTAATTCCTAGGGCTAGAGTTGGGTCACGGTATAACAATTGGAAGGGTTGGAACCACGGTAACTCTACCAAGATCGAATTGATGGTTTCCATGGCGAATTCGACGCTTAAGCGCAGTAGCCAGAAAAATGCGATCGCAACCGTGATTGCTACTAACCACAACCGTTCCATCTTGGGAGATTTCAGGGGATGCCAATGCTGTGCTCGTCCACAGTTGCGCCATCGAGGACGAGGAGTGTAGAGGGTGGGAATATCCGGGGGAGAGTAGGGAACTGGTAATAGGGAAGAGGATGAAGCAGTCTGGTTTGGTTTACGGCTCAGTTTCAGTGGGCTAGACGCCTTATCCTCTAGGGGGGTAAACCCTGTGGCATCAGCAGGGGATTTAGCAGCAACAGGATACTTGGTAATTAACTCAGCCTCAGTTTTCGCTGCCCATTCCTGTATCTGGGGGTCAGGGTGTTCCCTCAGGTGTTGGCAAAGTGCGATCGCTTTTTCCGGTTGACCATGCTTAGGATATGCCTGCACTAGGGATTGAGAGGCTTCCGTCACAATGGAGTCATCCAACTCCATCTCACAGACACCTTCTAAGTGTGCGATCGCATCCTGGTAATTGCCCTGTTTCAGAGCTTCTAGACCAGCTGCCAGAGTTGGATTAGGAATAGATGCCATGAGGTTTCTAGTAGTTTGTCCCTATCTTCCTCTAAGATACCCTTGGGCTAAGGATTTGATCTCGCCTCAGTTCGATGTAATGAATTCACGGGTGTTGAGGAGGAGGCACGATCCAGAATTCAGTAATAAATAATATAGGGCTAGATAAGTTAACCCGATTTATCCCATTTAATTTTAAGGACATCATGCCATGACTTCAGAAAATCCAATTCCGCCACAGTTAGGTGATATGCCAAACCCAGAAATTCAGTCCACGGATAAAAATCCGTCTAGTGAAGCACTAGTGCAAGAAGGTGTTAACCGCATCGTCACCGAGATTGTTGATTCAGCGCTAGCACGGATTAGCGACCAGCAAGAGCGGCAACTAGTGCGCCATGGTATTGCTGATATCCTCGGTAACACACTCCAGGAGTTAGTTGAAGAAAAACTGAATCAGCAGCAGTCTCAGATATCCATGGTTGGAGGCATGGCTATCGGTGATGCTGTTAATACCGGTATTAATGCCGCCAAGCAAGTACAAGACCTAGGCTTTGTGGAGTTTACTGCTGGCTTAATTAACGGCACTTTCGATGCTATTATCGCTGCGACAATCAGACAGATCGAAGCCTATGCTGAGCTGGTTGCTAACCTAGCTAAAACCCTCAAGCAGTTCGAGGCTGAGAATGTCTCTGATGCGGAGATTAACGCACACCTTAATGAAAACTACCCGGATGGAAATGGCGGCACTGTTGTACGGGCGAACTATATATTTCCAAACACACCTACAGACCAAAACACCGGCAATCCTGGCAAGGCTGGTGTTACTAAATTAAAGGAGGTAGCAAGAGCATTAGAAGCAGAAACGGCCAACCTGGAAAAACCCCTTAAACTCACTATCACACCAGAGCAGAAGAATTCTTTCACAGTTGCTCAAGTCCAACTAATTCGTCGGAAACTCTCTGAGTCACTGGCACAAAGCTTGATTGATCATCTCCGGGAGATGGCAAGGCAGGGTATGGCACGGATTGTGATCACCGATGGTGAAATCTTTTCTAAACTTACCTTTAACGTTACTGCTACCGAAACAGAAACTAGACGAAAAAGCGAGTACGACCGTTTACAAGCTGGCGCTTATCTCCGAGCCAGTGCTAGGTGGGGATGGGGTCGCGCTTCTGTTGGAGCGAACTTCAACAAACTAAAAGTCAAAGCAACCAATGAAAGTTCATTTGATAACGTCACCATGAGTACTGAAATCATTGGTCAGGTTAAAATTCGCTTCCGCACCGAGACCTTCCCAATAGTAGAATCGAACGGATAACTTGATCATCTGTAAGCATTCAGCAATCAGCGATCAGCGATCAGCTATCAGCTAATACGCTACGGGCACGCTACTTTAAGGGCGTTGCTGAATCTTCGAATGAATATTCCTAGAGTGGGCATCCTGCCCGCCCCACAAGAATGAATATTCGTAGAGTGGGCATCCTGCCCGCTCCACAAGAATTAATATTCGTAGAGTGGGCATCCTGCCCGCCCGAAAATAAGCATGAAACTGGCAAGATGCCAGTTCCACGCCTGATGCCCATTCCACGGCAAGATGCCCATTCCACCTCACTCTTAAAATCATTCCATTATTAAGCAACGCCACTTTAAGTCCTATCAGCCAAAGGCTGACGGCTGACAGCTGAGGGCTGAGTGCTTAGGATTTTTATTAAGGGTAATTATCCGTAAATTATATCTAGCAGTGCTCACATTACTGTTCTAATAGTAATAAGGTACACAAGATTTTGTTCCAATTCCCGATTCCCGATTCCCGATTCCCGATTCCCGATTCCCGATTCCCGATTCCCGATTCCCGATTCCCGATTCCCTGCTCCCTTATTAAGTAACCTCAATCATCCCCTGTGCATCATTACCTATGGCTGACATCACACTAGGCAACTTAATTGCCCTGCTCCTTCAAGAAGTATCTGGCACCCTCGACCAGACAAATTCTGACAGCACTACAGAAACGAATTTACAGGTTACGGATGTTTATTTTGATATTCCAGCCCATTTATACCTACAAACCGATGGGCAATTTTTAAATCAAGAGGAAACCACATCACGAGTAATGATTAGTTTACCTTCAACCCTAGAAACTCCCCCTGTCGGTAAACTAGGTCGGATCCGCATGACTATCGCTCCTGAAAAATAACTATAGCGCTACGGGCAAGGCAATAGGCAATAGGAACCCACCCCTAACCCCTCCCAGGAGGGGAAACAGATCTAGAGTTTTATTGTCTAATAAAAAAAGACCATACAGGTTTAAATATCAAATACAAACGCGCTGATAAGACTACTATTCCGAAGTTTAATTTGCTAGTAAACTACTATGACTAATGAGGAATCATTAACAGCCAGCAACGATAATACAAAAAGTAATACAAAAAACAATACAAACAGCAATAAAGACGAAAACACGGAATGGCAGCTAGCGGAGATGGTTGATGCGATCGCTGCTGAAATTGACCGTGCTGAAGATACCCTTTCTTTGAAATCTTATGCCCGTGGCAAGTCGATGGCGATTAAACAGCTTAAACTGGATATAGAAGTTAAGCTGCGCCGTACCTCTGACGGGAAAATATTATTTCGGACTACAGACCCTGGAGAAAATAGCGCTACTATTATCAAACTGGATTTTGCCCAAGTCCTAGAAAGCCAGTTACAAGGAGTGCGTAAGCAACTTGATCAACCCATCAGCACCAGGCCCCTGGCTACTCTACCTGGTATTACCGAAGCTGAGATAAAACAATTAAATGGGATTGGGATTTACTCAGTTAATGACCTTGAAGGCTACACCCAAACAGCAGCAATGGTAGCTGAACTCAGCCGCAAAACTGGAATTGCTGATTCACGGATTCGGATATGGCGACAGCTACCGTTCTTGAGTGAGGTCAAGCCAGCAAAAGGACTACCGGGAAGTCAGGTTGTGATTGAGGGAGATAATTTTGGCGATCGCGACCCTAATGCCGCAGTTTTGTTCCAAGGTCAACCAGCACAGATTCTGGAGTGGAGCAAGTCCCGTTTAATAGTTACCATGCCCGAAGTAACTGGCTCTGGTGTCTTGTTTGTGGTTATCGATGGTCAAACCACTAATCTGCTGTCTTGGGAAGCAATCAGCGTTGATTTACGAGTGCGCAATATTACTATCATACCAGATCAACCATCAGCAGGAGAGCTGATTACCATTGAAGCTGATCTAATCAATCAAGGGAATAGTTCTTCTGATGCCTTCGAGGTACAGTGGACAGTGGATAACAAGCCGCAGCCAATCCAATCCCATGGTCCCTTGCAGCCCAATCAGCGATCGCAAGACAGCAGTATCCGTCGCCAGCTCAGACTCGAAGCTGGTTCCCACACCATCCGCTTCACTGCTGATCCCAACCACAAGCATTTAGACCTCAACCGAGCTAACAGCACCTTTACCAGACAGATTGAGGTTAAAGGTCTAAACCAACTAACCATTGCTGATTTTCGTGAGATCAATACCCTTGACCCATTAGTGAACATCAACTACCCTTCAGCGGATATAAACTACGGTCCAGGGGATGTGTTGAGCCTAGTCTTCCGTGGTTTGGGTCGTCTTGATCCAAAAAGAGGGGCTTTCGTGCCGGATATTGCCACTCGTTGGTGGTGGAGTGAAAATAGGGACAAGAATACTCGACTAATTTCTTTCCAGCTGTCTGAAAATGTGAGTTTCCATGACGGAAAACAGCTTACTACAGCTGATGTGGAGTTTACCTATCAGGTATATATTAAAAAACTTAACTCAAGCCCAAATACGCGGGTAATAAACATAATCAGAGGTATCAATGTCGTTAATGATCGGATAATCAGCTTTGAAGTACTGTGGCCTTTTCTCAAAGAAGAGGAACGCAAAGACGATAATTCTGATCAAGTTGATATTGATAAGGATGATACCATTACGCCCATTGACCGGGATCAGATTCAGTCTAGGCAGAACATTGATCAGATTGAGTCTGATCAGATTGAGTCTATCGAAATCGTTGACCAATCACGCCCCCGCCCCATTGACATTGTTGAGTCTCAACTACCACGCTACATTGCCTCTGTGATGACTATCGGTATAGTACCGCGCCACGCTTACAATCAAAAAAGCTTTCAGCTGAAGCCCATTGGCAGTGGACCTTTCCAGGTTGAGACATTTGACTCAGGCAAAGAAATTGTACTGAATGCCTTTCCCAACTATGTAAAAGGTGCGCCACGATTGGATCGTATTGTGATTTCTGTCCTAGGGCAGCTTGATGCAGTCACAGAGGTGGTAAGTAGTCAAAAGTATAGTGCGGCAGTGCTACCATATACTGAGAAACTCCATAGCCAGTTCAAGAACAGGAAAAATTGGACTGTAATCCCAATTCCCCTCAAAAAACCAGAGCTACTTCACCTACAATCTTCTAGTCTTCAGGAGCGATTACCCAACGATTTCGATACTAATTGGAATGCCCATCTTTGGTACTTTTCTAATGCCGTCGCTGATGGGGAATAGTCAAAATAACCAAAATGTTTTTGCCCACCCTACAATCTTGAACGCACTGCGCGAGACATTTTGTTCAATTCAGCTCAGCCTCGATTTTAGCTGCCCATTCCTGTATCTGGGGGTCAGGGTGTTCCCTCAGGTGTTGGCAAAGTGCGATCGCTTTTTCCGGTTGACCATGCTTAGGATATGCCTGCACTAGGGATTGAGAGGCTTCCGTCACAATGGAGTCATCCAACTCCATCTCACAGACACCTTCTAAGTGTGCGATCGCATCCTGGTAATTGCCCTGTTTCAGAGCTTCTAGACCAGCTGCCAGAGTTGGATTAGGAATAGATGCCATGAGGTTTCTAGTAGTTTGTCCCTATCTTCCTCTAAGATACCCTTGGGCTACAGATTTGATCTCAACATACCTCGCAGCATTAGGGAATTCCGTAAACAAAATACCAATTAAAGCAGGGTGGGCAAAGTTCTTTTATCTATAAAACTAAAAAAAAACAAAATGTTTTTGCCCACCCTACATGCTGATCGCTGTTTTGACTAGACCGGGATTAAATTACTCCAAAATAATGCTTTCGAGGAATCATATCCTCGAACCCGATGAATGTTTGCTTTAATTGCTTCCTTAGTTAAATCCTGCAAAAGCGTGCCTGCCTGAACCATCAGGTAACCTTCCCGATCTGGAATAGAAAACCAGCCATACTCTTGTTTGTAGCCTTCAAACCCTGCAATCGAAATTATAATCGTAATTAAGGATCTATCCTTATGAGGTGCAATCGAAATCTCTTCGGAATCGACCTTTTTGATGTATTTCATATACTCTTCTTCTCGATCGTAAATATACAACCCATAGTTTTCTTGTTGCGAAAATTCTTTTAAAAATTCTTCCGGGTATCCCAAAGCACGAGAGATGATGTCCAGTAGCTGGTTAAAAAAATCAAAGTATTGCTCTGTCGTTGTACTTTCTCCCACTTCAAATCGGCTATAAGTCCCATGAAAAACAGAGCCTTCACCGGTGTAGGCATCTTCTCCGTAATAGACATCAACTGAATCTTGGATATTTTCTAGATCTTGATCTATTTTGACTCTGGCTTCAATGGCATCCTTAACATAAAAAAAACCAAACTTATTCAAGTAATCTCTTACTTTATCGATGAGATTTGCTTCTGTTCCATCCAATTCATCAATTATCGGATATCGCTCGAGTTCAATAACAGTCATAATTCAACTCCTTATTTTTGTTATTTTCCAGATCGAAAAGGCGCGGTTGCTGATCCATCACAAATTTTTGACAGCCGCTTCAATCTCCTCTCTCGGTCCTAATGCCACCAAACGCAAGTATCCTTCTCCACAATCCCCAAACACGGAACCAGGGACGCCCACAATCCCGGTCGATTGCAACATTTTTTGAAAAAACTGCCAGGATGACAAGCCTTGGGGTGCCTTGACCCAAACAAAAGGACTATCAATGCCACCAAAGCACGTTAGCCCCGTTGCTGCCAAACCCTGTCGGAGCAAGCGAGCATTTTTCAGGTAATACTGTACCACTTCTTGACATTCCTGTTGCCCTGCTGGGGATAAAGCAGCGATCGCTCCGTGCTGGGCAACATTAGCCGTACCCCAAAACTTAACAGCATGGCGGAGCCGCCACAAATCATTTAATTCTCCTGGCACTGTATTTTTAATGGTTAGCCCTTGAGGAATAACGCACCACCCCACCCTCAAACCGGTGAAATTTGCCCATTTGGAAAAACTGCCAATTTCAATGGCGCATTCTTTGGCCCCTTCGATTTCATAAATACTCTGGGGTATGTTTGGGGTCGTAATAAATGGGCTGTAAACAGCATCGAAAATAATTACAGCTTGGTGACTTCTGGCATAGTCCACAAAAGCTTGGAGCTGTTCGGGAGTAGCAACCGCTCCCGTGGGGTTATTGGGAAAGCACAGATAAATCAGATCTACTTTTTCATCCGGAAGCTTGGGCACAAAATTATTGTCCTCGCGACAGGGCAAGTTTACCAATGGACGACCTGCCACTAAGGTTCCTTCCACAAAAGAGGGGTAAGTGGGGTTTTGTACTGCTACTGTATTATCTGGAGCAAACAGTTCTTGAATATTGACCGAAACCGATTGAGCGCCATCGCTGATAAAAACTTCGGACGGATCGATGTCCATTTTTTTCTGGTAATAGTCGGCACAAACTGCCGATCTCAGGGCTGGATTTCCGGTAATATCTTCATAACCCGTATAAGTTTGGCGATCGCCCAAGCGATTTGCTGCCTCTACTAAAGCCCGCACCACTGTAGGTGGCAAAGGCTGAGTAGTGTCACCAAAAGCCATCATAAATAGTTGTTGTTGTGGATGGCTTGCTCGATAGGCTTCAACCTTACCCCAAACTTGGTTAAAAACGATTTCGGTATAGGTTTTTCCTCCACTTAACTGACTCAGAGATAAATTTTTAGTGGCCATCTTGAATCGGAATGGATAACAGATGAGTGACTATCGCCTTGGTAGCATCTGCACCAAGAGCTTTAGCATTTTTTTCTGTTGAAGGCTCAATCGCCCTTAACACTAAGGATTTATGGCTTATAGCGATTATTGGATTTATGAGGTAAAATTATCAACCTCAAAGTCCCCCTTTTTAAGGGGGATTTAGGGGGATCCCTTTGTACCTCATGGGAAATAGAATTGCTATATATGCCTAGGCGAAATTGCTAGCTTTTGCTCTATGTACTCCGAAAGTTGATAGTTTTTCAAAACCTCTAGGGGTAAGTGGGCAGCACCTTGAATGTATTCCAGGCAATTTTCACTTCCACACATACAATCAAATCCCCGATCCATAGACCATTCCGTTGATGGATAAAAGAATGTGAATTCTTCTCCTATTTCTATTTTTCGGAGTGCCCTAACCACCATATTTTTAGTATCGAAGCAAACATTGGGATCGCAACTATGATTTATGTATTGCAAAAACTCGGGGTCGAGCATAATATGTTGGTGATCGCTAATTTGGACGCTTAAATAGTTGGGGCGATCGAGGACTTCTTTAGGCCCAAAATTATGGATGAACTGTCCGGGCATAAACTCGGCGGTGGCATGTAGGGATTTGCTCCCAGTTGTGGGACACTCGCGGATTTCAGCAAAATCTTTTACTTTTGTTATTTGTACAGTAACCTGCATTTAAATTCAAGTCTCCGATAACTACAATCTGTAATTTACTTTTGGGGATAGACGTTATTGATTGTTGCCATATTTTAGACTATTTTGCGTTCTAATATATGGTAAACTTATCAAAACTTAGCTCTGATTGCTCAAAACTGAACTTGAGTTTTATGGTCACTGCCAAATCGTTATACATTCTAATATATCATCTATCGACAAGGTTAAATAAAATAAAGTCTAGGCATATGCCTGGCATGCCAACCTAATTGCTCCCTTGGAAACCACACCAGTTGCCAATTTAACTCCCCATCTTCCCATCTGCTCACAGTTCCGACATTTCCGTGTTCAACACGTCTACCAATTACCAATTACCCATAACCAATTACCTATCACCAATCCGCCATCTCTTAACCACTTGTCGCAATCGCGCAGGTAACCAACTGTCATACTTAGGATAAACAGGCAAACGCGCTACTAACTTCCACCCAGCTGGTTCAATCACTTCCCGCAATCGATAACTATGGGGATGAGGATAATCGGGATTCACCTCATCCTTGGGACTAATTCCTCCTAAATCCCGTGCGCCAGCCTCCAAACACGCTAATAGAGCAGAAGACCGTTGAGGCAATTCCCCAACAGTATCAACTAAATTGGGAGGAATTTGGATAGTAATATCCAAGGGCAAAATCTGACGCGCCTTCCGAATCACCTTTGGCAGCTGATTAATCCCGAAAGACTGACTATGAAACATTTCTGTAGTGCCCTGACTATAAGGTTGCAGGATCACCTCTTGGATATGACCATACTCACGATGAATTTGTGCGATCGCATTTAAACTTTCCCACCAATCCTCCTCACTCTCACCAATCCCCAACAACAAACCGGTCGTAAAGGGAATCCCCAATTCTCCCGCCCATTGCAACTGTTGTAGTCTAACTTCTGGTATCTTACTGGGAGCATAGCAATGAACGGTTTTGAGCAACTCCGGTGTCAATTGTTCCAACATCAACCCCATAGACACATTCACCTGCTTGAGTGCCGCCATCTCCTCCCAACTCAAGGGTCCAACATTAGTATGGGGCAAAAATCCCAGAGACAAAGCCAGGTCACACAAATCATAAATTCGTTGAAACCAAGCTTTGCGCCGTGAAGACCTAGGATGAACCTCACCACTGAGAATCAGAATTTCACAAACACCCTGAGACTGAAGCAACCTTAACTGATTTTCAGCATCCTCCAGAGTCAACCAAGGACTGCTACCCGGTTCAGCACGAAAATTGCAGTAGCTACAGCGATTAAAGCATTCATAAGTGGGAACCAAAGTGTAGGCAGGGCTGTAGGTAATGATTTGGGAATCAGATTGGCAATCAGAAACGTTCATAGGAAAAAACACCCGCGCAAGTTAGAAGTCAGAAGTCAGAAGTCAAAAGTAAGCTATGACTAAGTTTCGGAGTTTAGGAATGTCAAACATCTTAATGCGTAGTGCTATATCAATGTTCCCTGTTCCCTGTTCCCTGTTCCCTGTTCCCTATTCCCTACTCCCTACTCCCTACTCCCTACTCCCTACTCCCTACTCCCTACTCCCTACTCCCTATTAGCTACTAACTAATGCCTGTTGTTTAGCATAAATATTTTTCATATGCTTCTTAACAGTATTGGTAGTAATATAAAGCCGAGCCGCAATTTCTTTGTAAGACAGTTTAGCTTTCTTAAGCAACCAAACTTCAGCTTCCCGGTTAGTCAATCCATATTTTTTAGCATCAGTAATAGCAGCATTATAGCCAGAACTATGGCGATTCTCTAGAGTGACTAACAGATAATGCTGTGCTTGATTATCCAAGACTAACCATCTGACCCTAACTCGAAACTTTAAGGAATTATCCGTTTGGATTTCCGACTCAAGAATCATTTTTTGCCCAGAAAACCAATCGCAACTATCAATTAACCCTTCGCACACTCGCCAAATTGACTCAGGGATAGAACTCATCTGTGACTGATATTGACAGAGTTGACGACAAATGCGACGCCCACGTTCATTAGCATGAACCCACTTTCCTTGAGACGTCAGAATCAAGACACCGTCAACAAACCCTTCAAGAATTTCTTCTAGAAGAAATTGAGGGTTCTTCGATTGTAAACTAGTAACCTGATACTTATTTTCTGAATGACTGAGCTGATTGGCGGAAGGCCACGCTACGCGATTGGCGCAAGGCCACGCTACGGGATTGGCGGAAGGGCACGCTAAGCGATTGGCGGAAGGCCACGCTACGCGATCGAAACCTTTGACTTGCTGGTTAATCTGGGACTCTAAGCTATACATGTTGAATCTCCTTCAATACCCATAACGCATGCGAATTACCCAAGAACTCTATACAGAGATGGCTGAATTGAGTAACTCGTTCTGGCTTACTGATACAGTCATTGTTATAGGCGAACTCCTGTAGCTACAATGAGCAAGCTACAGATTTCTCAAATTCGTTGCATTTGTTTGCAATCAAGGGCAGCCGGGTGAAGGGACCGGGGTGCATCTCATATTTGTAAAAAAGATCGGAAGTGTGGGGCCCGGGCGCCTCTCAAGTTGTGATTTTCCTGGGTTCACACACCGATTGGTAGTCGTTCGCGTAGCGTGGCCTACGGCCAATGATTGGGTTTTTAAGGAGGATTTTCCCTGCCCTGGGAGCATTACTACTTTCAGGTCGATAAGTTACGGGTCTCTCTCCCGGCTCAGCCTGCGGTTTTTCAGCCTGTACTCATACTACTACGTCTATACTCTGGCGCTAGAAAAGCCTGTTCTCTGCCGACAGTAGTAGGGTGGGCAGTGGATCAGACAGATAATCAAGCTTGCAAAGCACTTTGGTAAGCACTGCCCACCCTAGGATTCTTCTTGCTTGCCTGTTCTCTGCCGACAGTAGTAGGGTGGGCAGTGGATCAGACAGATAATCAAGCTTGCAAAGCACTTTGGTAAGCACTGCCCACCCCAAGATTAATCCTGTGGAATCGGCATCTTGCCCGTTGTGGAACGGGCATCTTGCCCGTTGTGGAACGGGCATCTTGCCCGTTGTGGAACGGGCATCTTGCCCGTTGTGGAACGGGCATCTTGCCCGTTGTGGAACGGGCATCTTGCCCGTTTCCTGCCCACAGGTCTAACAAACCTAATATATGGTCACGAAAGCGATCGCACCTTTTTTATTAAGTAATGTTAAGTTGTTATAGCAGTCAATCAGACAGATTCAGAAGCTTGTCATAGCGTTGGTAGGCAGTGCCCACCCTAGGATTAATCCCTAGGATTAATCAAAATTTTCCCAGCTCTGAGCAATCATTGACTAAAGCAATCACTGCTATTTTTGTTAAGCAATGTTAAGCTAATATAGCACTGGATCAAACGGATTAACCAAGCTGGCCATATAATGGCCTAAGTCTTGCCCAGTATAGGATTAATCCCTTTGATTCATCCCTCGGATTAAGCAAAATGGTGCCAGCTTTCAGTAATCATTAACGAAAGCGATCGCATAGTTTTTCTTAAGTAGAGTTAAGTAGTTTTAAATAAAGTTACGATTAAACCCCGAAAATGTATTTATCTTCAGCATTGTATTAGGATAAATACAGACAGGCGAAACAAGCCTGCTGAACCTAGATAATCAAATAAACGCAATCATCCGAACATGACTACCACATTAAACCAGCGTAACGCTAACGTGTGGGATCGGTTCTGCGATTGGATCACTTCCACCAACAACCGCCTTTATGTAGGCTGGTTCGGTGTACTGATGATCCCCACATTGCTAACCGCTACCATCTGCTTCATCATCGCCTTCATCGCTGCTCCCCCTGTGGACATCGATGGCATCCGTGAGCCTGTTGCTGGCTCCTTGATCTATGGCAACAACATCATCTCTGGTGCTGTTGTTCCTTCTTCTAACGCCATTGGTTTGCACTTCTACCCAATCTGGGAAGCAGCTTCCTTAGATGAGTGGCTCTACAATGGTGGTCCTTACCAGCTAATCATCTTCCACTTCCTTGTTGGTATCTTCACCTACATGGGTCGTCAGTGGGAGCTGAGCTACCGTCTAGGCATGCGTCCTTGGATCTGCGTTGCTTACAGCGCTCCCTTGGCTGCTGCTACCTCCGTGTTCCTAATCTACCCCATTGGACAAGGTTCCTTCTCCGATGGTATGCCTTTGGGAATCAGCGGTACCTTCAACTTCATGTTCGTGTTCCAAGCTGAGCACAACATTCTTATGCACCCCTTCCACATGCTGGGTGTAGCTGGCGTATTCGGCGGTTCGCTGTTTAGTGCTATGCACGGTTCTTTGGTGACCTCCTCCTTAGTGCGTGAGACCACCGAAACCGAGTCTCAGAACTATGGTTACAAGTTCGGACAAGAGGAAGAAACTTACAACATCGTTGCAGCTCACGGCTACTTCGGTCGTTTGATCTTCCAATATGCGTCCTTCAACAACAGCCGTTCCTTGCACTTCTTCTTGGGTGCTTGGCCTGTAGTAGGCATCTGGTTTACCGCTTTGGGCATCAGCACCATGGCGTTCAACCTCAATGGCTTCAACTTCAACCAGAGTGTTATTGACTCTCAAGGTCATGTAATCAACACTTGGGCTGATGTTCTTAACCGCGCTAACCTAGGTTTCGAGGTAATGCACGAGCGTAACGCTCACAACTTCCCTCTAGATCTAGCTGCTGGTGAAGCTACTCCTGTTGCTTTAACTGCTCCAGTTATCAACGGCTAATATAAATTTGACTTAATTGGTTAAATTCAAATAGAGCGCTCTCCGTTTGGGGGGCGCTTTTTTGTTTTTATATAAGGGGAATCGGGAATCGGGAATCGGGAATCGGGAATCGGGAATCGGGAATCGGGAATCGGGAATCGGGAATCGGGAATCGGGAATCGGGAATCGGGAATCGGGAATCGGGAATCGGGAATCGGGAATCGGGAACAGTGATAATATTTGACTATGTCAGTACTGAAATTGATTGTTATCACTTCCGTTATTAATTTTTTTTGTACTGGTGCAATATCTAATATCAAATTCAGATAATCAGTTATAAAAAAATAGCGTTTATAGGATTTATGAAGTACGCTTTTCAAGCTCAAAGTCCCCCTTGATAAGGGGGATTTAGGGGGATCCCTTTGTACATCATGGCATAGCGATGCAGCGCGGTCTTGGGGGTTTCCCCCATGAGCGACTGCATCAAGACAGAGAATTGCTATAGCTTTCTTCTAGTAGGTAATCTCCATCCCCTGTTCCCTGTTCCCTATTCCCTGTTCCCTATTACCTAATATTTATAACTGTTCAACCGAAAATGATATAAGTTATATGTTTCGCGATCGCTCCATTCCTATTACTAGCAATACTCTGAAAACATTAATTACAGAATTAGGCTCAGAATGCCAAACGGTTACGGGATTAATCTATCAGCTTAAGTCACCTCACCTCAGTGCTAGACAACAAGCTGAGATTCTGGCAGAATTGCTGGCTGCTGCAATTCATCTAAATGTTCATTGTGGAGAAGAATTTCAGACGCTAATTGCTCAGGAGATGGAAAAATTACCAGAAGTTTGAAGTTTGAAGTCAGAAGTCAGAAGTTTTTATTAAGTCAGAATTCAGAAGTTTGAAGTCAGAAGTTTTTATTAAGTCAGAAGTCAGAAGTTTGAAGTCAGAAGCTTGAAGTCAGAAGTCTATTCTTTGAGTTTTTTGACGGTGGTGACTAATATTTTAATAATTTCTTCGGTTTCTTGGATTAGTCCTTTGAACTTTTCTGAAGAAACTAGTTCAGCTTCTATTAGAACCTCTAGCCAGTATTTTGTTTCTCTTGCTTCCTTGAGAGCAATTTCATATTTACTGATAAAATCTCTGCGGGATTGGGCTGACTGAGCTTCACTACAATTAGCTCCGATAGAAGTTCCTGACCTTAATAACTGATTTGCTAACGTTCTAGGAACTTTAGATTCTTCTTCTAACCAAATGCAAGCTTTGACTATTCTAACCGCAAACTTTTTTGTTCTGTCCTGAATTGAAACTTGTTGATAACTCAAATTATTTCTTCAAACTTCAAACTTCAAACTTCAAACTTCAAACTTCAAACTTCTGACTTCAAACTTCTGACTTCATCCCAGCGCACACTACACGAACACCAAGAAAGTCGTCGCAGTCCACGCGCCTAAAGTCGATGAAGCGAAGCGCAGAACGGCAGTAAGAAGGATAGTCGAACCATGAGCCCCCCCGCATCACTGAATACAAGCTTTTATCATCATTTTTGTCTAAATATGACTGATTTTCAGTATTGACATTTTCCAGTTCATTATTATCAATCCAAGCACTGCCGTCAGTGGGCGCACCTTTATAGTTATTATGCCAATCATCAGCGCACCATTCCCAAACGTTCCCGTGCATATCACTCAGTCCAAAAGAGTTGACGACTTTAAAATAGCCTACTGGTGTTGTTTGCCCACGGTATTCTCCTTGTGGCCCTCTACCATAAGATCCTGACCATCTAGAGTGTTTATCATCCGCCCCGCGATAATTAGCCAAATTTGTTGTAATGGTTTCTCCGAGGTGGAATGGGGGATAGGATTCTCCGTTTTCGAGGTTCAGGGGTTTTGTAACCCCTCGACAGGCATATTCCCATTGGGCTTCAGAAGGTAGTCTATAATCCCTTCCTGTTAGCTTAGAAAGGCGGTTACAGAACTCGACAGCATCATACCAATTGACTAGTTCAACAGGTCTTTGCCATCTATCTATTCCTTGATAGGGCTCTTTAAAATAAGAGGGGTCTGGATTTAAATCTTGATTAACCTTAAGGTCAGATCGAGATGCGATCGCTTTCCATTGAGCTTGAGTAATGGGGTAACGTCCCATTAAAAACGAGGAAATAGTTACATCATGTTGGGGTCTTTCATTGTTGCGACTCCCTTCTTCACTCTCCGGTGCGCCCATTGTGAAGGTTCCATCAGGGATTAAGACCATTTCGAGAGGGATACCGTCTATGTATTCTCTGTAGCCTCGAAAGGTTTGTTTTGGGCGTTTTATTGCCAATTTTGGCATAATTCTTCAAACTTCAAACTTCAAACTTCATTCCGGATACGCACATTACACGAAAACCAACAATGTCGAGGCGCTCGTCGCGCCTAAGGCTCTCGCTGCGAATCGCAGAACGGCAGTGCCTAGGCCGATTAGCCCAGGAGCTGCCTCTGAGCAAAGAATATAATCTATTATTCTCATTTTTATCTGAATCTGACTTATTTTCAGCATTGACATTTTCCGCTTCATTATCTTCAATCCAAGCACTGCCATCTGTGGGCGCACCTTTGTAGTTATCATGCCAATCATCAGCGCACCATTCCCAAACATTCCCGTGCATATCATATAACCCAAAGGGATTCGGAGGAAATTCACCCACAGGGTTGGTTTTCTGGCTTTCTTCTCCTTCTGGTTCATCCCCATAAGTTATTGAGGCGTCGTAATTTGCTAACTGTCCGGTAATCGTCTCTCCAAAGTAGAATGGGGGATAGGATTTTCCAGTATCAAGGTTGAGGGGTTTTGTGACACCTCGACAAGCATATTCCCATTGGGCTTCAGAAGGTAGTCTATACTCCCTTCCTGTTAGCTGAGAAAGGCGGTCACAGAACTCTACTGCTTCATACCAATTGACTTTTTCAACGGGGCGGTTCTCTCCTTTAAACCTTGAGGGGTCTGGATTTAAGTCTCTCTGGACTTTCAAGTCTGTCATTAATGCGATCGCTTTCCATTGGGCTTGAGTGACAGGATATTTCCCCATAAAGAAGGGTTGGAGTGTGACATCATGTTGAGGTCTTTCATCGTCATAGCTATTTTTTTCGCTTTCAGGGGAACCCATTGTAAACGTTCCTCCAGGGATAGCCACCATTTCCAATTCGACATTATCGGTTAGGGTGTCGGTGAAGTAAGAGGCAGTGTAGGTGGTTGTTTCGGTAATTTCCCCCTGATGGTTAACAGTCGGGGTTTTAAATGTCCACTGTTGTAATTTCTCTTCATCCTCCTCTGGCTCCTCTTCAAAAACAATGATGGGAACTTCCGCTTCAAATTCAAAAGGTTCTAAGTTGTCAGTGAGATCAACTGTCCCCTTACCAATCTCATCTTTCTCCCGTTTGCGTTTTGCTACTTTTTCACTGAGTTCCTGTGCTAAATTGGCGTATTCTCCTCCCCAAGTGGTGAGAACTGCTGCTTTGACTTCAGCAAAATAGAGGTCTCGATCCCCAGCAATACCTGGAACAGACCCGGCTGGGTTGGGAATCCGTGCTGGAAAATCCCGGAGACTACCATAACGGTGCTCTATGAAATCTCCAATTTCCCGCCAAATCTCAGTGGTGCGTTGAACTGGACTATTTCCTAGCAGTAACTCCCGAATTCCCGGACGAAATTCATACCAAGTTTCGGGAACAGTTGCCTGGTCTGGCCCCAAGGAAGACTTTCGGATAAGACCACTAAAAAAAACTTCTGCCAGATGCCAGTGTTGGCTATCGGGTAAAAACCACTGTTGTGCTAAGCGCATCACTGGAGGAATGAGGGGAACAGCAGCTAGAACTTCAGCAAGTTTTCGGGCTTTGGGGCTAGCATTAGCCAAGAATTCTCTCAGTAACTGTTCGGGAGGGCGTTGCTGAATTGAAGTATGAATGCGCGATCGTCTGGTTTTGGTCAAGCCCCCTAAATCCCCCAACTTTGGGGGACTTTCAGAGTTTTGTTCCCCCCAGAATTGGGGGGCTAGGGGGTTGGTCAAGCCCCCTAAATCCCCCAACTTTGGGGGACTTTCAGAGTTTTGTTCCCCCCAGAATTGGGGGGCTAGGGGGGCGGAATCATACCCAGAATCAGCAACGCCTTCGGGAATTTCCGCCACTGATTTGGAATTAGTTGTGGCTGTTTCGGGCTTATGCTGTCTAATTAAAACCCCTTGAATAGAATTGCTGCCACTCCCCGTCGTAAAATTCGCCCAAGTGCTAAAGTGGTTAACGGATATATTGAAAATTGGAAATTGATATAACCTAGCAGTTGTACGAAGCCTAGCTCCTACTTGTAACATGGAGTTAGCACACTCTGGCTGACTAGCAATCAATGGTCGTTGAATTGCCTGATCTAGACCTGTGCGCTGCCATAGGGTTTGAGGAAAAACATGGGCAATACTAACAGGATGCTGTTCTCCTAATTGTGCTAAAACCTCAAAGGCTTGACCGGAATACCAAGCTTTTCCCAAAGTATCCGTTAAGGCAATAAAGAGTCGATGTCCTCCTGGTGCGATCAGGCTACCAACACTCCGTTCAATCCGGTCAACACCTGAAAACAATTGGGGGGTAGGTTCTGTTGTATCGAAGTGCCAAATCCGTACATCCCGGAAAAACCCTTGCCAGCGAAAAAGCGTTGCCACCCCTTCCGCTAAATCTCCCCAAAATGCCATGGAAGGGGAGTGGTCAATCAATAAATGTACCTCAAACCATCGCTCTAGGGGAGAACGAAATGCCAGCATTGGCAATCCATTAGCTTCGGCTGTTTGTTCAACGGTTGCATCAATATCCAGTTCATTGGCTACCAGTCCAGAAATACGCTTAGATAAAGGCAACAGTGCCTTACTGATTTCCCTAGGTTTGGGTAAGGGAAAGGGGTCAGGAATACGAATAGGAGAGCTGTAATTACTGGAGGATGATTCGGGTTTTTGAGGGGAAGTCCGGGGATAGTCGGACTGTTTAGGATAAGTCCGAATGGGTATCTGTTGTTCTTCTTTTTCCCTTCCTGAGGGAGGACTCTTTGGATAATCGTCTGAGAGATTTTCAGTAGATGATTCCGGATCAGAATGGTGTACATCCTCTGGTGGTTTGATGTCTTGAGAAGGTGGAGGAGCAACAATACGATCTACGTGAGCCAAGCACCAGATCAGCTCTGCCACTTCTCTATCATCTTGCCACCATTGATTTGTTTCACTCACCATTTCCCCCTGACCTCACAGTGATTTTAAGATAGTATTCAATACATCTTTTCGTGTTTCTTCAGTCAGGTCATCTCCTTGTAGTAATAAATAGATGGCATTCAACAATTGATCCGTTGCTAACGTTGTGTCTCTTGCCTTAATCCGTGCCAAAAATTCCTTGATTAATTTCCGAGCTGGCTGATCCAGTTGCTTTAAATGGGTGGCATCAAAGCGGTTTTCTAAAATTTGATAAAAACCCTCTTCTGTATCAGGTTGCTTGAGAGATAACCGTAGACATCGGCGTAGAAAGGCTGGTGGAAACTCCCGTGCTTCATTACTGGTCATCAAGACTAAGGGAAACTCTTGACATTGAATTAATCCTTTTTCAACCGAAATTTTTTCATCACTATCATTGCTTTGACTGCGGTAAGGAAGTACCTTTTGGAAGTCCCTGTTTAAGCGACTCAGTTCTGGAATCTCAAAAAATCCTTCCTCAAATATATGTAAGAGATCATTGGGCATATCAATATCACTCTTATCAATTTCGTCAATTAACAGCACTGCCGGTCTACGGGGTTGAGATTGATGAAATGCCATACCCATTGGTTTTAATCTTAAATAGTTACCAATGTCAGGCTCTTTTATTCTCTCTGTATTACCAACTTGTTGCCTCAGTAAAGACACTTCTTGTAATCGCCCAATGGCATCGTAGGCATAGAGACCATCTTTCAAAGTAGTGCGAGAAACAATTGACCAGCGGTAAGGCCCCGGTAGTCCCAATTCAGCTGCTACTGCATAGGCTAAGGATGTTTTGCCGCTACCGGGATTTCCTTCAATCAGTAAAGGGCGACGCAAACACAATGCAGCATTGACCAATTCTACAGCTTGCGGGCTCGGAACAAACCCCAATGCCCTTGGATTAATCTTTCTTACGATGTCTTGGGTATTTTGTGATTCTGCTTTTTCACGCCATTGCTCAACTGACAGACCAAAGGTGCGCCAAGGCGGGGGCGGTGGAATACGACTCAGATGCTGTTGTTGGTCTTCTGGGGTTGGTAAACTGTCCGCACTGAGGGTTAAGCCCCGGTAGATGCGACGATCCGGCTGGTCAGATGTTGGGTTCTTTGGCATTTTAGTCCACCACGTTGGTATTCAAGGGTCTACAGCGTTGGGAAGGCTTCGGATATAAATCATCCCAGAGAAGGGTTACCTCCAAACCCTTTTTCTTTTTTCGTAAATCACGTATTTTGTTAGGCCAATCTTGCCATTCTGAGAGTTTTAGATGCTCTCCTTCAATCAGAGGTTGGTTCAGGTTCCGACTCCAGACCGCAATGGGTAAAGCTTCCTCAATTCTTTCTAGATCAGAATCTGATGGGTCTGTACCCACATAATAGATATCATCCCCTTCAAATTCCCCAGGAACACAGGGTTCAGTCACTGAATTATTTACATCATTCCATAACCCTTGCTTCTTGACTTCAATCTCATCACGAATCTCAAGAAAATCTGGATCAAAATATCGTTCATAGGAGTTGATAAAAATTGGGTACTCTTCAGCCAGCGGTGTTATTTTTCTCCCTCGCTTAAACCTAATATTATCCAATTTTGTTTTGAAATAGTCGAAGGGAAGAAAATACTCAATTGTTAAATTAACTCGTTCCGGTAAACTATAACGAGCCTTACGAATTAAGTTGGGTAATTTTTTTTCAAGATTAGTGTATAAACTCTCACTCTCTTGCTCAGAGACACTTTTTCCACTGTCGCAAGGTTCTAACCGTATCTTTTCTGCAAACCGACCAAGTGGTAAATCCTGACTTTCAAGCCAAAGATTCATACTCAAAAGTAAGGCACCAGAGGCTTGTCCTGTACCATTATCATTATCAACCTCTGGTTCAATCTCAACTTGAAGTCGTAGATTTTCTTTCTTAATCAGTTCTTGAAATTTTAAATCAGCTTTTTTAACAGATTCTTGGATTGTAGAAAGGTTTGCATCTTCTCGATATCTTATAACGTCCTGTTGCCAATTTTTAATAGTATTAGCAAGTCTCCTCAATTTGTAATCCTGTTTAGAAAATCTTCGCCGACACCATTCTGCACAAGCCACTAGAGGGCATATTCCTCTTGAAACTGGTTTTTGTCCTAATTCAGTCAGTCTTTGTTTGATTTCTGTACAATCCAGAATAAATTCATCGTCTAAGACAATATTTTCAATAGTTTTAGAACTTAAAATAAAGGAGTTAACCTGAAGTAAGCTATCTTCTGGATATTTCTTTAATCCAGCAAAAAGTTGGTTAATGAGTTCATCTTTATTTTCTTCCCATGTTTGTATAGTCTTAGACATAATCGGAAAGAATTTAGCAGATTTCTCAGAGCCAGAAGCTGAGTAGGAAGCACGTTGCTCTGAGGAAATAATCTGATTAATTTCGTCAACTAGATAGTCTAGAGGAATATATAAATTATCGTAGTTTTTACTTAAGTAGTTTTTACTTAAATCCTTAAGAACTTGCTCCAAAGCGCTAGAAAATTTATCTTCTTTCGCTGTATCTTTGGCACGACAAGCTGCAATCCCATGAACTGCGATACCTGCTCCTCCTACTGATTGGTATTTCTGAACAACTTGTGTAGTAAATTTCGAGACATCACTTATTCCGACCCCAGAATAACAACTATCGATAATATACAGGATTTGTTCAATCTTAACTCCTTCGTTATTCAAAGGACGAACTAAATCTTCTGTTGCCAAGGATGTCTGAGGAAGTTGATTGTAATCAGTCTCTTCCATCAAAAGATAATGTCTATCTCCTTTAAGATCTTCACCATGACCGGAATAGTAAAAGATAACGCGATCGCTCTGACATCGTTCTTCATGCTGAAGCCAGTCTGAAAATTGTTTTATCAACTCATTTTTATTCGGATTTAAACGAAGATTCGTCAAGGCTTCTTCATATCCAAATTTATGAATAAATAAATCAACAACTCTCTGTAAGTCTGTCGGAACACTATCTAAGTTATCTACATCCTGATCGTTGTAGTTGCTTGTTCCACAAGCGATTAAATAATACCTGGGTTTTCCCGCCATATACCTCGTCTACTAATCAATCAAGCCCAACTTAATAGCTTCTCCTGTTTCAGATGCAGTAAAATAGTTACTAGCATTGTGAGCATCAGATCCATTATAAACAAGCTTATCTTCCACTAACCCGTCAAATAAAGGATTTAATTCTTTTTCTAAAGCAACAATATCTCCCGCATCCGCAATGTTGATCCACTGTTTGACACTTCCCGGCCAAGACCCCAAATTAGAGACAGGTGAGGGTTCCAGGCGATCAAAAATCAGCCCTCTTATCCCCAATGGGGAACCTAGAGTCACAAAAACCTCCACTGACCATTCTGGATGTTGGCATAGGGCTTCGTAACAGACAACTGACCCCAGAGAGTGACCAACCAATACACGGGTATCTTGATCTATGGCTTCCACAACGCGATCGCGAATTTTCTGTCTTAACTCTGGTTTATGTAAGTAACCCCCAACTTGCTTCAGAAAAAAGATGACGATTTTTTCAGCAACACCACCAAAAAACCTAGAACCACTTAAGGCATTTAAAGCCTTTTGAACAAGTCTGGGTGTTGCCTTTTCTCTGGATATATCCGCTGGGCCTTTAATATCGTCTTCTACTTTTGCTACTTCTTCCCACCATTCCAGGAGGAGTTCCTTCTCCCAATCCGAGTCAATATCACTGGCGTCATAGTTAGGTATCCCCATTGCTGATTTTGACCGACCTCTGAACAGGTCTCCATAAAAGGCACAGCGAAATTCATGATCGGACTCTAATCTAGCTCCAACACGCTCCAAACCATCTTTGAGGGCTGGTAGCCACTTATCATAAATTGTATTACTACCTCTAAATTCTTGATTAATCCCATGAACACCCACAATCTTAGCCACACCATTACCTACCTATCTGTATAAGGATTTGCTCAAATCCTGTATTATAGCACTACCCATTCAGAGGTGCCGTGCCAAAGCTACCAACTCCTCCAGCAACGTTAGACACGTTGTTGTTATCGGCAAAGTTCTGAAAACTTACCCGATTGGTGTTGGGACGCAATCCACGCACCCACACCTTATAGCACTACCCATTAAGCTTAGGACATTCCTAAACTCAGCAAACCTAGTCCTAGCTTACTTTTGACTTCTGACGCAAGAACCTTGCTGACTTGCCCGTAGCGCTATACCAGTACAGAACTTACGTGGTTAAGTTAATTTTGCCCCCCTAGCCTGCCAATTTTGGGGGGGAAATCAACGTAACCGCGTAAGTCCTGTTCATATTATCAATTTACATTATCAATCGTTAAATAAAAGAAAAGAAAAAACGTTAACCTTACCAAACATCGTAGACTAATTCAAAAGTGTGACTACCGAAGGCAGGATGGGGTTTTACGGGCTGCTGGCATGGGAATCTCATTCACTATGGAAAACGCACTTGAGAACCCCTGTGCAAAAGCTGTGGGGATTAAAGCAACTTAGGGACTAAATCAGGTTAACGCATTGAACCCAAACTATAATTATAACAGGTAATAATATACCTACCAAATGATATAAATACTTTACTCGTATTTTAGTTAAATCAAGCAAATTGTTTAGACAATTTGGCTTGCTTTTGGGTTAGATAATTTTACAAACTACAATTGTGATTACTAGTTGTGATTACTAGTCATCTTTTGATGCCAGTAAGTCCAAATATTTATTATATACTTTTGATATACTTCTTATTTAATTCTTATAAAGTAGTTATAAAGCTCTCTCTATCTCACTAAGTGATTTCCATTAGTCCCATGACACTAACCCAGATTTTAGGGTTCTTGCTCATTTTTACCGTCTGTCCTATCTTAGGTGGACTACCTCTGATTGCCTGGATTACCTATGTACTGACAAGGCATAACCTAGCCCAGGTAGGTACTGGTAATATATCAGTTTCAGCCGCCTTTTACCACGGAGGAAATCTGGTTGGTGTCTTGGCAGTACTTTCAGAGGCAGCAAAAGGAATTGCAGCAGTCTTACTAGCTCGTCACTTCTTTCCCAGTGAATCAGCCTGGGAATTGATCGCTCTAATCATGTTGGTGTTAGGTCGTTACTGGATAGGCAAAGGTGCAGGGACGACCAATGTCACTTGGGGAGTATTATGGCATGACCCCATTCTCGCATTGCTAGTATTTTTGATTGGAGGGATTAGCTTTACCATTTTCCGCAATCCCAAACATGGCAAACGGGTGATTTTAGTATTGTTTCCCGTGATTCTGGCTTTATTGCATCCCCAGGATTACTCCAGAATTGTAATTGCCACCAGCTTGAGTCTATTATTAGCTTGGATTTATCAAAAAATTCCCGATGACTTAGACCTTCCCAGTGGGGAAGCTCAAGCAGAATCAAAGAAAGTGTTTCATTTTTTCCAAGGCGATAGTGCCGTAATTTCTCTGGACACCAAACTAGACCCTAAAAAAGTTGGGCAAAAAGCTGCCACCCTATCCCAGCTGAAGCGTTCTGGTTACTCAGTACCTGTCGGCTGGGTACTACCTCCAGGGGATGATCCAGAACCTTTGCTCAAATACCTACCCGTTTCTGAATCTGAACCCCTGGTTGTGCGTTCTTCCGCAGTAGGAGAAGATTCAGCCCAGGCTTCAGCAGCAGGGCAGTATCAAAGCATCTTGCAGGTGACCAGCTCAGCCGCACTACTCGATGCCATTAATCGAGTTTTAGAGTCTTATCGTAATCCAGTAGCTGCACAATACCGTCGCGATCAGCAACTGCCAGATACAGCTATGGCTGTGCTAATTCAAAAACAAGTCAAGGGGGTTTTTTCTGGGGTTGCTTTCAGTCGTGACCCTATTTCCCAACAGGGAGAAGCTGTAGTGGTCGAAGCCCTACCTGGATATGCTACACAAGTTGTATCGGGTAAAGTAACACCAGAGCAGTACCAAGTTTATTTCCAGAAGTCAGGGAAGCAAGAGGATTCAGCAGAAACTTTGCCCTCCTCACGGATTGAGGGCAGTGGTGATGTCCCTCCAGCTTTAATCAAACAAGTGGCGCTTTTGGCACGTCGGTTAGAAAACTATTACCAGGGTCTTCCCCAAGATATTGAGTGGAGTTATGACGGTCAAACCCTTTGGTTACTGCAAGCACGACCTATAACTACTCTACAACCAACCTGGACTCGTAAAATTGCTGCGGAAGTAATTCCAGGAGTAATCCGAACCCTAACTTGGTCGATTAATCGTCCCCTAACCTGCGGTGTTTGGGGAGAGATTTTTACCATAGTGCTGGGGAAGCGAGCTAAAGGAATGGATTTCAAGGAAACTGCCACCCTGCACTATTCCCATGCTTACTTCAATGTAACTCTGTTGGGGAAAATTTTTCGGCGTATGGGTCTACCCCCAGAAAGTCTGGAATTTCTGACTAGGGGAGCTAAGTTTTCCAAACCACCGATAAATACCACTATAAAAAACCTACCTGGTTTACTACGATTGCTCGGTCGGGAATGGCGTTTAGACCAAGACTTTGAAGCGGATTACCAAACCCACTTTCTGCCGCTATTGAATCAGCTTTCAGCAAGAACCCAGTCGGAATTATCTCCAGTACAACTCCTAGAACGCATCGACAGTATTCTGAAGGTGTTGAAACGAGCCACCTACTATAGTATTCTTGCTCCCCTTAGTATGTCCTTGCGGCAGGCAGTACTCAAGATTGATGACAAAGAACTAGATAACAGCAAAACTCCAGAGGTCGATAGTATGCGAGCCTTGGCTAAGATCGCAGCAGATGCTCGCCATTTATTAAGTCACGAACAGATTATCTATGACAGTGGAGCCTCTCTGTTTGCCACCCTAGTAGAAATCCCAGATGGTTCTAGCATTTTAGAGCAGTTTGACCGCTTTCTTGAGGGCTATGGTTACCTTAGCGAAGTGGCAACCGATGTAGCAATTCCCCGCTGGCAAGAAGACCCCCGATCGGTCAGGAAGCTGTTCGCTGAGTTTCTAGCTCATCCACTCCCCCAATCTCCAAAACCTAGAGGGCAAAACTGGAAAGCTGAAGTGGTACAAGCACGGCTGAATCTCAAAGGTCGAGTGACCCAAGTCTACTCTAAGCTGATGGCTCACCTACGCTGGAGCTTCTTGGCTCTAGAGGCACGCTGGCTGCTGTCAGGTTTACTAGTTGAACCAGGGGACATTTTTTTCTTGGAGTTACCCGAAATTCGCTCTCTAGTAGGTAGTGATAACCAGGAACTCAGACAACAGCTTCCAGAAATTGTGCAACAACGGCGCACTAAATTTGAACAGGATGCTCAGCTGACTACGGTACCTTTCCTGGTTTATGGCAATAATCCTCCCTTACCCGCTGACCCCAAATCTTTAGCTGGGTCTGAGCAACGACTGCTACAAGGCATTGGTGCCAGTTCGGGACTTGTAGAGGGTTTGGTAAAAGTAGTGAAAAGCTTGCAAAGTGATATCACTATTGACCAGCAAAGCATTGTAGTTGTACCCTACACCGATTCCGGTTGGGCACCATTACTCGCTCGTGCTGGTGGCTTAATTTCTGAAGTAGGGGGACGTCTGTCCCATGGTGCCATTGTAGCCCGAGAGTATGGTATCCCAGCCGTAATGGATATTAATCATGCTACTGATATATTACGAGATGGTCAACGGGTCAGGATTGATGGTCAGTTGGGGACAGTTGAGGTATTGGACTAGTATAGTAAAGGGAACAGGGAATAGGGAATAGGGAGTAGGGAGTAGGGAGTAGGGAATATGGCATCAAAAATTATCACAATTCATTGAGGATTTCTATACTGCTTTGCCCAATTCAAAATTCAAAATTCAAAAAATTATAGTCATTTACCGATAAATGAATTATAAAAATTCGGCTCTACCGAACTTGCTATGTAAAACTTTTAAAAAATAATTAGTCTAATCCTTATGCGGTAATAGTTTTAGTTTCTGATAGAATGATTTTTTATATAGCACTACGCATTCAGATGTTTGACATTCCTAAACTCCGAAACTTAGTCATAGCTTACTTTTGACTTCTGACGCAAGAACCTTGCTGACTTGCGCGTAGCGCTATAAATAGACTTCCCAATCAGATTTAGTGGTAAATAAGCGCGTATTTATGCATACTAGGTTCGGTATAGCCAAAAATTATAAACAAACAAAATACAGTTTACTTATTACAGCAATTTTAAATTGGGGTTCTTTAGTACCTTGTTTAAAACCCCTGTATACACCATATCTTTGAAGTCAAAAACTAACTCCAAATAATAAAACTAATTAGTTGCTTTTACAGTTAACCATTACCGTTTATCCATTTTATCCATTATTAATTTCTATTATTAATAGGTATCCGTGTAGGAATTATGAGAATTAATTTTTGTTCCCTCTGCCCTACTCCCTACTCCCTACTCCCTACTCCCAACTTATCAAATAATTCTATGGTAAATTAAGTCATAATTGTCCCATCCATTAACCACTGATACCGATACTCTAACTCGACTTTCATTAAAGGGTAATTCTCCAATATTTCATCCTGAAGAATAATCTTTTCTGCTGCATCCCTCGCCAAATTTAATACCTCTTGGTCTTCTACCAAACTAGCTAGAGCAAAATCTGCTAACCCGGATTGGCGCTTACCTAAAACTTCCCCAGGACCACGAAAACGCATATCCATTTCAGAGATAAAAAAGCCATCCTGGGACTGTTCTAATACCCCCAAACGTTGTCTAGCTGTTTCAGTATTAGAACCACTTACTAAAAGACAATAAGATTTGTCAGAACCTCGACCCACACGACCCCGTAATTGGTGTAACTGAGATAACCCAAACCGTTCTGCATTTTCAATCATCATTACGGTAGCATTTGGTACATCTACACCCACTTCAATAACAGTAGTTGAAACAATAATTTGGCTTTTGTTATCCCGAAAGGCACTAAGTGATTTATCTTTCTCAGCTGAATTCATCCGACCATGAAGTAACCCAACCTTAAATTCTGGAAATATACTTTCAGACAGTCGTTTATGCTCTTCAATTACTGACCGCAAATCTAATTTGTTCGATTCCTCAATCAAGGGCAATACCATATAGGCTTGCCGTCCTTGAGCCACTTCTCGACGAATCAGGTCATAGGCATGTTTCCTCTCTTTTCCCTTTAGTACAGTAGTCTGAATCTTCTGACGACCAGGGGGCAATTCATCAATCTGACTCACATCCAAATCCCCGTGGAGGGTTAGCGCTAGGGTTCTGGGAATTGGCGTAGCGGTCAGAGTCAGCACATGGGGAGATTGGCCTTTTTGCTGTAAACGAGCCCGTTGCTTGACCCCAAATCGATGCTGTTCATCGATTACTACTAAACCCAAACTGTGGAAGTTCACTGGGTCTTGAATCAAAGCATGAGTTCCTACCAACAAAGGAAGTTCTCCTGTTTCTAGCTGGGAATGAATTTTTCTACGCTTAGAAACTTTAGTAGAACCTGTTAGTAATTCAACCGGAAGGTGTAGTAAATTAAACCAATTTACTAACTTACGATAGTGCTGTTCAGCTAATACTTCAGTGGGAGCCATCAGAGCAGCTTGGTACCCCGATTGGATGGCGGCTAGAATAGCATAAACTGCCACAATAGTTTTACCGGAACCGACATCTCCCTGAACCAATCGATTCATGGGTGTCTCGGATTCCATATCCTTGAGAATTTCATTGATGACTCTTGTCTGAGCCCCGGTTAATTCAAAAGGAAGCAGTTGATGAAATTGGTCAAAGAGTTTACCAATCGGAGCCATGACCGCACTGCTTTGGGTTTTACGCTGAGCTTGGCGGCGCTGGAGAAATCCGAGCTGTAAGTAGAAAAATTCATCAAAGACTAAGCGCCTTCTGGCATCAGCAAGGGTGTCTGCATCTTGGGGAAAATGAATGTTTGCGATCGCATCAGAAACCCCCATCAACCCATATTCTTTACGAAAGGTTACTGGCAAGGGTTCCTTAATCAAAGAAGTGTAGGGAAGTGCAGCAATTATCGCCCGCCTCACCAAGTCGGCTGGTACCCCTTCGGTTAGGGAATAAACCGGTACAACTCGACCTATTTTCATCGAGTCAATGCTACCCCCTGGATGCTCTAATACTTCCAGTTCCGGGTCTTCTAGAGTAATCCCATATTTATTTTTCTTTACCAAACCCGAAGCAGCTACCACTGCTCCCACTGGATACCGCCGCTTTTGTTGATACTGCCAGTTACGATTACTGTAACGAAAGCCAGCAAAAAAACGACTGAGCTTAATTTCACCAGTAGAGTCTTTTAAGACTATATCTAAAATAGTTAATTTTTTATTACGAGGGCTACTGAAACAGTTACAGCGCTTCACTGTACCCATGATAGTAACTGTTTCACCAGGTACTA
Source organism: Moorena sp. SIO4A1 (assembly GCF_010672065.1). NCBI lineage: Bacteria > Bacillati > Cyanobacteriota > Cyanophyceae > Coleofasciculales > Coleofasciculaceae > Moorena > Moorena sp. SIO4A1. The sequence goes on along the minus strand of NZ_JAAHHX010000002.1, from coordinate 45,789 downwards.
AGTCAGCCATATTGACCTGACGGGCATAGTTAACATGATCACGGGGGTAGTAATATAGCAAGTCACGCACTTTGTGCAGACCCAGACGTGCTAAATACTCACTGTTTTTACTACCCACCGCTGCCAACTTAGCCAGTGGTAGGTCAAGGTTTTTTTTACTACCAAGCTCTGAGGATGCCTGTTGTTTCTCCACCAAGGGCTTGGTTTTAGGCACTCTGACCATAGGATGTTCTGTTTGAGATTTATCTTTAGCTAAACGGCGTTGAGTGTCCTGCTGGAGGTCGTTGAGAAAGCGGCGAGTATCAGCTACCAGATGTTGCCTTTGCTGTAGCGTCATCTGAGCATAACGGGCAAACTGATTGCCGATTTCCTGCCAACGCCGTTTCTCAGTTGATGTGAGGACATTAGGAGTCTTACTAAAACTGAGGCAGAGGAATTCACTAAAGCGGTATTGATTCCCTTCCAAATCAGTAAAGCCAACTCTTGCTTCTACCGACAGGGCTTTTTGCAATCGCACCCAATCTGGTAATTCGGTCATTGGTCATTGGTCATTAGTCATTAGTCATTGATCATTACCTCAGTTTAATCATCAAACCAGCTGGCACGCCATGCTGCTTCGGCTTGAGCAACTGCCTTTTGCCGCTGTTTTTTGTAATACTCTCGCTTCAGTTGACTCATTTTAGCTAATAGATCTCTAATTTTATTACGTCCAGGGGTCAAGTTGGGCTCAGCAAACTCTATCTCAGATAAGCGCAGCTTAATGGCAATAATACGGGTTAATCTGGATTCATCGGTTTCCCGATCACCTTTAGTTTCCATCATTATTTTGATAATATTAGGAGATTCAGCCGTTTCGACCGCAGATGCTTCGACTTTTACCGCTGCTTCTAGGATTTCTTGGGGGAATTTGTCTGGTATAATAGAGCATTTATGCAATAGCCGATTAGCTTCCACAGAGACATCTTGAATGGTTTTGGTGATCCCACTGTCTAGGTGCTTGAGCCATTGCTCCAGTTTTTCTATGCTATTTCGTGGGTTACTCGTTAACTCAGCTGCTGGTGATGGCTCGGTTGGAGCTTTAAACCATGAAGAGTCTTCTGTAGATGAAGACATTTCAGAATTTTCAGAGTCATGACTTGGATCATGACTCTGATCATGATCCAAGTCATGATTAGAGTCATCAGTAGTAGCTGACCTTGACTCTTGCCACTGTTCGAGGAGTGATGGCAACTGTTGTTGAGTCTCTTGAGCCAGCTTTCGTAGGGATTGCTGTAACTGTTGCTTACTGTTAACCGACAAATTTAGAAAAGACTCAGGATACCCTTGAGTGCAAATCCGATAGGCAGCCATAATCAGCTGCTGCCCCACGCATTGACCTAAAAAGGTCAAATAGTTAGAGTAGGTTGTTTGGAATTCCTGTGCCAAATGGATGATGGCTTCCTCTAAGGTTGCCAATTCCTGGTCAATTCGATTCACTGCTGTTATCTATACAATTCCATAGTTAATCCGTTGAGCATATCAAATACATGCCTAGTCTACAGTATGCCCATTCTTATAGTTTTACCATGATCGGCTTATACCCGTGAGATTGTCCAATTCTCCACACCCAACTCCACACCCAATGAGATCCCCGACTAGACATGGCATCTACCTAATTTTGAATACGCTCATTTTTTGTGAAAAACAGTATCTATTGATACAGAATCATAACAGAAAAAGATATTATATCAAAACACCTCAAATACAAAGCTATCAACTAGTCAATAACCCCACCTAATCCGAAAGGATGTAAGTGGGCTAAGAAAGCGGTAACACTTTCTTAGGGTTGACTAGACCACAAGCGCGTTTAGCTGGTAAGCACTTCCGTTATACTTCCCCAGTTCGGATTATCGGAAAACTTTCGTGAGCATTAGTGTGTGGTAGTTGGGACATCTTGCTAAACTTGGGTCTTGGGGACTAATCACTTTTACACGAGAGGTTGATAACCATGTATCGTGTAACAGTTTTATCGAAATTGCTTGGTCAATTTTCTACCAAGAAAACACAGTTACTCGAACCTAGAACTGGATTAATTTGTAAACCGTTAGTTGGAGGTGCAGCATCTCACAGGGGGCTGAGTGCGACAAAGTGGCGTTCGCACTTTGACAGGACTTACGCGGTGAAGTTTATTTCGCCCCCCTAGCCCCCAATTATGGTGTGTAATGATGTCACAGTTACCCATAATTGGGTAATTTAGGGTGCAAATGTGTAAGTCCTGTTTGAAATCCCCTTAACCAGGTAACTCTACCAATGTAGAGGGTGTATCCTGCAGAAATTTTTAATGAAATATTTCATTAAAAATTTCAAATAATGCTTTAATTCCCTTGACTATAGTCCCAGTTATTTGTAGGGTTTTGTCTTAAGACGAGGCTTTAGCTGACGAAACTCCCTGATTACTGGCGCAGACAGGGGTCTAGCATCTAGCAATCAGGTATGTAAAGGTAGCAGGGTGAGGTCATGATGAGTCCTTGAAAAACGATGGACTCTTAGGTTTCGGTGGCTAATTTTACAATTTGTTTCCTGAAGTTTCTCAGTGTGAGGAAGTGTATCTAAAAGAGAGGTAAGTTAACGCTTATTATGACAAGTTCAAAATCTCAGCGAACAATGAAAAACAAAGGTACCCTAGTAAAATCTAGGCGACCTATGGCTCACCAAGCCTCCCGCTCATCGTGGGATTATCCTTATCTAGAGCCATTCAAAGCGATCGCAAAATCCTTTTCCCCCTACTGGCTCGCCTGTATTCCCCTGACAGGGATAATTATTCTAGTTTGGCATACAGCTGCTGTTGCCCAGGATAGTGCGGCACCTACCCCAGCAGAAATTCAGGGAACTCTCAATACTATCTGGGTATTGGTAGCTGCTATTTTAGTTATTTTCATGAATGCCGGATTCGGAATGCTAGAAACCGGCTTCTGCCGCCAGAAGAATGCGGTAAACATTCTCTCGAAGAACCTAATCGTCTTTGCCTTGGCAACCATTGCGTTTTGGGCAATTGGTTTCTCCTTTATGTTCGGCAAAGGCAACGCATTTATTGGACTGTCGGGCTTTTTCCTCAACAGTGAAGAGCCCGCTACCTATGGGTTAGATCCATTTCCGGCAGGTCTACCGATATCGGTATTTTTCCTATTCCAAGCTGCTTTTGCTGGAACTGCTGCCACCATCGTGTCCGGTGCTGTTGCTGAACGGATTAAGTTCCTAGACTTTTTAATCTTCAGCATCCTGATTGTTGGGGTATCCTACTCCATCACTGGACACTGGGTTTGGAGCAGTGATGGTTGGCTTGGTGCCATGGGATTCTCAGACTTTGCTGGCTCAACCGTGGTTCACTCCGTTGGTGGCTGGGCGGCTTTGATGGGAGCTGCCTTCCTCGGACCCCGTAGCGGTAAGTACCAAAACGGTGAACCTCGTGCTATCCCAGGTCACAACATGAGTATTGCCACTCTTGGTTGCTTGATTCTCTGGATCGGCTGGTTTGGCTTCAATCCCGGTTCTGAGTTAGCTGCTAGTGAGGCAGTTCCCTATATTGCAGTAACAACTAACCTAGCCGCAGCAGCTGGTGGGATTACTGCTACCTTGACGGCTTGGCTAAAAGATGGTAAGCCAGACCTGTCAATGATCATTAACGGGATTTTGGCAGGATTAGTGGCAATTACCGCTCCCTGTAACAATGTCACTTATCTCTCAGCAGTGATTATTGGTGCTATTGGTGGCATCATTGTTGTATTCTCCGTTTCCTTCTTTGACAACATCAAAATTGATGACCCGGTAGGGGCAATTTCAGTCCACTTGGTCAATGGTATCTGGGGAACCCTAGCCGTTGGACTTTTCGCTAAAGATTCAGGTCTGTTCACCGCTGGTAGTGCTGGTCAGCTTGGCACCCAAATCATCGGTATTCTAGCGATTGGGGGCTTCACGGTGCTGTTTAGTGGCATCGTCTGGTTCGTGCTGAAACTAACCCTCGGTATCCGGGTGACACCAGAAGAAGAACTGGAAGGCTTGGATATTGCCGAACACGGTATGGAAGCTTACGCTGGATTTGTCAAGGAATCCAGTGTGATCCCTAGTTCTAGCATGGGTAACTTCAGTAGTACTACAGACATGGCTAGTAGCTCTGAATTTTAGCTTCCGGCAAAAGAAGCCCCACAACGAACATGCGCAGCATGAGTGTTTAAAGTTACCGTAAGGATAGGGTCGCCTTTATGGTTAGTCGGTTATGCGTAAAAGGGTTAAAACTTTTTGATTAAGGCGACCCTATCTATCGGTTTCGTCTCCAGGGATGAATTTTGCACAGAGTCTTTCACAAAAGACCAATCTATGTGTTATACTGGGAATACTGACTTTCAAAGCCGTTCGCGTAGCGTGGCCAAAGGCCATAAATGCTGGAAAGTTGGTCAAACATTATTAAACAAAAGACCAAAAAAACAGAGCGGCAGGGCAGTCCGTTCTTAAAGCCCAGCGCCTCCTAAGCAATAGCTGGATTGGCTGGGAAGCCCACACTGAACTCAAAGAGTCAGTGTGGGAGCTGTCACCGTTTTGCTGATATGGCCGATTGCTTTTAACTAGGTTTTGTGAACAGTTAACAGTTAACTGTAAACAGTTAACTGTTAACTGATGGTATTACCTTTGCCCTCAGGGATGTTAGAACAGAAATAAGGCAAATTTTTTGTTCATTGAGTTGAAGCGTTGTCCACCTTGGGCTTTAATATCCCTTGCTGCCAATGGGTTTATGATTGTGACTCTCACCTGGTTACTACTGGGTGAGTATCACCAGTCAAAGTCAGATCCAGTTAGCCATCCTGTGGTAACTACCCGAATTTTAAATCCTACCCCTGAGCCAGTAATTGAATTAGGGCCACGACACCAGTTAAATTACCAACAATGGCTGGCACTGCTGGAGAAGGAAGCTCAGGTAGTGGCTAATCAACAACCGGAACAGTTAACAGTCCTGTTGGGAGATTCTCTAAGCCTATGGTTTCCCAATGCACTGCTACCCCCAAAACGCTACTGGCTTAATCAAGGACTGTCTGGGGAAACCTCAGCAGGGTTGCTCAAGCGCTTAGATATTTTGGATCAGACTAAGCCAGAAGCAATTTTTGTGATGATTGGCATCAATGACCTAATTCGGGGGGTCAAGGATGAAGCAATTCTAGAAAACCAACGGCTAACGATTCGCTACTTGCGGCGAGCCCATACCGAAACTAAGATTGTCCTTCAATCGATTTTGCCCCATGGTGCTGAACAGGCAACCTGGGAAGGACGCGATCGCTTACTTACTATCCCCAACAGTCGCATCCAAAATCTGAACCAGCAGCTAAAAGCGATCGCTCACGCAGAAGGAGCGATTTATCTAAATCTCTATCCCCTCTTTGCTGATAGTCAGGGCAACCTGCAACCTGAGCTTAGTACCGATGGCTTGCATCTGAGTCCCCAAGGTTACTTAGTCTGGCGCTATGGTTTACAAATCTTTGAGGAACTTATCCTCCAAGAAGGATTAGCTATTCCGATAGCAAAGGGGACAGGGAGCAGGGAGTAGGGAGAAGGGAGTAGGGAACAAAAATTATCACAATTTATTTAGGATTGCTATAGTAACTAAGGTCAAGGTTGATTAAAAGTAAATTAATAGTAATAGCAGTGATTGATAATTAATTTTATTCAGATAGCTCAATGGATACAAAAGCTTTCAAGCGCTCACTCCAAAAATCAGATAACTACCACCGTAAAGGATTTGGTCACGAAGCCGAAGTTACCTCTCAGTTGGAATCGGAATATCAAAGCAGTCTGATTGAACAGATTCGTGCCAAGAACTATCGGCTGCAACAGGGAGATGTGACCATCCGGCTAGCAGAAGCATTTGGCTTTTGCTGGGGTGTAGAGCGAGCTGTAGCCATGGCTTATGAAACCCGCACCCACTTCCCCAATGAACGGATCTGGATTACTAATGAAATTATTCACAACCCCTCTGTTAACCAGCGCTTGCGGGAAATGGAAGTAAAATTTATTGCCGTTGAGGATGGCAAGAAAGACTTCTCTGTTGTCGGTGCTGGGGATGTAGTGATTTTACCAGCATTCGGTGCTAGTGTTCAGGAAATGCAGCTGCTCCACGAGAAAGACTGCAAGATTGTAGATACTACCTGTCCTTGGGTGTCCAAAGTTTGGAATACGGTAGAGAAGCATAAGAAAAAAGAGTACACTTCCATTATTCACGGCAAATATAAACACGAGGAAACGGTAGCAACGAGTTCCTTTGCCGGAAAATATCTAGTGCTGCTGAATCTACAAGAAGCGGAATACGTTGCCAACTACATTCTCAATGGTGGCAACCGGGAGGAATTTCTCGATAAATTTAAAAACGCTATCTCAGCTGGCTTTGACCCGGAGCAGGATTTAGAGCGGATTGGGATTGCCAACCAAACTACTATGCTCAAGACCGAGACCGAGCAGATCGGCAAACTTTTTGAGCGCACCATGATGAAGAAATATGGTACGTCTAATTTAAACGATCACTTCCAAAGCTTCAATACCATCTGTGATGCCACCCAAGAACGGCAGGATGCCATGTTGGAGCTAGTGGAAGAAAAGCTAGACTTGATGATTGTGATTGGTGGTTTTAATTCTTCCAATACCACTCACCTGCAAGAAATTGCGATTGAGCGAGAACTACCATCCTATCACATTGACAGTGTCAACCGGATTATTTCTGCTGATGAAATCGAGCATAAACCCCTGCATCAGGAGGTGGAAGTAGCACGAAATTGGCTTCCCTCTGGTTCGATAGTAGTAGGAGTAACCTCTGGAGCGTCTACTCCTGATAAGGTAGTAGAAGATGTAATCAATATGATTTTTGAACTGAAGGCGACTGCTGTCGCAGTTTAGAACTAACTGGGGTTAGTTTAGGAATAACTGGGATTAGTTAAAATTGAAAATTTCAACTGGTTAATAGCCATTGATTATTTTCAATTTTAACAATTTTGTAAGCATTCAGATCTAAGCTCATGCGCTACGCGCACGCTACGCGAACAGCCTAATGCTTACGTGCCTCGATATCGATCCTGGGGATGCTAAAAAACGATTGGATTCTTACCAGGAAAACAATGGTCAAAAGTTTGATTTATCCCTAGCAATCACGTTTCCATTATAAACGAATAGGTTGACTTAAAAAAAATAATAACGGTAAAATTAAATGTAGTTTACATCTACTTAAAAATTGTATTCGCGCCTCATATTTTTTTTTTAAAACTTTTTTTATTAATTGCAAATTGCCATGGAAATCCAAGACTACTTCGACTTCCTAGCCTCTGACGACATTCGCATCAAAGGTAGCCGCATTGGTATCGAAAGCGTCCTCTACGAATATATCTACCGCGCCAGAACCCCTGAAGAAATTACCCAACAATTTGACACCATTACCTTAGAACAGGTTCATGCCACTATTCTCTACTATCTACACAACAAAGAAGAGGTCAGCGCTTACTTAGCTGACTGGCTAGAGTTTTGCCGCCAACAACGAGAAGAACAAAAACAGAATCCTTCTCCTGCACGACAGAGGTTCCGGCAATTGAAAGCAGAAGCCGCTCTGGAGCGAGAGTCATCCCAAGCGAAGAGCGCTGTATGACGATCCAATATTTACTGGACGAGCATATCGCCTCCCTTTACCGAACCCAACTGATGCGCCAAGCACCAGAACTTATTGTCAGAAGGATCGGCGATCCAGGCGCTCCTCCTAAAGGAACTCTCGATCCAGAGATTTTAATCTGGTGTGAGATTCATGATTTTATTTTAGTAACAAACAATCGGAAATCTATGCCTAAACATTTAGTAGACCATCTCGCAGAGAGTCGGCACGTACCGGGGATTTTTGTAATCGATCCATCCAATCATATTGGAGAAACCCTCGCAGAGCTAATCATTATTGCTGGAGCTTCCTTTCCCAAGGAATATCAAGACCGAATTGAATACTTACCCTTGAGCGAATAAAAAAACAACAGTGTAACGCACGTGAATGCTTACAGAATTTTAAATTAACATCCAAGGTGATAAATTTAATGTAAGTATTAGGGTGAATACTGACGATCGTACTTATGAGGTACAGTCAATTTTATTCCCCCTACTCTCTACTCCCTACTCCCTACTCAAAATTACCATCAACCATTACCCTCCAATCGCCACAATAACCATCCTCCTGCTCCGAAACCGAATAAATTAGGTAACCAGGCGGCTAAAACTGGGGATAGAATTCCCGCTATACCGAAACCTCCGATTACAAAGCTCAGTAAGTAGTAGCCAAAAATTACGATTAAACAGACCCCAAAGCTAGTCCCTTTACTAATTCGTTTAGGTCGAATACTCATGCTTGCTCCCACTAAGCCAAAGATTATACAAATGAATGGAAAAGCAATTTTTTGTTGCATCCGCACTTGCAGCATCCGGAGTTTTTTGCGATCGCCAGCTCCCTTAAGCAAGTTAATCATTTCTATGGCTTGAATAATATTCATCTCATAAGGGTCACGGGCTTTAGTGACTAAATCAAGGGGTGCTCTAGGAAATGGGATTTGTTGATGATCAAAGGTTACTATTTTCTGGAAAGAGGTATTAGGACTAATAAAATAAATTGACCCATGGAAAAAATCCCAGGTATTTTGCTTAGAGTTCCAAAGGGCTGATTCCGATAGAATAATTTTCTTCAACTTACCCAGATTAGACCACTCCAAGACAGTCATATCTTTCATTCTCTGACCATCAAATCCATTGGCGTAGAATAAGCGTTTGATTGTCTGAGTACTTGTGCCATTGGTTTGGGTAAAAGTCTGATACTCTGGATACAGAATACCGTTTTCATCGAAAGCGGGTTTTTCCTGATTAAGAGCTTTTTCTAAAGTTATAGTTGCCTGGTAGTTAGCCGCTGGAACAATTAATTCATTGAAGAGGAAAGTTATCCCCGTGACCACTAGGCTGAGCACCAGAGCAGGGGCAACTAGTCGATATAAACTCACACCGCAGCTGCGCAGGGCAATTAACTCACTGTCATTACTCAAGCGAGAATATGCTATTAGTGTCGCGAGCAGTACTGATATGGGTAAGGCATAGGACATAAACTCAGGAAACTTTAAGAGCACGACTTGGGCAGCAATTGTCCAAGATAGTCCTAACTCAGTGATTTTGACTACCATATCAAACAGGCTACCCACAGCCACACCAATAGATGAAAACCCGCCAACACCAAATAGAAACGGTGGGATGAGTTCAGCAGCGATGTAGCGATCCATCACTGATAAGCTAGGAAAAACGAATTTGAGGAAGTAAGGTTTGCCGAGTTTCAATCTTCTTAAGTGGTTAGAGTTTCAAAAAGCATAGAAAACAATTTCATGCCTTTTGTTGCTAAGTTTTCCCAATCCAGTAAACCTACCATGTTTGTTATGCGAGTATCTGCAAACTATCGCAATTCTGATCACAAGTGGTGTGGGGTGTTTTATAGCAGAAGTCAGAAGTCAGAAGTCAGAAGTCAGAAGTCAAACTCTTGCGCTTATTTAGGTTTGAGACTTTTGTCATGTCCGCGCCTGCCCTGGCGACTGCTATACAAGGGTAGGTTTTTTACAAAGGGGCGAGTAGGTACTTTTATTGTCTTGATGCAATAGCGAGTGGGGGAAATCCCCAAGACCGCGCTGCATCGCTACGTATAAATTAATCCAAATATGTATCAAAATACACAATAATTTCCGGGATAATTCTCCCCATTTCCCGCTCTTCCCCTCCTGGGAGGCAGGGCTGTTTCAAACTTTAATAAGTTAACGATTATTGGAGATAGGGGGATAGGGGGATAGGGGGATAGGGAAATAAACTAAAATTTCCCGAAAAATCCGCCAATTTAGTCATTAAAATCTGACAAATTAGTTGGGAGGAAGCAACTCCAATGACTAACAATTCGTGATTCGGCCTTCGAGGAGGGTTAGATAAATTTGGCCAAAATTCCGACTATTCGCGCTCCTTTTCTCCCCATCTCCCCATCTCCCCATCTCCCCATCTCCCCATCTATTTTTGGCGAGAATGAAACAGCCCTGCCTCCTGGGAGGGGTTAGGGGTGGGTTCCGACTCCCGACTCCCGACTCCCGACTCCCGACTCCCGACTCCCGACTCCCTACTCTTCGATAACCTCTACCAAATCTTCAACCATAACATCAAAGGCCCGGGCTAGCTTCAGAATTGCTGTAAAGTCCGTCATACTCATGGCGTCACGTCGGGCATAACTAGCCACAGTGCTATAGGTTACTCCAGAACGATCGGAAACTTCTTTCAAGGTCCAACCCTTCTCCGCTGCTAATTCTCGAACTCGTAACCTAATTAATCCCATTTTGGACTTGACAAACTACGCAACTACATATTTACTAGTAAATAGAATATTCGGCGATCACCCAAGAGGCCGCAAAACTACTGGGCGATCGCCTTTCTTAAAACAACCCATAGAAATGGGGTATTTCACTATATGATATCAACTCGACAAACTTACCGAGACCGATTAAAGCCGTGGTGTGTCATTCGGCACCTACCTAAGATGCAACGCATAACCGTAGCTCGATTTCATCGGCGCAGTGATGCGGAAGCCTATCAGCAAGCTCTTCAGCGTTTGCTGCCCAATTTCAACCATGTGGTGATATTTGAAACACCCTTGAAGGAATAATCCTGTTGGGAAACTGCAGGGCTAAATTGCCCTTGGTGACGGTTAAAGGTTAAAGGGAAAACCTCTTTCTACCTTTAACCGAATCCTTTAACTGAAGTTAACCAGTACTAATGTACTAAATTATGCCAAAAGTCCTATCAATCTTGGCTTAGGAGTATAATTCAAGCATCGTTGCCATAGGCCAAATTAGGACAGCTCTTCCTGTAAAACCTGGTAATAACCATTAATCTTGAGTTTGACATCGGAAGCATTAGCGGGAATAAATTGTTCCAAGTCAATCTCTAAAGCCTCTCCTTGATGTAGACTAAAATAGTCTTCATCCACCTTTTGTAACTCAGTCATTGGATAAATGACTTCCTCTACCTTTTCTGTTTCGGGGTCAGTGTAAACAATTGAAAGTGCATCAATATAAGTAATTTCTGCTTCTCGTTCCTCTATCCTAATTTTCGATACGCTATCCCCCAGGCTATGCAACTCCTCCTGCTGTAAGGATTTATTCTTTCTGGCATATAAAATTGTGCCTAGTTCTAACCAGCCATCTTGTTTAGGATCATAAACCACCAAGTATGGACAACTTCCAGCCTGTAGATAAGTGGATATATAGACAGTAGGCTCATCACTGGGTGGTAATATATCGATGCTTTTACCATTTATTTTTATTGACTTAACATTTAAAATCGAACCGACAGCAATTCTATTAGGAATTAACTCCGATAATTCACTTAAAGAACTAGTACTGTTTATAAACTCTTGAGAAAGAGTGATAGGAGTCGTAAGTAGTCTGTTTTGCTGTTTATAATCTGACGTATTGGAAAATTTTTTCGACTCTGGCTTCGATAAAGCCTTCGTAACATAAATATCTTTAAGATTAACAAGTTTACTTTTATCAAAATATTTTAAACCCAGATTATGATAATACTCCTCAATATATTGAGCATTAAAACCAAACTCTATGGGGATTAAAAAATTATTCCCAGGTTTCAAAGAAATGTTGAGTTCTTGTGTCCAAGTATCACTAGATTCAAAAATGCTACTCCTTTGATCTGCAACTGTAAGCTCGTAAGGACTCTTTTTAATGGAATCATAAGTTATAGAATTTATCCTGACCGGTTCTTGATTATTGTTGACCAAATCAATAAATTTAACATAAGGCAATGAAGCAATTTTTTCAATTGAAAAAATTGCTCCATTGCCTCCACAGCCAAAAGATTCAAATTCATTTATATCAATAACAAATGGATAGTTAAAGCCGAGCAAACCACGAAAATCAGGATTATTAGCAATAATATTTTTAATCCAAACGTCCCGATTTTTACAGGCACTCAAACGATAGTAATCTTTTTGTCCATACTTAACAATATCTGAAAGCTTTGGGTATTGTATAATATTCCCAAGTACTTTTCCTTGATCATGATTATACATTAAAAATGTATATTTACTGTCATCATCGGTATTAAATTGACCTAAAACCGGTGCATAACTCAAATTCTCACAGAAATCATCTTGTAGAAATTTAATAGAATTATTTGTGTATTCTAATGAAAAGTCCCCAACTCCTTCTTCTCTATTTACTAATACTTTAGTATCATCCAATTTATCTTGACTCGCGATCTGAACACCCGAAGTAACATTTATTACTTCTTGATTGCCACTCTCATTTATGAATTTATTGATGTTGTTAAAAACATCATTACGAGCTACTAAAGGAACACTATCAATATCAATGGTTTGCAATATTTTTTGAATTAAAGGACTGTTTAGATCCGGTTTCATTAAGGATAGAGTTAGTGGAAAAACTTCATTTTCCGCTGTATAGTGTTGATAATCAATCTTCAACTCTAACTTTGATAACTTATTAGACTTTAATTTGAATTTTCTGTTGGTGTCCGGATCTACCTCCAGATTAATTATTTCCACTAAAATTTCATACCCTTCTTTAGTTATATTAATTTCAACACTTTCTCGATCAGGTACTTTAATTTCAGCATAGCCACTTTTTGTAGTATATTTAGTTGTTGGTGCTCCCTTACTGTGAAATTGTACTTCTGCACCTTCTATAGGTTGATTGTCTTCTGTTTGAACCAATAATGTAACGTCAACTAAACCCTCATCATTAAGTGTAGTTAAAATTGAGGGGAAGTAACTTATATTTAGCAATCCAGCCAAGATAAATCCAACAATGAACGATCCTAAAATAACCTTTACAGAATAAGGCAGACTTTGAAAATAGTTAAGCATATAGCATCAGGGGTAATCACCGGCATAGAGAAACTGAGTAAGCCCATAGACTACAGACTAACGAAAGAAGTCTATCAGCACTATTAACACTCTTTTGTCCAGAAGTTTTGAATCCAGTAATAAAAGTTTACATTGTCAACCTATCCTTGTTGTCAACAGAGCACGAAGTATGAGAAAAGCGATGCATCCCTACTCCCTACTCCCTACTCCCTACTCCCTACTCCCTACTCCCTACTCCCTACTCCCTACTCCCTACTCCCTACTCCCTACTCCCTACTCCCTGCTCCCTGCTATAACCCTCAACAACTGTACCTTTCCCCAAACTATTCCAAAAGCTCCAACACAGCTTTCGGTGAAAGTTTATCCTTAAACCAAACAACTTGAGCTGGTAAATTCTTCACCGTAACCCCAGCTTTATCCAAATTTAACCGTTCCGAAATCGCCAGAATCAAATTGTCACATTCGGCCTTGCGCACCTGAGCGAATTTCTTCCTTAAATACTCTGGACGCCAGTAACCAATAATTTCTAATAGGAAATTTCGCCCATCAGGATGAACAATCCGAAAGTCGGGCACCATCACACTACCAGGAATAGGAATTAAATCCACTTCTCGCTCTAAGACCCACTCAGTTTTCTGAGATTCCCAACGCTTAGCAAAGGAAGCTTCTAACATACTGTCGTAGGGTTTACCAGGGGGATAGTGAGTCACCAAGCCACAGCGGTCATTAAGGCTAAAATGCCCCGTCTTGATCGTACCGCTGTAAGGGTCACGGCTTTGTAAGGTAGCCTTGAGACTCCATTTAGTAACGTGTAGTAAGGCTGGAATCAGTTTTGCGATCGCTAAACCATAGCGAGTACTCGGCTTAAATAAACTAGTCGGTCCATCAATAGTAATCGTGAAGCCATGATCCGCATCCCCTTCAATGTAGGTCATCAGCTGAAACAACTTCAAATAGCGGATTAATAGCTTATACTCCCCTGGAACATTCCGGTGAGCATTCAGAGTCATCTCAGATGCCCGATAAAAAATACCCTGAACTTGAGATAAATTATAGCGATGTAGTAATGCCTCTGGTGCTGGGTGATCGAACTGAGTCAGAATACGATTTTCGTGTAAATCCGCATAAAGTCCTTTAGAAATTTGCTCAGGCAACACTTCCTGGTTTAATTCCTTAGATAAAGCAGTGCTGAGGGTTTCTAGAGTCTCTTGAGTTGCCTGGCGACTAGGAACAGATTGAGCCGCCAGAGCAAAGACTCGTTGACGGAGTTCCTTAGGGTCTATGGGGCTAACAACTTCAAAGGTACTGAAGCTCGTTTTAAGAATATGGGCTAAACCTCGTTTAACCCGGTAGTCAGGACTATCTCCTTCCCAATCAGACAACTTACGGTCTAGTTCCCCTTGGGTACTACCAGTAGCCTCAATAAAGCAGTGGATTAACTCAGCTGCCATAGCACAGGTCTGATTGTTAATCAGCAACCGTTTGGGAATTATTTCTTCGCCATTTTGTCTACTAATTAGCAAATCAGTCGGTAGCATTAATAATTAAGTGTTTTTTTCTTTCTTTGCTGTGATATCTTGCTTTTAATGGCGGTGTCATGATAATAATAAACGGGTAAAGACACTGCCAGCTTACCTGGTACAGAGAATAAACAGAGAGTAAATGTTCAAGGAGGTTTTTAGTAAACTATTATACCAAAATTTATTCTTTACTCGAAATACTTCCTTTGACCCTAACCGTTAAGGTTGGCTCGATTGAATTATACAGAGGTGCTAAATAACCATGAAAATCGCTCTATCCCCAGAATGGCCATTTTTGATTTCCCACCGACTAAACCATAAATCTGTGGCGTCTACACCTGAACGCCAATCCAACCTGGACATAGAGACAATGGTAAACCAGATGATTACCAGGGGTCAATTGAGCCGTCAAGAGTATTTACAGCTGACGAGTGCCTTCCTCTGCGATTACAATATAAGCGACGCAGAACGCCACCAGATTAATCGGATATTTGATAATGTTCAGACTGGTCGTGTGAAATTAGTTGATTGTCAAGTTAGTTGATTAGGGACGCACAGTGATAACCACCCACACTTTGCTATCTCGAAAGTGTGGGATGACAACCAAGCCTTTGTTATTAGCCGTTATTAGCCTCAGGGTTTCCTTAAGACATCCATCTTGGTTGTGATTATCTCAGAAATACTACC
This sequence comes from Moorena sp. SIO4A1, assembly GCF_010672065.1. Taxonomy (NCBI): domain Bacteria; kingdom Bacillati; phylum Cyanobacteriota; class Cyanophyceae; order Coleofasciculales; family Coleofasciculaceae; genus Moorena; species Moorena sp. SIO4A1. The sequence goes on along the minus strand of NZ_JAAHHX010000002.1, from coordinate 30,633 downwards.
TTACCCCAAACTAGATAAGCACTCCCCCGTGAGCATCCTGATGGATGGGACATTGTTTTAACTGTTGTCAAAGCGCATCTGACAGGCATTGAATCCCACGACCTCCTTACCGCTAGGACGTGGGGCTTGAAGCCAGAATAATTAAGCGGCATAATTAATCAGCTTGACTATTGCGTCACAATTAGGTTTAAGCATCACCAAATCAACTCTGGCATCTCCTAATGGGATTGCTATTTTACCGAATTTTGCGGAATTACAAGCTATCCCAGGGAATAATTTGGTAAAAGCAAAAATCTAGTAAGCGCGAGGTATTCAAGTGTCGCAATCCAAAGCAACTGTGCTAGTTACAGGGGGTGCCGGATATATTGGCTCCCATGCTGTATTAGCACTCTTGGAAGCTGGCTACGACGTGGTGGTTCTAGACAATTTAGTCTATGGTCATCGAGACATAGTCGAAGACGTTCTAAAGGTGAAGCTAATTGTCGGTGATACCAATGACCGGGTATTACTCGACAATCTTTTTAGTGACTATGATATCAGTGCAGTGATGCACTTTGCTGCCTATGCCTATGTAGGAGAGTCGGTAACTGACCCTGCTAAATATTACCGCAATAATGTCACCGGGACACTAACACTCCTGGAAGCTATGGTAGCAGCATCTATTAAGAAATTAGTCTTTTCCTCTACCTGTGCTACCTACGGGGTACCAAAAACTGTACCGATTCCAGAAGATCATCCCCAAAACCCAATTAATCCTTATGGGGCGAGTAAATTAATGGTAGAGCGGATTCTATCGGATTTCCATACCGCCTATGATTTAAAATCCGTAACCTTCCGCTATTTTAATGCCGCTGGTGCTGACCCAGAGGGTAGGCTAGGGGAAGATCACACTCCCGAAACCCACCTTATCCCCTTAGTGCTGCTCACTGCTTTAGGTAAACGGGAGTCCATCTCCATGTTTGGTACCGATTATCCCACAGCTGACGGAACTTGTATTCGGGACTATATTCACGTCAAAGATTTAGCCTCTGCTCATGTTTTGGGGTTGGACTATTTGTTAAAGGGTGGGGATAGTCAAATCTTTAACTTAGGCAATGGCAACGGCTTCTCAGTCAAAGAAGTCATTGAAGCAGCCAGATTTGTCACAAAACAAAACATCAAAGCTATAGAATGCGATCGCCGTCCTGGTGATCCCCCCGCTTTGGTCGGTAGTAGTGACAAAGCCAGACAACTTCTGGGTTGGTATCCCCAATATTCCCATATCAACACCATCTTGTCCCACGCCTGGCAATGGCATCAGAAGCGCCATGGGGTCAAGGATAATGTCCTTAGGGTTCCCGTAGCATAAAGGATTAAGGATTAAGGATTAAGGATTAAGGATTAAGGATGTTCGCCTTAGGCGTCCCTTGTAGGGTATAATTAAGGATTAACTATAATCACCAATTCCAAGATCTAAAACTATGTAGTAGGGACATAGGGACAGGGTTGCCGATTGGCCAGATCTAATGGTCAAGTTTTACTTACCTCTGTTCCCTGTGTTTCCCTTCTTCCCCTTCTGAACTATATTCTAAATTTCTATCTACCACACCCCTGAAACGTTCAACGCTTTAGGGGTTAGTGTCGTTCGTCGATTTTTTGTTTGATTAGATTAGGGTGTGGAAAGGGTGATAGTTGATCACACCTGAGATTATAGCACTTGAAACGGGAATTCTGATTCTATGCGCCATTTTCCATTTCCCTGATTAAAGTCTTTATCTAGCAAAGTGTCAATCACCCCACCTAAATCGAAAGGTAATGGTTGGTCTTCCTGAGATTTGACCCTTAGCACTAAGGGTTTAGCTGGTAAGCACTTCCGAATAGCTCCCGAGTTGAGATTATCGGACAATTCCATAATTATGAGGTAAATTCAATTTTGTTACCCCTACTCCCGACTCCCAGGGCTTGCGCTTGACCCGTAATTAAATTCGCCACGGGTCGCACCGCTCCCGACTCCCGACTCCCAACTCCCTCTTTAGTGACCATTAGTGCGTGGTAGTTGGGACATCTTGCTAAACCCGAGGGGACTAATCACTTTCACACGAGAGGTTGATCACCATGTATCGTGTACCAGTTTTATCAAAATCCGATGAACAAAAAAGTTTCCCTAGTTGTCAGTGACTTGTCCGGAGGTGGTGCTATCCGGGCATTTTTGCTCGGACAAGTCCTGAAAAAGCTCAACTATGCCATAGAGATTGTGGGATTTATGTTTGGGAAGGAGTTATATGCCACTCCTCCTTCTGGTTTTACCATTACTTCCGTCCCTGGTGGTAAATATCCTGGAGTCTTAACCGCTGCCCGAGACCTGTTAAAAAATATAGATGGCGATATTATCTATGCCGTAAAACCCAAACCCACCAGTTTTGGTCTGTCTGTGCTGAAAAAGTTTACTAGCCGTCGTCCAATCATCCTGGATATGGATGATTGGGAGCTAAGTTGGTATGGTGGGGACCAATGGCAGTATCGTCCAACCCTTAAACAGTTCGGTAGGGATATTATTACCAAAGATGGTCAATTGAGATATCCAGACCATCCCCTGTATATCAAATGGCTAGAAAACTTCGTCAATTATGCTGATGCTATCACTATAGATACTCAGTTTCTCAAGGAACGCTTCGGTGGTGTCTATCTATCCAATGGTAAAGATACCGATCTGTTTGACCCCGAGCACTATGACCCAGAACACAGCCGGAAGCGTTATGGGTTATCGGAGTATCGGGTATTAATGTTTCCTGGTGCGCCACGACCCCACAAAGGAGTTGAAGATGTTTTAGTAGCGCTAGAGTATCTCAATCAGCCAGACTTAAGATTGGTGATTGTCGGAGGCAGTCCCTATGATGATTATGATCAACAACTCATCAAAAAATGGGGACGTTGGATTATTAAATTGCCCAGAACCCCAGTCGAAGAAATGCCAGAGGTCGTGTCAGCAGCTCATATTGTGGTGGTTCCCCAGCGAGATACTCTGGCGGCTAGAGCTCAGTTTCCCTTAAAATTGACAGATGGTATGGCAATGGCTAAGCCAGTGTTGTCTACCCGTGTTGGGGATATCCCAACAATTTTAGGTGATACCGGTTATTTGGTTGAGCCTAGTTCGCCACAACAACTAGCTGAGGGGATTCAACAGATATTTCAGAATCTAGATGCTGCCAATCATAAAGGACTTCAAGCCAGGGAGCTATGTGTGAAGTACCATAGTGTTGATGCCATGGCGGCAGTTATTGCAGATGTTATTGCTGATTTATAATCTGCTAAGCTGTTCAACATATAATTTTGCTCAGTAACTAACAGCTTTTTTGTTGACTGTTTATGCTTGAATGGAGCACAAGTAAGTCTTCCCCTTTACCAGGGTAAACGCATCTAATTTTTTTAATTATATATATAGTGTTTTTAAAATCAAATAAACACTATATGTGGAAAAGCCATTGTCAATAAGCACAATAAGGCCAGGTTTATTGAGAACTACCCTCGCTTTATTGACAAGATGCGTTTACCCTGTCCCCTATACCAACAGTCAACAGTCAACACTCAACAATAAAAAAACAGTAATCATGTCTCCTAATCGATTACTCCTTAGCTACGCACTACGCCATCCTATCTTGATTGTATTGACTGTCTTGCTGGGATTTTCCAGTGCCATGTTTAATAGTGTCGGTACAACGATAATTGTACCGTTAGTGCTGGAGTTTTTAGGTCAAAAGAAACTAGAGCTAAGCAAAGCCCCCCCTATCATTCAGAAAACCATGGCTCTTTTTGAGGGGTTTGAAGGGGGCGATCGCGTGCTGATAATGGTACTTGTAGTGCTCTTAGCTATTGTCCTGAAAAATGTAGCTAACTATGTCAATATCTTAGTGTCTACCCATTTATCCAAAAAATTAATTAATACCTTTCGTAAAGAAGGGATTAAATTACTCCTGGATCTGGATCTAGATTTTTATGCTAAGACCAAAATTGGTGATATTATAAATCGGATTAGTCAAGAAATTGGTCGAGCCGCTAATGCCATTAAAATTGCCATTCAATTATTTACGACGGTAATCACAATTTTTGTATTTGTATTTCTTCTAATCTCGATTTCCTGGCAACTAACTATTGCAACAAGTATTTTATTATTGGGCGTATTCATTATTAATCAATTTTTTGTTAGGCGGTCTAAGCAATTTGGTAAAATTCTATCAGAAAAATCCAGAAAATATTCAGGATCATTACTGGAAATATTAACGGGAATTCGGTTAATAAAATCAGTGAGTAATGAACAAGATGAATATCAACGGATTGAAAAAGTTATTGATGAACGGGAACAGGCTGAATTTCAATCCCAGGCTAATTTTGCGGCAATTAACCCCATTAATGAAGTCTCGGGAATATTGGCAATTTTAGCCATCGTCTTTGTGGGCAAAAATCTCCTGTTGCAAGATAGTTCAGCAGAAGAACTGGAAGCGATCTCTACTGTTTTGGGGATTTATTTATTCTTACTATTCCGTTTGTTACCAGTAATCAGTCAGTTGAATGGGCAAAGAAGTCGGTTTGCTAATGTGTCTGCTAGTACAGCAATCGTGGCTGATTTTTTGCAGCGAGACAACAAACCGATTATGACCAATGGCAAAAATATCTACACGAAGCTATCCCAAGAAATTCGCATAGAAAATCTCTCGTTTGCCTATCCTGGTCATCAGGATTTGGTACTCAATGGCGTGAATTTGTCGATTCCCAAAGGCACTACTATGGCATTAGTGGGTGCTTCCGGTGCCGGTAAGTCAACTTTGGCAGATTTGTTGCCACGATTTTATGACCCAGTTGAAGGACGAATCACTATCGATGGCACAGATTTGAAGGAGTACGATATTCGTTCCCTTAGACAAGCTATGGGGGTTGTCAGTCAGGATACGTTTTTATTTAATAATTCCGTGCGCAACAATATTGCTTATGGAATGAAAGATGTTACCGAGGCAGATATTATGGCAGCAGCGAAACGAGCTAATGCCTATGAATTTATCATTGAATTACCCGACGGGTTTGATACCAAAGTAGGCGATCGCGGTGTACTCTTATCCGGTGGACAACGCCAACGCATGGCCATTGCCCGGGCGCTGCTGCGCAATCCAGATATTTTAATTTTAGATGAAGCAACCAGTGCCTTAGATACGGTTTCCGAACGGCTAGTACAACAAGCTATTGATGAACTCTGTCGCGATCGCACAACGGTAGTGATTGCTCACCGACTGTCCACGATCCAAAAAGCTGATCAAATCGTGGTTATGGACAAAGGGCAAGTGGTTGAGATTGGCACCCATCAGGAACTGCTTAACAAGGACGGTTACTACTCTCGTTTGTACAAGATGCAGTTTGAGCACAATAGCAATGGAGAGGTTAAAAATGTGGTCAAAAAGGAGTTAGTCAATACCTCCCATGAAGTGCGAACTCACCTGACCCCAATGATTGTTTGCTTGCAGTTAGTGGTGAATGACCTAGTTGATAGCTCTCAGGAACGTCAGGAATTAACTGAAGAAGCCTATCACTCAGCAGTTCGTCTGCTTAAAACCTTGGAGTCTTTAGAAGAAAGCTCAACTATAAAATCAATAGCCTGATTTGTGATCCCTTTTATCTAAAATCCCTAAAAGGGATGCAACATAGGATTGTGGGGTTATTGGTAATCGGTAAGCGGTCATTGGTAATCGGTAATCGTACTCCAGTTAACAATTGTAAGCATTCAGCTATCAGCGATCAGCTGAATGCTTAGTAGATAATTAATCATCATTTGTACTAATCGAGCCAATCCAGATCTCGAAGTCATAACCCTCTGCACGCTGGTCAACTCGCTTACCAATCACCCTCACCTTGCGATTAACAAATCGATCCAATATTTCTTCTTCACGACTGCTGACGTAGACACTCAGGGTTTCTGTTTGAGTTTCAAGCTTGAAGGGCATATCTCGTGTATTGGGACCAACCCGAACAGGGGATGATTGCAAAACTCCTGTTAAAGTTATCTCAGGTTCTGGTCGTTCACGATAAAAGGGTTTGTCCGCAAAAATTGTTAAAGTCTGTCTGTTGTTATCCATACTCGCTTGGGTGAGGAAGAGAGCCTCAGGTTTGACCAATCGCCTGTACCAAGGTGATACTGGTAATACTCTCAATGGTGTAGTTGAAGGTTTCCAGACGGTTGCCAAACCGTCTGGAGTGGTTTTGCCCAGTTCACATCCAAGACAACTAGCGCCCAGGAAGATGATTGCTATGAGTAGGATCCGATAATTTGTTTGCATAACATTTATCTTCCTGTGTACTATAAGCTAGTACTATGTGCTAGTTACGGATTAGTTACAGATTAGTTACGGATGTGGGATGCCCAGTAAACCACCTGGGAGCCTGTGGGGACATTAAATCCACGAATCCGAATCTTCCAAGTACCAGGTGTCAGACTACCGGAAACCCTTGCTCGCTCGAATACACTCACAGCTGAGAAACCCCTGGCTCTTTCAGTTCCTGTGGGATCAATCAGGTGGATATCAATGTCGTTGTGAGCCTGGGATGCAGATTCGGGCCACCACAGTGCACCATCAAAATCTTTTTTGCCAGCAGTGACATTAATTGGAATGTCAATAGTCATTCCGTTGCCTACTACTACTTTACCCCAATTTGCCCAACCATTAGTTGCCATCTTTAGAGGGCCAGCACCTTCTGTATTGTTATAGGGATAGGGATTCTGTCCGTAAAGAATCATGAAGGCGTAGGTTTGACCATGATCAAATGTTCCGAACTGTCGGAGCCAATTGCGGGAAAGCATAGCAGCAGCGGCGGCGTAAGGGGTTGCCCCACTAGTTCCTCCAAAGACCCTCAGAGCATTGTCAGAGACGTTACTAGCGGTTTCGCTAAATGTGGGAGTTTGGATATCTGGCTTGTAGCGACCATCAGTAGCTGGACCACGACCCTGGCTATTGTACTGGGTCTGATCAGTTGTCATGAAGCCGCCGACTCCGATTACCTTGTGAGCAATTCCGGGAGAACGAACTGTGCTACTGCTAGGTCCGAAGTTGCCATTAGCAGATACAAAAATCACACCAGCATCATAAGCATTATCAGCAGCGGTGGCGATTGTTCCTGTTTCCGACTCGTTGGCTTGAATCTCTCCAACAAGTACTTTATCAAACAGAGCGATTCCTCTTTGAATGCCCCTAAGGGTGGCGGTGGTATTGAGACCAAAGTTGCTATAGATGTTCCAACTGTCTAGCCGTATTCCAGTCACACCCCGATAGGCATTCCCCAATCGATTGTTACCACTGATAATGGCGGCGGAGCTAGTTCCGTGATTCCAGAAAGTGTCAAAGGGGTCGTAGCCAGGGTTTGAAGTATCGTTGCAGTTTGGACCACCGTTAACGCAATCTCTTACTAAGGCAATATTGCTTGGGGAGTTGAATAGGACATGGGTGCGTCTGATTCCAGTGTCGAGAAGACCAATCCAAGGTTGAGTTAGTCCCAGATTGAAGTAGGGATCGGATACAATTAAACCTCTACCGTCATCAACATCATTGTTGCTAATGGAGTCCGGTGGCTTTTCCCCTCCTTCTACTGGTTGAATGTAAGCAACATCTTGGGATTCAACCAATTGGTTAATCTTGCCAATCTGTGTCTTTCCAGCCACAGCATTGACAATCCAAAAGTGTTCAGTTGGTTTAAATGTACGGAATGCCTGGTTTTTTTTAATTAGATTCAACTGGGATTTAGTTCTTGCTGCTTTGAGCTCTTCAATCGCCTTGTGGCGTCGCGTACCTCGCTCTCCACGCTTCTCCCCTTGCCCTAATTCTGGCATGAGGGGAATTCGCCGGTCTTCCTTGAAAGTAACAATGACTTCAATATCATCACTCGGTCTCTTAATCTGGCGCAACCGCTCTAGGGCTGGGCTGATCTTTGAGGTCGGGCGAAGTTTACCTATGTCAGGTTTCTTTTCTATGGGAAAGTTCACCTTGTAGATATTCTGGTCTGGGATAAAACTGCTTTTAAAGTCAGTAAACGAACCAGTCTTAGGAATGAACACGGAATTGATAGTGTTAGCCCGGTCTACCGGTACTTGGTAAGGATTGTAAAACTCACCACTGATGGTTTGCTTGCCCTCACCCTTTACCATTAACGGGAACATTAAGGAAATGAGCAAACCTCCCGTCAACAAGAAAAAGCTTTTTCTCGTTACCATTTTGTTTTCCCTCGCGATCACTTAGAGAAATTTTTTTGAATTTACAGACCAGGACTATTGAAACAGTCAAGTTTTACTGTCAAACTTGACTACAGCAGCTATAGTAATTAACAACATGTTGTGATCCTGCTCTATTGATATATCTGGAGAAGATCATGATTTTTATGCCAAGCGGGCTGGATTTGTTGTAAATGTTTACAATAAAGTCTTACCTTGATCGATATTTAATCGATAGTTATGTGAGCATGTGACAATCAGGGAATGATCTATCAACCACCACGCCCAAAAATTCCTGAGTGTAGCTGGCAGCGTCCCCTGGGACTAGGCTGGGATAACCCTTATACTGTCCGTTACCCAAGTAATCTTGATGATGGTCCCTGGCACGGCATGCCCTTGGGGGGATTTGGTGCTGGTTGTATTGGTCGCTCTCCCCGAGGAGATTTTAATTTATGGCACTTGGATGGGGGAGAACACATCTTTAAAAGCCTCCCCCCTTGTCAATTTAGTGTATTTGAACAACCAGAGCATTCTCTAGCCCAGGCTTATGCTTTATGTACTCAACCACCAGAGGATGCTCAGCTGGGCTCTTGGCAATGGTATCCAACACAAGGCAAAGGTGAGGAAAACAGCTCAGAGGTTTCTGGTCACTACTATGCTTTGTATCCTCGCAGTTGGTTTACCTATAAAAATGTCTTTCAGACTGAACTAACCTGTGAGCAGTTTTCCCCGATTTGGGCAGGATGTTATCAGGAAAGTAGTTACCCAGTGGCGGTGTTTGAGTGGACCGCTCATAACCCTACTGATACCCCCATTACCCTTAGCATCATGCTCACTTGGCAGAATATGGTGGGTTGGTTTACCAATGCAATTAAAAATCCCGAGGTGCGGGTAAGGGATGATGGCAGCCCGGTGTATGAGTACCAGCCTCGGTGGGGAGATAGTACGGGGAATTTGAATCAGTGGGTTGTGGATCACTATCGGGTCGGATTTGTTCTAGACCGGGTGAGACTGGGGGATGAGATTAAAGAAGGGGAAGGGCAATTGTGCCTCGCTACAGTTACTAATCCCAGTATGGAGGTATTTTACCACGGTCGCTGGAATCCAGTTGGTGATGGTGCTGAGGTTTGGGATACCTTTGCTACGGATGGTAGCTTGGTAGACCATCAAGATGAAACCCCAGCGGCACCAGGAGAACAAATTGCGTGCGCGATCGCAATTCGCTTTACTCTTCGTCCAGGTAAAACCCGCAAAATTACCTTTATCCTGGCTTGGGACTTCCCGGTGACAGAATTTAAATTAGGTATTAACTATTACCGGAGATACACGGATTTTTTTGGACGCAACGGTAATAATGGCTGGTCAATGGTGCGCACTGCTCTCAAGCACCATGATCTGTGGCGAGAACAAATTGAATCATGGCAAGAACCGATTTTAAATCAGGAGGATTTACCGAATTGGTTCAAAATGGCCTTGTTTAATGAGCTTTACTTGCTCACGGATGGCGGTACTCTCTGGACAGCAGCAACTGAACTTGACCCAATTGGACAGTTTGGTGTATTAGAATGTCTAGATTACCGTTGGTACGAAAGCCTGGATGTGCGGCTCTATGGTTCTTTTGCCCTAGCAATGCTGTGGCCGAAACTGGATAAAGCGGTGTTAGAAGCCTTTGCCCGAGCTATCCCGACCAGCGATGAAACAATACGTATTATTGGCTACAACCAAGCTCAAGCTGTCCGTAAAATTGCGGATGCTACTCCCCATGACCTAGGAGCGCCCAATGAGCATCCTTGGCAACAGACCAATTATACTAGCTACCAGGATTGTAACCAGTGGAAGGATTTAGCCAGTGACTTTGTTTTACAAGTCTATCGGGATTTTGTTTTTTCTAGCGCTACAGATATAGACTTTTTGTGGGAGTGCTGGTCATCCATTGTCAAGGCACTGGCTTATCTCAAGGGGTTTGACCAAGATGGAGATGGGATCCCCGAAAACTATGGCGCACCAGATCAGACCTTTGATGATTGGCGATTGCAGGGAGTAAGTGCTTACTGTGGGGGGTTGTGGTTAGCGGCCTTAGAGAGTGCGATCGCAATTGGAGAAATTCTGACCAAGAATTATCCACCAACATCCCCATTAGTAGAAGTACCTGAGCTAGATTCCATTCAAGACACCATTGACTGCTATCGCCAATGGTTAGCACAAGCTATGCCAATTTATCAAGAAAAGCTGTGGAATGGGCAGTACTATCAACTAGATAGTGAAAGTGGCTCAGATGTGGTGATGGCAGACCAGTTATGTGGTCAATTTTATGCTCAGTTACTGGGATTACCGGATATTGTACCACCAGAGTGTACTCTCTCAGCCCTCAAGACTGTGTATGATGCCTGTTTTTTAAAGTTCCATCAGGGTCAACTGGGAGCAGCTAATGGAGTCAGACCCGATGGCACACCAGAAGATCCCGATGCTACTCATCCGATGGAAGTGTGGACAGGAATTAATTTTGGATTAGCAGCATTTCTGATTCAGCAAGGCATGAAAGATGAAGCTTTAGGTATGACTGAAGCAGTGGTGGGGCAGGTTTATGATCATGGCTTGCAATTTAGGACACCAGAAGCGATTACAGCAGTAGGGACATTCCGGGCTAGTCACTATTTGCGAGCCATGGGCATTTGGGCAGTTTATTTAATGCTTAACGATAATACCAACTAGAAAAAGACAGGTAATGGCGGGGGTTGTGTACCCTTAGTGATGAGATTAGTTATGGGATGCTCCTTGGCCTTGGCCTATTGGCCACGCTACGCGAATGGGCCACGCTACGCGAATGGAGCCGCTACGCGATTGGCCGTAGGCCACGCTACGCGAACGCATTGCCACACTATCAGCAAGATGGGCTAATCACTGGTTTCTCAACGGAAAATCCGATAGGCAAATTTTATAATGTCCTGATGATCAACTGACCAATAAGAAGGTAGCTAAGGGAGCAATCCTGATTGATATTCCAAACTACAGCAGCTTGGGTATCATCAAGATGATAGTTAAATTTATTGCTGTTTCGGTCAATTTCTTACCTGGTTGACTGAATTTTATAGCTGCAAGGGTTTATTTTAACATAGTGAAATCAACCTTGGCAATAGTTTTGTTGGGTTTAGCTACCACTCAACTGCTCTCTACATAAAATCAAGGGTGTTAGGAGTAAAGTCACTCACTCAGATTTGTTACTTGTAAGCATTCAGGTATCAGCACAACAGCCGTCAGTTTTTCAATCAAGCAAAACTTAGGAATTTTCCTGAGGGGAACGAGTACATCAGTTATCTTGGACAACCTTGGCCTTGGCCTATTGGCCACGCTACGCGAATGGGCCACGCTACGCGAACAATCAGCCGATAGCTGATAGCTCTAAGCTGAATGCTTACTGTTCCGTTAGTCTAACTTTCGGTAATTATCTAAGTATAGGCTCTGACTTGGAGTGATCAATTACAGATATCACAAACAATTAAGAGGATAAAATAATGAAATTCACTTACCGTGGTATTACCTATGAAAATAAACCGGTAACTTTTGAGATGAAATTAGAAAAAATTGTTGGTAAGTATCGTGGTATCCGTTGGCGACAGCCAAAGCTCAACGGTGTGCTTTTACCGGAAGCGATCGGTAAATTAAAGTATCGTGGGGCATATTATCTCCACGTTGTTTGGGGTAAACCGATTGATTTTACTAAGCAACGTTACGGAGCAAAGCATCCTTGTTCTAAATAGCTAAGCTATTGCCTTATCCCATATCAGCTATAGCGCCAATCGGCCTTAGCTGAATGCTTACATACATAAGCTATAGAGTATCTTGAAATTCTTCCTTAAGTTAGGCTTTGGGTAATCTACCATAGCAACACTATTACTAAACTAAGGCAAAAGGCTTCCATGGAAAAGGCTTCAATTGCTTACCCAAATTGCCACAATACTTGGCACAATACTATAGATGCTTTGGATGCCTTCCCGTAGGGGTGCGGAAAGCCCGTTATATCCTTGGGACGCTTCTGCTGAGGAAAACCTCTGGATGATTGGTTCAGCTAATGCGCCTCCTTATAGCTAGAAACTGGTGGCGAACACCAGGTTATGATATAGGTTAGTACCCAAAGACTAACTAGTCGAAACTAATCACCGTTCGCGTAGCGTGGCCCAAAGGCCATGGATGGATATGGCTTGAAGCTCCACTCCTGCAGTGGACAAGGGAAGTTCCGTAGCACTCCTTCTCAGGAGAAGGACAAAGGCTTCCGAAAGAAAGTAAAAAACATTTATATGTAGATACTGCGAATTAGCATTTGTCTCTGACTAACTGATTCAAAAGCGAATAATAGCAGGTGCTTACAAATTTTTTACGATATCCACGCTAAGGTAATCCTAGTCAAGAGGTTTTGAGTTTTATTCGATAGTGATTATGTCCCATCATCTCATCTTCAGAGAATCACGGACTCAGGTTTTTGTACCTGTGAAAATTGCATCCTCACCTCCATCTACCATTCCCAAGACGTCTGGCTCTGCTGGGCAACTGGGGAATTTTAATCATTGGATTTTTGTGTCTATTGGACTAGCTTTAGTGGTGATTGGATTAGTAGTGTATGGTAAGCTGCAATTCAAGGATAGGGACAAAAAGCTCAAATTGGAGCAGTATAAAACTGCTGATCTCCGAAAAAAGTTAAAGCTGGCGCTTAATACCATCCGGAAAATGGAATCAAATCCCGATTTGGTTCACTCGCGGGAATTTAATCTGGACTACCTCAGAATGCGAATGGAAGAAGAGGTATTCCACTTTGGAGTTATCAATCAAATTAAAATTCGAATAAAACAGTTAATCAGTATAGCATTACGACCTACTCAAGACTCTAGAAATGTTATCGGTGTTGCTAGTACGTCAGGTCGTAAAATTAATGAAATATTTGATGTTAAGTACGAGACTGAAATTCGAGGTAAACGCAGTGTGGGAGTGCTTTTCCGTATTCAAGTTAAGTTAATGAAATTACCCACTCAACGCACCTCGGCAACCGTTAGCCAAATTATTGACTGTATTGAAACATTTCTTAGTCCAGATGCGGACAATGATACCTGGCAACCAACAATTCAAGGACGTATTGTTTGCATGCGTTGGGATCAAAAGGCAAAACCAACGCCATTATTAGTATTGGAGCAATCCACTGAAGGGGTTAATGTTACTCTAAGAACCAAACGGGTTGGGATGACGTAATACCAATTTAATTGATAGTAGTTTTCAATAGTTTTAGGGAGTAGGGAGTAGGGAGTAGGGAGTAGGGAGTGTGGGGAGATGGGGAGATGGGGAGATGGGGAGATAAAATTTATGTGTAGCCGTAATTTCCAAAATTGGTATTAGCCATTAGCCATTAGCCATTAGTCATTAGTCATTGCCGATTAATAATTACCGATTACCCAACCTTTACAATACCAATGCTCCCGGACATGATATTACGCAGTGAATCTAGTTAATAACGCACCCTACTATTTATAGAGTTTGGTTTCAGTTTGCCGTAAGTCTTGTTTAAATTATTCCTTAACCAACTTTTTAAACAGGCTTGAATAATCTTTATGCAGCTAATAAATTTGCTTCGATACTATAGATAATAAACGATTAAAATAATCAAAATGTTTATTAATCCTAGGGGGTGGTTCGGGAAGATTATTCCTTCCCATACACCAACTCAGTATACAGATATTTCTACAAATAAAGATACATCATCACAGCATAACACTCGGTTAAATCCAGCTAGATTAGGTTTTCTACTAGCTGTTTTTTTTCCCCTATTCGGAGCAATTTCAACGGCTCGGGATTGGGAGGGAGTGCAACGGATGGAAAGACAAACCCAAGCTTGGTTTTTCAAACTTAGGGGTCCGGTGGCTGCCCCAGACAATATAGTGATTTTGGGAATTGATGAGGAGTCTCTGAATTTAAATCAATCCTATTATAATGATGAGTCTCAAGCACTAACTGATTTAGAACTTATCAAGAGCTGGCCCTGGAAACGAGCTGCTTATGCTAAAGCGATTGAGCGTGTGATGGCTGCTGGAGCTAAGTCTGTTGCCGTCAGTATTGTGTTAGATAGTCCCAGTAGTTACGGTGAGGCAGATGATCAACGGTTGAGAGAGGTGCTAAAAAACTATGGCGAAAGGGTTACTCTGGCCGCTATGTATGAGACTTACGAAACTGTTGAAGGTGAGACTATCAAGCTAGTTAAGCCAAATTCTTTGTTTGAGACACCCCAGTTATCTGTAGGTTCTATTAATTATCCCATTGAGCCGGATGGCAGAATCTATCGTCTAGCCAATCAGTTTCCCAAAGTTTGGGCTAAGAATAATCCAGAATTGGCAGAAACATCTGATCAGCTGATGTTTACAGTACCTTCCTTTAATGAGGCTACCTTGGCCAAAAGGCCACGCTACGCGAAGGCAGCTGCTCAGGAATCAGGACTGAAGACGAAGCCCAAACCAGAGAATATTTTCTTCTACGGTTCGGATGCATTTACATCTATTCCCTTCTGGTATGTCTTAGATGATAATCGCTGGCACACTCGCCTAGACGATGGTAAGTCTTTCCAAGACAAGATTGTTTTAATTGGACCAACTGCTAGCTCATTACCAGATTTTCATCGGACTCCTGTGTCCGACAGAATGGCTGGGGTAGAAATCAATGCTAATGCGATCGCAACACTACTCGAAGGTCATGCCATTGTCCAAGCAATTCCCAATCCTATCCACAGAGGAGTGTTGATATTTTTGGGGGTTAATGTCGTAAGGTACTTATTCAGTCGGATTAAGCGATGGCAAGTTTGCCTAGGCTGGACAGTGCTCGGGGTAATCACTTGGGGAGGAATCAGTTATCTATTTTTCGTGTATGAGGGGCTAATTTTGCCTACAGCAGTCCCTTTAGTTAGCATGACTCTCAGTGGTATTTTCTGTAGCGCTATGGGAGCAATTCAAGACCTGAAGAACAAACAGCAACTACGCCAAACTCTTAAACATTACGTTTCTGCGCCCATTGTCCAAGAAATTATCTCTGGACAGGATGATTTAAGGAATTTGCTGGAGGAGAGGGAACAGGAACTATTAGCGACTAAGTTAAGTGGACGCTATCAAATCATCAAACGACTTAGTGCCGGAGGATTTGGCGAAACCTTTATTGCTGAAGACACCCAGCGACCGGGAAATCCGACCTGTGTGGTCAAGCAGCTCAAACCTGCTAGCAATAATCCTCAACACTGGCAACTGGCTCGACGGTTATTTCAAACGGAAGCAGAAATTCTGGAAAAGTTGGGCAAACATCACCAAATCCCTGAGCTGTTAGCCTATTTTGATGAAAATCAAGAATTTTATCTAGTTGAAGAGTTCATTAATGGTCATCCTCTCAGCAATGAGTTACTACCGAAACCTCTTCCTGAAGCCAACGTCATTGGGATAGTGGTAGATATTCTACAGGCATTGCAGTTTGTCCATAGTCACAGTGTGATTCACCGAGATATTAAACCTGATAATCTAATTCGGCGCAAATCAGATCAGAAGCTGGTGCTAATTGACTTTGGCGCTGTTAAAGAAATTACTAATCAATTGCATCCAAGACGAAATTTGACTAAGTTCACGGTGGGCATTGGTACTAAAGGTTATATGCCTAATGAACAAGCTGTGGGTAGTCCAAGATTTAACAGTGATATTTATGCCACAGGTATGATTGCTGTGCGATCGCTTACTGGCATACCTCCTAGCAAATTACCCACAGATCCCATAACTGGAGAAGTAATTTGGCTCGATAAGGCACAGGTCAGTCCTGAATTAGCTACAGTGGTCAACAAAATGGTGCGCTATAGCTTCCGAAGTCGCTATCAGTCGGCTCAGGAAGTATTAGAAGCACTGAAACCTTTAACCAAAACCTTGCCAAGATTCTCGTTTAGTAGCCCTGAGTCATCGGTAGCGCTACAATCTCAGGCTTCCACCTTGCCAGAACCAGAGGAAACCATGGTCGATAGTGACTTTTCAAGTTCACAGAAAACTGTTCCGTTGTCGGAATCTACCACAGTGCTAGAGGATTCAACCATGGTCGATAGTGACTGTTCGAGTTCACAGAAAACTGTTCCGTTGTCGGAATCTACCACAGTGCTAGAGTCTGACGAAACCTTATCCTAGTGATTAGTCATTCAATAGGGCAGTTGAATTTTGAGTATCTACTTTCAAGATTCAACCTACCCTACACCGAACGCCAAAGGCGAACAACATTTTAGAATGTAGAATGTAGAATGCAGAATGTAGAATTCTGCATTTTGACAGACAACCTACCCTACACCGAACGCCAAAGGCGAACAACCTGCTAACCTTCAACCTACTAACCTTGGCCAAAAGGCCACGCTACGCGAACAACCTTCAACCTACTAACCTTGGCCAAAAGGCCACGCTACGCGAACAACCTTCAACCTACTAACTTTCAACCTACTAACCTTCAACCTACTAACTTTCAACCTGCTAACCTTGGCCAAAAGGCCACGCTACGCGAACAACTTTCAACCTGCTAACCTTGGCCAAAAGGCCACGCTACGCGAACAACCTTAAGCCACTGCTAGAGGATTTAACCATCGCAAAATTTCCCGTTGCAACCGATTTAAATCGCGATAGACTTCTTGCTTGACCCACTGACCTACGGCATCCAATGGGGTAAACACTGCCCCTGGGTTTAAGGTCACATCTTGCCCTAAAGGTGTTAAATGATTTCCTGGTATCCGCTGTAGCACAACCATATTTGGAAAACGTTTCTTTAAGGCTTGGGTCAAGCTAACACTTTGGTCAATCTCGTCATCAGTGAATTTAATCAGTAAATTACGCTGGATTTGATAGCGTTGAGTAATCAGATAGTTAGTTTCTTGGGGTGAGGGAGTAAACTCTACCTGAAAGACAGGATTGAGGTTTAACTGTTCCACAAAGGGGATAGCACGGTCAGCGGAATAGTTGTTATAGGAAATCAAGATATTACCAGCTCGCTCTACACTGAAGAGGCTGCCAATCAACAAATGCAGTTTGCACCCCATACTGTGGCCTATACCATAGATGGGTAGATACCGTTTCCGTAAAACATTGGTTACCTGTAAGCGATTTAGAGTAGTCTCGAAGCGATTGAGTACATCTCGTGCGATCGCAATATGGTCGAGGGTATTCACAAACGGTGTCGCAATCACTGCATACCTTTGAGCTGCTAATTTTTCCAGTAACAATCGGTAAGTTACGTGGGGTGCTGTAGCAATAAACGCCCCACCCAGGAAATGGATAATCCCGGTGGGACGATTGGGGATTAAAACCCAGTTACCAGATATCTCTTGCCAGTCCATGCTATACTCTACTTGCGAGGGTGGGTTAGTCACACACCCTACTAACTAAAGAATCATAACTAACTCACTAAAGATTCAGCACTGACCTTAGTCAATTCTCGAATCTGCTCAATCAAATTGTTCATACCATCAATATCGAGGCGATAACTGATGGGATGGGCAATCAGTCTTGCTGTACTCTCATACAAAATGTCAATTTCAATCAAGCCATTCTCTTTTAAGGTACGACCTGTGGACACCAAATCCACAATTGCCTCCGACATCCCGGTAATCGGACCAAGTTCAACAGAACCGTAGAGCGGGATAATTTCCACTGGCAAATCCAGGTTATTGAAATATTCCCGAGCACAGTGAACAAACTTGGAGGCTACGCGACCATGAGCTGGCAAATCCAAAGGGCTTAGATAAGAGCTAGCGGCACGAACTGCCAATGACATCCGACAATAACCAAAGTGTAAGTCACCTAAGGTAGCCACTGCCGGGGTTTTTTCCCGTAGCACATCGTAACCAACTATCCCCAACTGAGCTTGACCATATTCCACGTAAACCGGTACATCTTGAGCTCGTACCAGTAGAGCTTGAGCCGTTTGACTGGGGTCTTGAATCTGGAGTTGGCGGTTGGAGGAGTCTAGGAAGGCACTAAAGTCTAAGCCAACGGATTGCAGTAGCTTGATGCTGTCTTTTAGGAGTGCGCCTTTGGGTAATGCGATGGTAATCATATGGGGAGCTTCGGGAGCTTTGGCAGGGGGTCAATTAGTTCACTGATCAGATCAACTATACCTGTAGAAGCTCAATTATAGAAGCCCGTGCTACTCAAATTATCACCAACCCGATCATGTCCTTAGGTGCGCTCTTACCATTAAGAATTAAATTCGCCACGGGTCGCACCTGTTGAATACTTATGATTCCGGGGGGTTTGTCATTAGCTATTTGTTAAACCTTTAAATCAGGAATCAGCTCTAGCACAGTTTTTTTTATAAAATCCCGCTGATAAAAGTCAGGATCAACAATCCTTCGATTCCAGACCACAATGTCTAAATCTATACAGCGCGGTCCATTTTTATTGGATTGCTTAACCCGCCCTTGGTCAATTTCGACTTGTTTAAGTTTTTGACGAAAGGTCTCAAAACCGTCTTCTGTGTGAATTAAAAAGGCACCATTTAGAAAATCAGGTTGCTCAGTAAAGCCTATGGGTTTTGTTATGTAAAAGCGAGATTCATTAACAAAATTATCAGTTTTTGATAAATTATATTTGGCTAGTTTTACATTTTTATGAGGTTCAATATTAGAGCCAACACTTACTACTACTTCATTCACTACCACTTCATTCATCGTTTAGCACTCAATTCTATAGACACAGAATCGGAAAATCGCAAAGCAAAAGGTTTATCAACTTTCACCTTAGCCCATACTATCCGGGGATTTTCCATTACAATATCTAAAATCATCTGGGTTAGCTTTTCTAGTAAATTAAACTTACTTTCTTCCACTGCTTTAATTACACGCTTGCTTAGGGTTTTATAATTTAGGGTATCTTCAACGCAATCGCTTTTTGTAGAATTTCCTGGGGTAAAGCCAGCCTTAATATTAATCACAACATCTTGTTTAGTTTTTCTTTCCCAGTCATTAAATCCTATTATCGTGCGGAGTCTTAAATTTTTTATTTCCAGCAGCGCTTCAACATAACTGTGTTGTTTTTTGCTCCCGAAATCATTAACTTTTATTGATGTGATATCAGTAAGTTTTGTCATTTTTTTGATGTATATAGTCTTGATTAAGTTTATTGTCAGCTATCAGCCGTCAGCTATCATCCGTCAGCTATCAGCGGTCAGCTATCAGCCGTCAGCTATCAGCGGTCAGCTATCAGCCGTCAGCTATCAGTTATCAGTTATAATTGAAAAGCGGGCGGCTTACAGTTGATTACAAATGTTGACCGCCATCCACAAATAAAAACTGTCCGGTAACAAATTGATTAGAGAGCAAATAGCGAACAGCCTGACAAATCTGATCCACATTGCCCTGGCTATGCATGGGTACTCTTTGTCTAAGTGTTTCGATATACTGTTCACTTGCCCCGGCTGGAAGTAAAATCCACCCAGGGCAAATTCCATTCACTCGAATATGTGGAGCAAACTCCAAAGCTGCCATCTCCGTTAAGTTAGCCAAGGCTTTCTTAGCTAATGTGTAAGCAGAATAGGAAAAATCATTCTTGTTGATTCTGGTATCAATAATATTGATAATGTTCCCTTTTTGATAAAGACGAGCAAAATCACGGGTAAAGAAATACGGAGCCTTAAAGTTTACAGCAAAGTGACTGTCAAACAAGTCAAGTTCCGTGTCTTTGAGGGTTGCTGGTTCAAAAATAGAAGCATTATTCACCAACAAATCAAGCTCAGGAACATCTGCTTTCACCCTTGGCAAAAGATTGAGCATATCTTGGTCACAGGTTAGATCAGCTTGGTAAAATCGACAATTTCGGTCTAGGGACTGGATCTGTTCCCCTAGGATTTCCGCGTCTTGGCGAGAACGGTTGTAATGAATGGCTAGATCATAGCCCTGTTTCGCCAAGTCTAATGCGATCGCTTTACCAATCCTTTTGGTGCCACCTGTAACCAATGCCCAAGCCATACTGGTTTGTCTTTCTAGCCCTTAAATTATAATTACCCTATGATTAACTTTATCTTAAGTGACATACTCCCACACGCTCATCGTTCGCGTAGCGTGGCCTTTGGCCAAGATTACAGTGTGGGCTTCTTACCAACTCCAGCCATCACTATCGGCTTTCGCCGACGCTGCGCGAACGGATACTCGGTAAGCTTTATTAACGACACGGTCAGAAGTTACCGCTTAAAGAGTGGAGCCTTTATGGTTAGCAGGCTATGCAGAAAAGGGTTAAAACTTTATGATTAAGGCTCCACTCTTCTAAGGTTTCGTCTCCGGGATGCCCCTCCGCACGCCTTACAATACAATAAGTTCTATTTTTTAGCCACGTAAGTGGATGACAAACCAGCATTTAAGGCCGTAGGCCACGCTACGCGAACGGCTTTGTTTATCAGGACATATATTATAGCAATTCTATACATACCCTGTGCAAAATTCATCCCACACCTATGCTACGCATTAGGTGTGGGATGAATTTTGCCTGACAGCTAAAATAGTATATCAATGACTTGGCTGTTAACTACAAGTAGTAGGCTTCGTTAATAACCTACGCTACAGATAGAGTCGCTGCGTAAGTCTTATAATTGTGTTGATAGTCAAGCGTCAACCGTCAACTATCAACAAAATCAATGCGTATCCTTTTAGTAGATGATGAAATTGAGCTGACTGACCCCCTGTCTCGGGTATTAACTCGTGAAGGTTACACTGTAGATGTGGCGTATAATGGCGCGTCAGGAAATGAGTTAGCATCCCTTGGCGCTTATGACTTGTTAATCTTAGACTGGATGCTACCGCACATTTCTGGGTTAGAAATTTGCCAACAAATGCGATCGCATGACACCACTACCCCAGTTCTTTTTCTAACCGCCAAGGACACTGTAGATGACAGAGTGATGGGATTAGATGCTGGTGCTGACGACTATCTAGTTAAACCATTTGAACTGCGGGAGTTACTCGCTAGAGTCCGGGCTCTGCTTCGGCGTTCTGCTGCGACTGATGCCAATCCCAGCCAGCGGTTACGGGTTGGACAAATAGAATTAGACTTAACCAATCAAATAGCTTATCGCCACGGACGCCCAATTGAGCTATCAGAAAAAGAAAGCCAACTGCTAGCGTACTTCATGAGCCATGTTGGTCTATTATTATCCCACAAGCAAATTTATCAACATTTGTGGCCATCTGAGGAAATCCCAAAAAGTAACAATTTAGCTGCTCTAGTTCGTTTGTTGCGTCGCAAAATCGAAATTAAGGGTTCCGCCCCCCTGATCCATACAGTTTATGGTAAGGGTTATCGATTTGGTTGATTGTTATTTGTCAATAAATAATTTAACTCATTTGTTGATTCGCCTGACTACAGGGGCTAAAGGACATGCGATGCAGCCGACATGGTCCGTATTTTTGCAGTGCTAACCGATGCTTTTTGGTACCATAGCCCATGTTGGCTGTCAAATCATACTCTGAATACTTGGTAGCTAGACGAATGATTAAATCATCACGCCACACCTTGGCTACAATACTTGCTGCCGCAATATGAAGCGATCGCTGATCCCCCTTTACTAGATTTCGTTGTGCTATCGGTAAATCTGGCAACCCGTGTAACCCATCAATCAGACAAATATCGGGCTTAACTTTTAATTTAAGCACAGCCCGTTTCATAGCTAACAATGAAGCCTGTAAGATATTGAGCTGGTCAATTTCTGCACTAGTGGAATAACCAATAGTCCAATCCAGTGCCAATCCCTGAATTTCTTCAGACAGCCTTTGGCGTCGCTTCCGGGACAACTGTTTACTATCTTTAACGCCAGCTAGAGCCAGTTGTGGCAAGACAGATACAGGTAAAATCACTGCTGCTGCCACAACTGGACCAAATAAGGCACCTCGCCCTACTTCATCTACTCCAGCCACTAAGGAAGGAGTACCGGATTTATCCGGTAACTCAAACACTTCAGTGACTTTGTCCGTTGTCATTTATCCAATGCTGAAGAGCGGCGACGGCGGCGGCGCACTATGGGGGGACTATTAATGGTGCCATTGGTAGTAATAAGTTGATCAGATCCAGTTTCTGCAATTGGTGTGTCAGCAGTAGATTCTACCAAGTCTGATTCGTCTAACTCTAGCTGATCGTCGATGGAGGATTGACTATTACTTGAATCGGTAGTTGAATCGGTAGTTGAATCGGTAGTTGAATTGGATAATTCTTCTTCATTATCCTCGATTTTTTCTCCCGGCAGTAACACTGAGATAATTGCTGACCTAGGATCTTTCACCTCTCGGTCTAAATTTAGTATAGGGGAAATGCCCATTAACGCATAAACATCTTGTTCTTCTGGGCTCATTTCAACCCTGACCAATTCTGGTGGTTCCTTTTCTTGAGCAAACTTGACTAGCTGAGGTTTTTCTACTCCTGAGGTGGATACCTCGGGTTCTGTGATGGCATCAAAGTTGGATGAGACAGAGATCACCCGATTGACTCCCCTAGTAATTGGTTCTTCCCTAATCACTGGGTCATCAATACGACGGCGGCGGCGGCGGCGATTATTTACCGCTCCCCGTTCCTGATAACTGGGGTGATTGAGCAAGTCCAAATCATTATCATTCTCAGAAGATAAGTCTACAGGTTCGGGGAACTGTGGAATGCTTCGCTCCGCCGGTAAGGGGATCGGTGCTAAGGTCTCTAGTGCTTCTGCTTCGACTTCACCGGGAAGATGTGCCAGATGTCCTAACCCGCCACAGGTAGCACAGGTTTTACCAAACAACTCGTAAATATTTTGCCCTTGGCGCTTGCGAGTCAGTTCCACTAAGCCAAGTTCCGAAAGCTGGGCAATCTGTGGTCGGGCTTTGTCCTCTTTTAGGGCTTGATTGAAGTGTTCGAGAACCTGCAACTGATCCCGCCTGGTGTCCATATCAATAAAGTCAACAACGATCACCCCAGCTAGATTACGTAGGCGCAGCTGGCGGGCAATTTCTGTTGCTGCCTCACAGTTAGTCCACAAAACCGTTTCCCGTGCTGTAGCTGAGCGGGTAAAGGAACCAGAGTTCACATCAATTACGGTTAGAGCTTCGGTAGGTTCAATGATAATGTAGCCACCAGATGGTAAATCTACTCTTGGCTTGAGGGCTTCTCGAATTGCAGCATTGACCCGGAAGTATGCCAAAATTGGCATGCGATCGCGGTGATGGTCAATCAAGACCCCCTCTGGTGCTTGACCTCCACTCCAGCTCAACAAGTGTTGTTTAACCCGTTTGACTGCAGTACTAGAATCCACCACAATCCGATTAACATCAGCAGTGTACATATCCCGGAGGACACGCTGAATAAAATCATCATCCCGATTAAGTAGGGCTGGTGCTCTGGTAGAGGTTGCTTCGAGCTGGACAGCTTCCCATTGTCTTTGCAGGTTTTCCAAGTCTTCCATAATGGCTTCTTCGGCTCTGCCTTCGGCTTCGGTGCGCACCAGCACTCCCATGCCCGATGGTTTGATTAGAATTGCTAGAGCTCTGAGGCGATTACGTTCACTTTCGCTCTTAATCCGCCGAGACAAGTTTACTCCTCGGCCATAAGGCATCAGCACCAAATAGCGACCGGGTAAACTAATATTACCTGTAAGCCTGGGCCCTTTATTACCAGTAGGTTCTTTCATCACTTGCACCAACACCTTCTGCTGGGGAGTCAGCAGTTCGGTGATCGCACCAGACCGGCGTTTCAAGCGCAATGGTCCTAAATCTGTCACATGAATAAAACCATTGCGATCAGGATCCCCAATATTGACAAATGCTGCATCAATACCCGGTAAGACATTTTCTACAATGCCTAGATAAATATCACCGACCTGGTGATTACCGGTGGCAACTACTAGTTCTTGAATTTGATCTTCCCAAAATACAGCAGCAAGTTGATGTTGCTCTGCAATAATAATTTGCTTTGGCATGCAATTTCCTCAAAACTTCGTGGTACGCTTAGTCCTACAGTTAACGATAGGAGTCGTACTTTATTTCTAGGTCTGAAATGTTCGGTGATTTACTGCCATTAAACTGATCGGCCACAGAGACTAATAAATAGACTATGAATAACTAGAGGTGCGACCCGTGATGGCGAGCAATCCCTTGACCGTAGGTCACGCGGGGCGCGTTCGCCATCACGGAAAGCCCACTTAACTATTTTGTTGCTCATTGTTTGTTCGCGTAGCGTGACCTACGGTCAATCGAAAACTGTAGTCAATGGCTGTAGTCAATGGCTGTAGTCAATGGCGGTGAAACTGTCTCGAAGCCCCGTCTGTTTAAAGGGGGGTGCTGACAGGGGGTTTGTTTGGTGAATGGGATTGTAGCGGCTCTGCTGATTGTAACACTTGGAGGTGCGACATTAGTTCTCTACTTTAAGACTCGCTTTCCAGTAGGATGTTCTGTCGCAAAGTCGAAAATTTTTGAGGTGCGCGCCCGAACGCGCCCTGCGTTGGGCTTTGCCTAAAGGCGCGACCCAAGAAGCCCGGGTTCCCGAGCCAAAGTAAAGCGCACAATCACGCGAATTTAAATAGCCAAGTAAGAGCGCACCTATGTGTAATTGTCTCGCAATCTGCCTCGCCTTTCCTATAATCCCGTAGGGACTTCGGGGGATGTTAAGCCTGACAAATTGATCACGTGACTCTTGTGGATTCAAATAATTCTAACCGATTTTCTGAGGATTTTGACTAACACTTGTGAATCCCTGTCTCTATCCAGTCGCACTCTGAAATATAGACAACGGATTACTTTGCCACTGATATAACTGATACAAAAATGGAGGTTAAGCCACTCCCCCCATCAAGAAGTGTGACCAGTGGCAAATTTAATTCCCATTAGGAAAGCGCACCTATGGTGACATACTCCCACACTGACAAGCACGGTTCAGTGTGGGCTTCTTACCAACTCCAGCTATTGCTTAGGATACTCGGTAAGCTTTATTAACGATACGGGATGCCCCTCCGCACCGGAACAATACAAAAAGTTCTATTTTTAAACACGCAGGTGGCGGTTAGCTCTTAATTTGTCTTCCCTGCTATTTTTATTATAACGTTTTTCAGGCTGTTTATCAGAGTTCCTGCCCGCGATTCATCCCGGAGATGAAACCTGTTTATTAGGGCAGCCTTAATCATAAAGTTTTAACCCTTTTACGCATAGCCGACCAACCATAAAGGCTGCCCTATTCTTGCGGTAACTTCGTTCCCACACTCATGCTGCGCATTGAGGTGTGGGGCTTCTCGCGGAGGAAGCTAAAACAGGCTATGCGCGATGGTTTTGGCTAACCACAGCTCCGATAGCTGAAAGTCAGTTGACCCCTTATCGGCACTGTTCGGGATTTACCACAAACTACCCAGTTGCTACCAATCTCTCCAAAAGTTTTAATTTTTTGTTAGCTGACTATTTCCTGACCAGAGGTCTGGAAATTCTTCAGGGTTTCTGTCTATATCTCCTGAATCTCCCTGTTTCAGCAGCTTTACTGCTTAGATTTAGGGTCTTGAGGCACATATGTTTGCCTTTTTGGGGATGTGTTATATTCTCATCCCCTGTTGATTCGCCTAGTGACATCTCCCGAAGCTGCCCTAACGGGACATGACGGGCTTCTTAGCAACTCCAGCTACTGCTTTTGGATACAAGGCCGTAGGCCACGCTACGCGAACGATAAGCATTATTAACGACACGCGGTGCCCCTCCGCGCCGGAACAATACAACTCGTTCTATTTTTAGTTGGTAGGTGGCGGTTAGCTCTTAATTTATCTTCCCTGTCTTGATGCAGTCGCTAATGGGGGAAACCCCCGCAGCTCGGCACTGCATCGCTACCATTGCTAGTATATCACATTGGTAAGATCCTTTGGGACTCTTACCCTGCGCTTCCCATAGGACACCTAGCCAATAAAGGTAAAGTGCGGGGCTTTTCGCGGTTCAGCTAAGGAGCGAAATCTCCTTTGTGGTACCGATGTGATCGTAGCCTAGAAGCTTACGCTTTGCAATTTAAAAGCTGGTTTCGGTTACCCCACCCAAACTATAAAATATGCCTAGGGACTGCGCTCAACCATTTTGTTCAATTAATTTTGACAGCTTGAGATTGGCGCAGAGACTGAATCGTTGTGATCGTATGCTCAGCCACCTGCTCAATTTCTGCCATGGTATTAAAGCGTCCAATTCCAAACCGGATGGAGGCATAAGCCAGATTTTCCGGATGTCCTAGGGCTAATAGTACATGGGAAGGAGCTACAGTTGCTGAGGAACAAGCGGAGCCAGAAGAAACGGCTGCCACAGGCTGTAATCCTAGCAGCAGGGCTGCGCCATCTACTCCCTCCACACTAATGTTAAGGTTTCCGGATAATCGCTGGGTAGGATGACCATTGATCTGGATACTTTCTAGTTTAGAGAGAGTGGTCCACAGACCCTCCCGGAGTTCTATCAACCGTTGAGATTCTGAGGGTTGTTCTTCTAACCCCAGTTCCACAGCCTTAGCAAACCCCACAATCTGAGGGGTATAAAGTGTGCCAGAACGCATCCCTCGTTCATGTCCACCGCCATGGAGCTGGGGTGCAAGCCTTACTCTGGGGTTACGACGCCGGACATAGAGAGCCCCAATCCCCTTTGGCCCATAAATTTTATGGGCTGTCAAGGACATTAAATCAATCTTCATCGACTGCACATCCAAGGGGATTTTGCCAATAGCCTGGGCAGCATCTGTATGGAAGAGTACATTATGCTGGCGACAAAGATCCCCAATCTCGGCCAAAGGCTGCAACACTCCAATTTCATTATTCGCTGCCATCACTGACACTAATATGGTATCAGGACGGAAAGCCTGCTCTAGCTGGCTTAAATCCACTAGTCCATCATCTTTTACCGGTAGAAATGTCACCTCAAACCCTAGGGTTTCTAAATAGTGACAGGGGTCAAGAACAGCATTGTGTTCAGTTTGCACGGTAATCAGGTGACGTCCTTTACTTAAATAAGCCTCAGCCACCCCTTTAATGGCTAGATTGTTAGCCTCTGTGGCACCACTAGTAAAAATGATCTCGACTGGTGTGGCATTGATAGCATCTGCTAGAATCTGACGACCTTGTTTCACCGCTGCTTCAGCTTCCCAGCCATAGGTATGGCTGATACTCGATGGATTGCCAAAATGTTCAGTGAAGTAGGGTAACATTGCCTCCAACACCCGTTCATCCATAGGTGTTGTGGCATGGCAGTCTAGGTAAATTGGGCGATGCATGGTTTTTCGTTAGTTAAAAATTGCAGCTGGATATTCCGCCTACACTCGTATAGTTAGGAGGGGAGGAATGCTGCGTACCACTAATGGTTTTCCTGATTTTGATAGGACTGCTACGGGATACATTATGATAAACCTGCTCCCCATCACCTGATCACCCCATCATCAGGTGATAGGGACCACAGTTTTTGAGACTGCTTTCCTAGATCACCAAGGGCTACAGGTTAACATCCCATTACCCAAGCGATGCAGTCGGCCAAAGGGGGTTTCCCCCCACTCGCTATTGCATCAAGAATGGATGGTTCATTTTCCATTGTCCATTTTTTGGCAGCTTTCGCTGTTCATTCTCCTCACAACCCACTCCACCCTTTAAGAATTTAGTGCAGTTCATCAAAACGGCAATTTTGACTGAATACGCTTTAACTCGAGACATGTTGAACAGATTGATTTAATTTTCCCTGGTGTCAAGGCAGAATTAACTACACGAGTTTTGAGACCGCATTTAGGACAGATGGGTTGATGATTAATGATCACCCACATGCCCCACTTGAACTCAATTACTTTTTCAAGCTCAAGCTGTTTCAGTCCTTGGGCAAGTCGCTCTTCTGAATACCGGCACTTCCTGTTCAATTCATCTTGAGTCAGTTTCCCATAGTCAGATGTACAGAGTAGATGAATGATTTTACCACAGGTTTCTTGTAAGTTACTTAATTGTTCTTGGGGAGCTACAGGCTTCTCGGGTTTGGTGTAGCGGGGAGGGCACAGTGGGTAGCTCGAGAAATTCACTCGATTGTGTGTAGTGACTTTCTGTGTAGTGACTTTCTGTGTAGTGACTTTCTGCTTCCAACGGACTAACGTTGAAGAACCACCGTGGCCACTTGTCATGGGAATGTAGCACTTATCTGACTTAATTTTGAGTTGCTGATTTTCCTGAGCAAGGGTATTGCTTTGCTTAGCGGTTACCCTTTTCTCCCAGTTCTGATGCTTTAACATATGGTGTAGATGTAATGTAGATGTTCAACCCTTTTCACAACCATCATAATTTTGTTAAAAATATTGAACAACCGTGATTATACGTAAGATACTCTTTTGCCCACCGGGGAGTTACCACTGAGTTTTCACGGAGAAGATTAGCGATGCTCCATTCATGTTTGGGCAGCATGGTGGTATAGCGCTACGCTTAGCGTCAGAAGTCAGAAGTCAGAAGTCACAAGTAAGCTAGACTCACGTTTCGGAGTTTAGGAGCGATGCAGCGCGGTCTTGGGGAGGCAGTGCGGTCTTGGGGGTTCCCCCCATGAGCAACTGCCGTGGTTTCCCCCACTCGCGCTTTGCATCAAGACAATGTCCTAATTTGAATGCCTAGTGCTATATGGACGCGCTTCGGTTGTGGCTATGCGATCGCATGGTTGCCAGCTGGGGTCAATTTCGATTTCTAGTGCTCCCTACCAAAGCCGAGAATGACCACGCCCAAGCCCACACTTACCAGATCGGGAAGTGTTACATTATGTCACCAGAACAGAGTGGTAAAAAAATTGGACACAAGTAAAGACAGTTCCTTAAAACACAGCAAAATTCACCAAAGGCTAAGTCAATTGATTAAGGTACTGGCTCAAAAATTGGGTAGTGTCCGGGAACTTGCTAGGCAAGTCAATGTCACTAACAATACCTTGACAAATTGGATGAATTGTGATAATACTCCCAGCTTAGAGAAGCTAGAGAGGCTGGCTAAAGGTATTGGTTGGACAACGGAAGAGTTGATCAGCTTCTTGGTCAGTGAGGAAAACCCTCTCGAAGCCATTGAGCGAAACAAGAAATCGAGTTCCTCTACTTTGACACCACCTATTTCCATGGAGCAGATTTTGGCAGAGCTTCAGTGGCGACCAGTACAGCAATTAGTTGAGATTAATTTAGCGATCGCTAAACGGTTGCAAAGGGAATTCAGTGGTTCGACAGATACCACCGGCCTAGAGGAGGTGTTAAATCAGTCTCCTAAATTTGAGGAACTCAAGGGAGTGAAATTTATTTCACTGAGCTTAAAGGCCAGGCGACGATTAAAGAATTGGGTGACAATCTGCCAAAGTTATGTAGGCTTGAGTCCAGAGGAATTTATCCAAGTCGCTGTCGAGAAGCACAAAATTGACCCAGGAACCTTTGGGCTATTTTATAAGAGCATCATGGAACTCTCTAGTACTCCGTTTCCCCAGAGTTACTATGAGTGGCTTTTCCCGTTAATTTCTCCAGTGAGTGGTTGGATCGGGTCAGCACAAGAAACTCCTATTCTAGATTTTTCGAGAACTTACACAGAAACTTACACAGAACCTTGGAGTCATTTTATTGAGAATTTAGAAGACAGTGGTAATGGAGTGACTAGCAAGTCTAGTTCAGTTCTGTGTTAACCAGGTTTTATTAACGGTTGACGATTGACGGTTGACTGTCAACGGTGAAGATAAAGAAACTTTCTACACATAAACCGTTGCGGGTAGTGCATCACAGAAGTGTGGGAATGGTAAGATGGCAGAGGTAAATAAAATACTTCAATGTTATGGAATGTCCTCTGTGTGGTCATCACAAGACTCATAAACACGGGAAAACTAGCAAGGGTTGTCAACGCTATTACTGTCGAGTTTGTCGGCAGACTTTCACAGAAACCTTTGATACTATCTATTACCGATCGACTTGTGAACCCTGAACAAATCCGTGCAGTATTACAAGCGATCGCAGCAAGGTTGCAGTTTAAGAGGAGTTAGCCGTACTACGCATCTGGCATACAACACAGTGGTGAGTAATGTCCGAAAAGCTTCTCTATTTGGACAAATGGTTCATAACGCTCTTGTGCAAAAGGTAGAAACAGAGCAGATAACTAGCGATGAGTTTTGGTCATTTGTGCAAAAAAACAATTTCACTGTCTCCGAGATCAGATGATAGTGGGAGATTGCTGGATTGGGATAAATCAAGATCTTGGAAACGGACTAATTCTTGCTGCTAGAGTGGGCAAGCATACTGACGAGTTGATCTCTCAATTCCTAGTTAAAACAGAAGGCAAAACAGATTGTCAACAATGGCATACAGATGGTTGGGGTGGGTATGAGCGAGTTCTACCAACTGATGTCAAACACATCTGACGGTAAAGACCAGACCCAAAAATTAGAGCGAACGTTC